>JBBQJJ010000410.1:0-8026 GCA_038325805.1 Haliangiales bacterium
GAAGCAACAGGCAGCGTCGCGCACGTCAAGCACAACATCCGACCTCGCCCCACCATTCGATCCAAAACCGCCTTGGTTTCATGCAGTTCTGAGATTTCTTCGACCCTCCACTCTTGGAAGGATCGCCGCAGGCATTCCGTAGCCATGCGACCGATCCGGGTCGGTCTCGTCTGACTCCACATGCGCTACGTGGCCGTCCTTGTCGCCGTGTTGGGTGTTGCCGCCTGCTCGAAGGGGCACAACAAAGAGGTCTGTCGCAAGGCCGCCGATCACTACGGCGCGTGCGTCAAGCAGACGCTCGGCAACGAGATGTACGAGCTGGTGAAGTCGAAAGAGAAAGCCGGCATCGAGCAGTGCACCGACGACGACAAGACCGTCGCGATGTACGAGAAGTGCCTCGTCGAGACCGACTGCAACAAGTTCCAGGACTGCATCATGGAGTACGCCACGACGCACGGACCGTAGTCAGTCCTCGAGGTCTTTACCGAGCTCGTTCCAGAACTCGTCGCTCATCAAGTAGAACGCCCAGAACCGCTCGATCGGCGACGAGCCACGCCGCTCCTGCCAGAGCACCAGATCGTCGAACTCGCCCTCGTACCAGCCCCACAAGAAGCGCGCGCGATAGACGTCGAGCTTGCGTGCGCGGAGCTCCTCGATCGCCTGGGGGACCTCGAGATCGTCGAACTCGTCGATCATGTCCGTGGTCTCGTCGATGATATCGGCGAGGTACTGCAGACCCTTCTTCGTCAGGTCCCAGATCGGCTTCTTCTTGTGGACGACGATCAGATCGTCGACGGCCATCTGCTGCAGCGTCTCGTCGACCGGCGCGAGCTCGGAGGGCAACACGACGGGCATCTCCATCCCGCCATCCTCGGGCTTGAGATCCATCTTCTTGAGCAAGTAGATGGAGGCCAGCGTGTGCTTCTTGTCGTCGTCGATCGCGGTGCCGGGCCGCTTGATCAGCTCGTTATCCACGGGATGGAGAGTGCACCAGGTTTCGGCGGTCAGCCGGATCTGCGACGCGAGATCCTGTGGGCCTGATTGATCGCGCCACGAGGCGACGTCACCGAGCCCGTAGTAGAACGTCGCCGCCGACGCCGTCGAGCGGAGCTTCGCGCGATGCGGGTTGCACGCGACCAGCACGATGGTCTCCGCGGGCGGCAGCTTCGGGATCCACACCGAGAGGAACCGCGACAGCAGCACGCGTGCGTTTTCGCCGGGCAGCTCGAAGGCGAGGTCGATGTCGTCGGTCAGCGGCGCGGCGTCGTCGGCGGCGTGCACGGCGATCAGCAGCGCGTTCTCGACGAGCTGGGTGGCCCCATCGTCGAGGTAGACCCGCGATGCGTGCGCCCAGCCGAAGCCGGCGTAGTCGCGCGAGGGCGCGTCGCGATCCTCGCCGAGGTGCAACAGCTCGTGTAGCGGCCGCTCGGTGAACGGCAGGCCGTCGATCGAGGAGATCAAGCGCTCAAGCGGCGCGTGGCCGAGACGCCACCGAAGAATCCACCACCGCGGCTACGCGGCACCGACGACGGACGGCTCGTCGGGCGAGACCCACCACCGTAGCTACGACCGGTGCGCGAGGGCTTGCTGAACTTGGCCGGGTTCGAGGCGCGATACGACGAGCGCGTACCCGAGATCGAGGACGCGCGCGCCGAGCTCGTGGTGTACGCGCTGGTGTAGACCGGCATGTAGTTCGGGCGGAACGCGCTCGACAGCATCGAACCGAGCACCATGCCCGAGACGATCGACATCATCGGCGAGTGGTAACCGCCGTAGTAGCCGTAGCCCTGCGTCTGGTACTGACCCTTGCCATCGTCCGTGACGTCGCGCTTGATCGTGAAGATCTTCTCGCCCTCGTCGATCGCACCGGACTTGTTCTTGTCGAAGAAGCCGGTGACGACCTGGACCTTCGCGTCCTCGTCCTTGACCGAGATCGAGATGATCTCGTCACCCTCGTAGATCTCGTTGATCTTCTTCTCGAGGTCTTCGGGACCGTCGGCCGTCTTGTAGGCCTCGTTCACCTTGTCCCAGTCGATGTCGACGTTGGTGTTCTCGGTGGTTGCCCAGCGGTCGATGCCTTCGCGATCCGAGCAAGCACCGACCGAGCCTGCGAGGGATACGGAGAGGAACGCAGCGAGGAGCTTCGACTTGGCCATGACGGGGACCGTAGTGGCGAAGTGCCTCAACGTCAAGGAGCCCAAACGTGCGGGGCGCCAGTCATTTCAATCAAGTAGCTCGTCATCGAGGTCCCGGACGCTGGCGTCGAGAACCGCCCAGATGACGCCGGCGATCACCGTGGCCACAGCATCCTGCTCGAGCGGGGTCAGCACGACAGGCAGCTCGTCGATCTGATCGCGGATCGAGCGCACCATCGCGCGGTCGCAGTGACCCTGGCGGACGGCGCCCAAGCCGGTCGCGAGGGCCTTGTGATCGAGGCGCAAGTCGGCGAGCGGCGTGGCGCCACCGAGCACCCGCGACGCGAGCTCGAGACCCGCGGCGAACGCATCACCGTCACGAAACCCCGCGAAGCCACCGAGCTCGCGCTCGAGGAGATGGACCACCGCCGGCTGGCGAATCGCGAGCCAGCTAGCATCTTCACCGGCTGCGTGGGCGACCTGGACGTCGAGCATGGCCGACGGTAGTCAGCCTCGGATCGCGGGCGCCAGTTTTCGGCTATACACGCGGGGATGACGAGTGGGCAAACATGATGCGCGCCGCGTATATCCTCGACGGAATCCGCTCCCCTTTCGGCCGCCTAGGCGGTGGGCTTGCCGGCGTCCGCGCCGATGATCTGGCCGCCCAGGTGATCGCCGCGCTCGTCGCGAAGACCAAGTTGGCCGTCGATCGGATCGACGACGTGATCCTCGGCTGCGCGAACCAAGCCGGTGAGGACAACCGCAACGTCGCGCGCATGGCGGCCTTGCTTGCCGGACTCCCCGTCGGTGTTCCCGGGGTGACCGTCAATCGACTGTGTGGCTCGGGGCTGCAGGCGATCGCGGATGCCGCGAGGCAAGTCCAGAGCGGTGAGGCGGATCTCGTGATCGCCGGCGGCGTCGAGCAGATGACGCGCGCACCGCTGGTGATGAGCAAGGCCACCGAGGCGTTCGCGCGCGATCAAAAGATCTTCGACACCACGCTCGGCTGGCGGTTCGTCAATCCCACGATGGAAGCGATGCACGGCACGCTCGCGATGGGCGAGACCGCCGAGCGCGTCGCCGAGAAGTACAACGTCTCGCGCGAGGCGCAGGATCAATTTGCACTGACCTCGCAGCAGCGCGCCGCGAAGGCGATCGCGTCGGGTCGGATCGCGAAGGAGATCACGCCGATCACGACTGGCGTCGACAAGAAGACGCAACAGCCGATCACGCTGGCGGTCGACGAGCACCCGCGCGCGACCACGATCGAGCAGCTGGCGAAGCTCAAGCCTGCCTTCTCGCGGTCCGACCGGCCGGGGGGATCGGTGACCGCCGGCAATGCCTCGGGGCTCAACGATGGTGCGGCCATGGTGATCGTCGCCAGCGAGGCCATGGCCAAGGAGTTAGGATTTGCCCCCAAGGCGCGCTACGTGACTGCGGCTGCGGCTGGTGTCGAGCCGAGTTACATGGGCCTGGGCCCGATCCCAGCGTCGAAAAAGGCGTTTCGTAACGCTGGCTTGTCTGCAAGTCAGATCGATCTAACCGAGCTCAACGAAGCATTCGCGGCGCAGGCACTCCCGTGTGTCCAACAACTCGGACTCGATCCGGAACGCGTGAACGTGAACGGTGGAGCGATCGCCTTCGGCCATCCACTCGGCGCGTCCGGTGCACGGATGGTCTTGACGCTGCTCGTCGAGATGGAGCAGCAATCGTCCGCGAAGCGTGCACTTGCGAGCATGTGCATCGGGGTTGGTCAGGGAATCGCGGTTATCCTCGAACGGGCCTGATCTATCGGTGACGCTTTCATCGACAGACCACACATCATGATGATGACGACGAACGTGGGCGGGGACATGATGACGACGAACGTGGGCGGGTCATGACAGATCACGTACAGGAACAGGTCGCAAAATCGCTGAAGCTTGTCGGCCGAGTCCTCGGCGACAAGTTCAAGTTGACCGCCTGTATCGGGATCGGTGGCAGCGGTGCCGTCTACAACGCGGACCAGATGGCGCTCGGCCGCACCGTCGCGGTGAAGATCCTCAACGAGGATCTGTCTGCGGACTCGCGGATGATCAAGCGGTTCCGCGACGAGGCGATGAGTGCCTCGCGGTTGAACCATCCCAACTGCGTCTCGATCATCGACTACGGCCAATCGAGCGACGGCCTGCTCTATCTCGCGATGGAGTACGTCAAGGGCCCGACGCTGACCCAGCTCCTGGTCAACGAGAACCCACTAGCGGTCGATCGCGTGATCGACATCTGCATCCAGGCGCTCGCAGGCATCGAGGAAGCGCACCTCGCCGGCGTCGTCCACGCGGACCTCAAGGCCGACAACATCATCCTCGATCAGCGGCGCGCCAGCGTCGATACGGTGAAGATCGTCGACTTCGGTATCGCGCGTTTGGTCACCGGCGTCGCGAAGGATCCCGAGGATCGCGCGATCAGCGGCACCCCCGAGTACATGGCGCCCGAGGTGATCAGCGGTGCGCCGCCCTCGTTCGCGTCGGACATCTACGCGGTCGGCATCATCCTGTACGAGCTGCTCGCGTACAAGACGCCGTTCTTCGCCGGCTCGACGACGGAGATCCTGGCGAATCACCTGAAAGCGCTGATCCCGTCGCTCACCTCGCGCCGCGAGGCGGTGTCGAAGGATCTCGACGCGATCGTCGCGAAGGCGCTCGCGAAGCATCCGGCGGATCGATTCGCGACCGCCGCGGAGATGCGCGATTCGCTGCGCCGGCTCGTCAAGGGGAAGCCCGCATCCGGCGATCTGTGCGGGATGTGCGGCACGTCGTGTCAGCCCACGTTCAAGTACTGCCCGGAGTGCGGCACGCCGCGCGGGCGCATCAGCAAGGTGTTCGAGCTTCCGCAGCCACAGATCTCCAGCTTGCTGCCGATGCCGTTCGTCGATCGCGAGCACGAGCTCCAGACGTTGCTCCAGCACATGCGTGCGCCGGTCACGGCCGGCAAGTCGGCGGGGCTGCTGCTCGCCGGCTTCGAGGGAGCCGGTCGCAGCGCCCTGCTCCATCAGGCCTACGACAAGGTCGGCCAGGAGACGCGCACGATCTATCAGATCGGTCCGGATCCGAGCGGTCTCGCCGCGCCGTATTACCCGATCCGTTCGCTGCTCGCCGCGGTGCTGCAGTTGCCGCCGGTGTCGAGCGATGTCGATCTGCGGGACGCGGTGCTGTCGATCGGGCTCAACGAGCGCGACATCCCCGGCATCGCGCAGCTGTTCGGTCACCCGACCACGCTGCTCGAGCTCGAGCCGCCAGTCCGTCGCAGGGAGATGGTGTGGTCCACGCTGCGTGCGCTCGAGCGTGCGGCGGCGCAAGGCCCGGTCACCGTCGTCTGCGAGGACATCGACCGATTCGATCACCCTTCGTTGGAGATCCTGCGGCGCGCGAACGAGACCACCGAGGTCGCGCTGCCTCCGATCGTGATGACGGCGACCACGATGTTCGCCGAGCAGTGGCCATCGACCGTCCAGCGCCTCGAGATCGGTGCGCTCGATGCGGAACACCTGACGAAGCTCGTCGGCATGCTCGCCGACGGTGGGGTGCGCGGGCTGCCGTCGCCGCAGGTGTTGTTCGAGATCACGCGCGCGTATCCGGGTCACCTCGAGCACGTGGTTCGCTACCTGCTCGAAGGCGGCAAGGCCGAAGACCTCAACATCTCTCTCCCCGACTTGATCGCGGCGCGGCTGTCGATGCTCAAGCAGTCGACGCGCGACGTGTTGCAGGCTGCCGCGGTGCTCGGCCTCGAGCCGCAGGTCGATCTCCTGCGCACCATGCTCCCGGGCGAAGGACTCGAGGCGGCGATGATCGATGCCGAGCGCTCGGGACTACTCGGTCACGATCCGTCGGGCGAGCTGCTGTTCACCTCGCGGCTCGTGCGCGACATCGTCTACGACGCCACGCCCGCCGACGTTCGCCGCCGGTTGCACGCGGCCGCGGCGAATGCCGTCGAGAACCTGTCTCCGGATATCGCGCTGCTCGGCCACCACCACGATCTCGCCGGTCATGCGAAGGATGCGATCCCCCTGCTGCACCGCGCGGGTGACCACGCCGCGGATCAGCTCGACGATGTCGGCGCCGGTCAGTTCTATCAGCGCGCTCTCGTCGCCGTTCGCCAGGCGGTGCAGTCGGGCGAGGACGAGAAGGCCGAGGGTCAGTTCGTCCAGCTCTCGGTTCGGCTCGCCGACGTGCTGCGGATCCGAGGAGAAACGGCGCTCGCCCGTGGCGTGCTCGCCGAGGCCCGCGATTGGTCGGGCGTGCCGATGCTGGTCGCCGCGATCGATCGCGCCGCAGCGTCGATCGGCCTCACCGAGGGCGACATCTACGGTGCGATCACCGCGCTGCGCCGCGGCGTCGGACGCGCGATCTCCACCGGCGACATGAACCTGGTCTGCGAGATGTATCTCGATCTGTCGACGGCGCTGCTGCGATCCGGCGATCCGGATACGGCCCTGTCGGAGCTCGTCGAGTGCATCGACCTCGTCACGCTCGGCGAAGGCTTCTCGGCGATCGACGGTCCCGAGGTGTTCTGGCGCGTCCTGCGCGCACAGTCGCAGATGATCGAAGCCACCGGCGATTCGTACAAGGCGCTCCGCCTCGCCGAGGCAGCGCTATTCCACGCGCAGCGCGTGAGGTCGCGGCTAGGTGCGGCGCGCGTCCAGCAATTGCTCGCGCAGCTCTGTGAGAAGGCCGGGCTCGGTGGCAAGGCCGATCGCTACCGCCAGCAAGCCATCGCCGAGATGCGCAACCTGGGTGATCGCCGCGCCACCGCCGAGCTGATGCTGTCGGACACCCCGACGCGCGCCATCGTCGTCAACGCGCGGCTCAACGACGTCATGCAGCTGACCAAAGAGATCGGCTGGACCGAAGGTCACGAGCGCGCGAAGCGGAAGTCGAACCCGCCCGTGACCGTCAAAGCAAAGTCGAACGAGAACTGACACACTGCCGTCATCGAGCGGCTCTCGAGATACTGCGCTCACTCTGCCCATCGGCCGAGTGATCCACGGTACTGTTTGTTCGTGGGCAGTATTCTCCTCGTCGAGTCCGATCCAGTGACACATGACGGGTGGTCGATTGCCCTCGCTAACGCGGGGCACTCGGTGCTCACCGCGCTGACGATGCGCGACGCGCTGCCCGTGATCTGCGACGGTGGCATCGACGTCGTCGTGATCGACGCGTTCGACCCGCGCGTCGGTGTCATCGAGCTCGCTCGTGCGATCGCCGCGCTGCCCGATGCACCGCCGGTCGTGCTGGTCTCCGGTTCGCCGCTGGCGCCCGAGATCTCGGCACGGATCGGTGCCGCCACGTTCTTGCCGAAGCCGTGCGAGCCAGTCGAGCTCGTGCACGCGATCGGTCGGCTGGTCAGCGATCACCGCCCCGTGCAGGTGTTCGACGACGAGCCCACCGGCGCTACTCGTCAGTACAGCTAAGAGGAGTCCACGATGCGGGCGGGTTGGTTGGGGCGAGCGCACGCAGGCCAGGCTCGCTACTCGCCGATCATGGCGTAGCGATAGTGCCGATTGCCGCGTTGCGCGGTGAGTCGCGCCTGCGGGAGCACGCGACCGAGCGATTCGAGTGACCGGTCATCGAGGAGCTGCATCGACAGATCGAGCTCGCGCAGGTGTCGGTACGCATCGGAGTGCGCGATCACGTGCGGCGCACCGTTCGACGACAAGCATCCCATCGCGAGTGACAGCCCTGCGAGCTGTGGCAGCACCTTCGCGCGATCCAGCTCCGCACACAGCTCGTCGGTGAACTCGGCGTTCATCAGCCCGAGCCACGTCAGGTTCGGGAACGCGGTGCCATCGAGGATCGGACGCAGGTCCGGCACGTCGATGTCGGCGCCGTATCGCTCGCGACCGAACCACAGCT
>JBBQJJ010000411.1:0-8023 GCA_038325805.1 Haliangiales bacterium
AGGAAGTCGAGGACGGCGCGTAGCGGTGAAGGGAGCGCGCGAACGACCGCCGGCTTCGGCGCGAGTCTGACGGTGCCCGGTTGGCTGCCGGGGACGATGATGAAGCGCGCGACGAAGTCCTGCGAGTTTGCGGAGCCGACACCGACGATGATGTTGTAGTAGATGGCGTAGAGGCACCACAGGTACGTCGCGAGGCCGACCACGAGCCCGACGAGCCATGGATCGAAGCCGAGATCGCCAAAGTAGTTCCGGCCGTAGACGAGATGGCAGTGCCAGCCGAGGCAGAGCATGTAGGCGATCGACGACAGCTCGTCGACGATGGTGTCGAGCCAGGCACCGAACGTCGAGCTCTGCAGCTTCATCCGCGCGATCTCGCCGTCGCAACAGTCGAGATAGGTCGACCCGAGGATGACGAGCGCACCTCCGATCATCATCTCGACGCGCGGATCGAGCGTCATCCAGCATCCGATCGCGACCAGGATCGCGACGACGATCGACACCTGCGTCGCCGTGATCGGTAGGTGCACGAGCAGCCGCGAGATCCGCGACGAGATCGGCCGGAACAGGTAGCGCGTGATCACGTTGTCCTGCGGCTTGATCAGGAGCCGGTAGAGCAGCGCGTGCGCGCCTCGTCGCTCCTCTGCGGTGCCGACCGGGTGACGCGCGATCTCGCCATGCGGGATCCGCGTCTCTGCGGTGGCAGCGATCGCGACATCCGCATCGCCGCGTGCGAGTGCCGCAACGGCAGCGTCGGCGGCGTCCCCTACCGCGAGGAACGCCCCGGCGTACTCGTTGTCGGGACCGACGGCGATCGCCGTCCCACTGACGGGGATCGCGGCGACCAACGGCGCGACCAGGGGGGTGTGGACGAGCTGATCGGCGCGAATGACAAGGACCGGCGTGGACCGCCCGGCCCGCCAGGCGGTGAGCTGCGCGCGATCGGACTCGACGACCAGCACCCGCTCGGCTCCGAGCCGACTGGTGATCTTCGCGGCGCGGTCGCGAACACGCAGGCCCGCGATCACGGCATTTGCCGACGTGGAATCGGCGAGGACGATCGCGTCAAACGCCACGGCCTACTTGTATATGAGTCGGCATCGATCACCGTTCTTCTCGCGATCTTTCCGACGTCTCCGAATCATGACGATGTCGGGTCGGTGACAGGATTTGGTCGGATCCCGCATCCTCTGGAGTGCCACGTGGTGAAAGTTGAACAGATCGTACTTCCAAGTACTTGAAGCGTAACGAGCACTACCTTTGCATACTGCCGAAGCCGTGAAGGCCGTCATTCTTGCTGCAGGTTGTGCGACTCGGCTCCGTCCGTACTCGGATGATACGCCGAAGACTCTGCTCCCCGTCGGAGGCGTTCCGATCCTCCGCCGCACGATGACGAGTCTGCTCCGCTGCGGCATCGATCAGTTCGTGATCGGCACCGGCTACCTGGAGCACATGGTTCGCGAAGCCGTCGCGACGTGGTTCCCCAAGGGGATCGACGTCACCTTCGTCTCCAACCCGGATTTCCGCGCCACCAACAACGCGTACTCGCTGCTGCTGACGCGCGAGCACGTCGAGAACGATGGCTTCATCCTGCTCGATGGTGACGTGGTGTTCGACGTCGACGTCGTCGAGGAATTGGTCTCGCGCGGCCCCGATTGCCTCGCGGTTCGCTCCGTCGGCGGCATCGGCCTCGAAGAGATCAAGGTCACCGCCGACAACGAGGATCGCGTCCTCGCGATCGGCAAGCACGTCCCCGTTCGCACCGCGATGGGCGAGTCGGTCGGCATCGAGCTGTTCTCGGCCGCCACGTCCAAGAAGCTGTTCGCAGCGCTCGACTCCCGCGTCCGCGGCCAGAACCTGATCAACGAGTACTACGAGGCGTCGTTCCAGCAGATCGTCGACGAGGGCACCACGCTCTACGGTGTCGATATCGGCTCGATGTACGCCTCCGAGATCGACACGATCGAGGACCTGATGGCCGCCAACGCGCGCCTGGCCCAACAGCCCTTCGATATCCACGTTGACGCGCTGCGCCTGGCCGTCTAATTGAACAGTTGATCGGGCTCTTGGAAGCCCGATACCATGAGCGTCATGAGGACGCTGATGGCCCTGGCTTGCCTCCTCGCGGGGTGTGCTGCGGCTGGCGTCGCCCCCACCGGGAACAACCCGGACAGTGGGACAACGCAGGACGGCCCCGTCGACGACCCGCCCGACTCGCCGCCAGCGCCGGTCGAAGCGAAGCTGTTGCAGACGACCACCGAGACGGTCACCGCGGATAACAGCATCGCGTGTGTCGGAGCTCAGACCGCAGCGAACAGCTGGTATCGCGTGTTCTCCCTCGCGGAAGCTGGGGTCGCGAACGCGTTCGAAGTCTCCAAGATCACGTTCGCAGTCGAGACCTCCACCAACGAACCGCCGGTCACCGTGAAGGTCGGCTCGTACGCGGGCTCGCCGGATGACAATGCACCCCTCAACCTGGCGCAGGCGACCTTTCTCGCGAACACCACGACTGCCGTCGCGAACACGACGACTGCGGTCTCGATCGACGTGCCGATCATCGCCACGATCCCCGCTGGCTCCCAGGTCATCGTCGAGATCACGTCGACGGACAGGACCAACGCGGGTGATGTGTTCTTCGTGGGCACCACCAATGGCCCATTCCAGCACACGAGCTATCTGGCGTCGGCGGAGTGTGGCATCGCCGTGCCCACGGCGATGAAGAATGTCTGCGCGGATATCTGCGCCGCATCGCAGGCGATCATCACCGTCACCGGCACACACTGAGCTAAAGCTCGCCTAGACGGAGCGCGAGATCGAGACGCGCGCGTAGGCCGCAGCGCGATCGCGTGCGATGTCCTCGAGCGTGGCCTCGATCGCCGCCTGGTTCGCCCCGACCGTCGCGTGGTTGGCCTCTGCGAGCTGCGCCTCGATATCGCGTGGTGGCTTCGCGAGCCCTTGAATGATCTGTGCCTGGAGTATTCGATCGGGTTGCGATCTCGATCGCACGCTGTCGAGCAACGAGAGCGGCACGCACTGCAGGAGCGGATCGGGCGACCGCCGCAACCACGGCACCAGTCGTGCGGGCGTCGCGAGATCGAGCGCCGCGCTCGGATGAAACTCGGCGATGCCGTACGTGGGCCGCTGATCTGCGAGCTGATTGCGAACGCTATGGAACGCGATCCGATCGATCTCGAGCTCGGGCGCGACGAGCATCGCGACGCGCGTGGCGGAGCTCGCGTACGCGCGATCGAGCGCGACCACCCACTCGTCGAGCGTCGGCGTCCCGAGCAGGACCTCGACCGCGAGCTCGTCCCCGAGGCGCGCCCACGGACACAGCTGCCACTTCTCGACGACCTCGACGACGTAGCGCTCCACGATCCGACGGACTTCCGCGTACTTCGTCGCCTCCAGCATCCGCAACCACTCTACCGCTGCCGTGTCATGTTCGTACCAACGTGAAACGACTTCTCGCCACGGTTCTGTGCCTCGGGTCGGCAATCGACGCCGAGGCCTCGCCGTTGACCGAGGCCCTCGCCCGCCACTCCGAGAAGGATGTCGCCGCGCTGCGCGGTCGGGCGGACCTGGCGAGCCGGTGCACGCTCGGCGCGGTCTACGCGCAACGCAACGATCTGTCGCGTGCCTCCCTCTATCTGGATGGCTGCGCGGATGTCGAGTTGCCGGCGGAGATCGCCGGTGACGTCGCGAAGATCGAGCGCGCGCTCCAGAAGAAGCTGCGCGACTCCGACCTCGCGATGATCGAGGTCGTCACCAACCCGGGTGGGATGACCGCCACGATCACGGCCTTCCCGGGCGAGTCGTTCACGACGCCCGCGAAGCTGTATCTCAAGGAAGGCGACTACGAGGTCGAGGCCACCCTCGACGGCATCGTGCTCAAGAATGTCGTACATGCCGTCAAGCGCAGCCGCGGCGCGGTCGTGCTCGATGCCGGCGGCAAGATCGTCGGTGGCAAGCTCATCAAGGACGGCAACGTCGACTTCGCGGAAGAAGGCGGTGGTGGCGGCGAGCAGCACGCGGGTCCCCCGCCCGCCGTGCCGCACAAGAACATGATGAACGACAAGTATCAGAACGGCATCAAGGCCGTCGCGACCGCCGAGCCTACCAACCCCAATCCCAACGCGCTCGAGGATCCGTTCGCGGTACGGCAGGAGCGCCGCTCGTCGCGATCCTATTGGCTCGGCCTTCGTCTCGGTGGTGGCATGTTCGACGATGGTGTCTCGCAAGCGCGCGCGGGTATGGCGATCGCCGCGACGGGTCGGTGGCCGCTCGCGGGCAACACGTTTGTTGCCGCGCGCGTCGATTGGAGTCGGCGCGGAGGTGATCCGATCGACGTGATCGGTGCGAGTGCCGGTGCGGGGATCACCGTCGTCGATTCCCAGACCGTCGGCATCGCCGTGCTCGCCCAGCTGCGCGGTGATCTCCGGCTCGCGGCGTCGAGGATGGATGTGCCGGTCGAGCGTGCGGGTGTCACTGCAGCGGCAGGTGTCGAGGTCTCGCTGCCGCGCTCCCCGTTCACGGCGGGTGTTCGGTTCGAGCAGGGTCTGACGACGCTGATCCCCGGTGCCCGCGATCGTGCGCTGCTGTTCGAGCTCGGCGTCGACTGGCGCTGACGCTACTTACAGTTGTCGCCGCTGCACGTCTTCTTGCACGGCCCATCGCACTTCTGCGTGCAGCCACCACCCGAGCACGAGATCTCGCAGCTCGAGTCCTTCTCGCAGGCCTGCGTGCAGTTGCCACCGGAGCAACTGAACTTGCAGGTCTTGCCCGCCACGCAGGTCTGGATGCAGGTGCCACCGCTGCACGTGTCGCCCGAGGCGGCGTGCTTGACGTCGTCGATGACATCGCCGCCGAGATCCTTCGCCGCACCGGCGACCTTCTCGGCCTTATCGCCGACCTTGTCCGCGACCTCCTTGGCTTTGTCACCGACGTCCTTCGCCTTGTCGGCGAGACCATTCGCGATCTTGTCTGCCTCCGCCTTGAACTCGGCGGGCAGCTTCTCGAGCTTCGGATCTTCCCCCTTGCTGCAACCGACCATGTTGATGAGCGATGCGATCACGAGGGCTTTCCACATGCCGACGATGATATGCCGATCGCCAGCCCGCGATCCGGATCGAAGGTCGCGACCACATCCGTCGTCCGGACTCGGCTCCAGGCGAATTCGCGCACCAGCGCATGTGCGTAAACGTCACGGGCCTCGGCGATCCCCGCCGCATGCGCGAGCAGACCGCACAGTGCCTCTCCCGAGTACCGTGCCGAGAGCTGCGAGAACGGGATCGAGCCGTGCAGCTTCGCGAGCTTGTTCGCGCCTGGCTCGAGCAACAGAAAGTGATGTCGGTAGCGTGGCGTCGGTAGTGAGAGGAGTCGCTGCAACATCACCTGGGTCGCCGTCGACGGCGCGATATCGCGTCCGCGCACGATGTCCGTGATGCCCGCTGCCGCATCATCCACGACCACCGCGAGCTGATACGCGATCACGCCGTCCTTGCGCCGCACGATCGGATCGCCCATGTCGCGCGCCGGGACCTGCGAGAGCTCGAGGCCCCCATCGTCGATCAATACGACGGGCTCGTCGGGCAGGCGCACGCGGATCGCATCCGTCGATGCCCGCCACTCGGTGACCACGCGATCGCGACACGTGTTCTCGTACGCCCAGCCACCGTCGGGCGCCCGCCGACCACCGCTGCGATCCGCTCGCGAGCAGACGCACGTGTAGAGCCGCCCTGCCCTCGCGAGCTCGTCGAGCGCAGCTGCATATGCCGGCGCTCGCTCGCTCTGGATCACGGTAGCGTCCCAGTCGAGCCCGAGCCACGCACATGCCTCGATCAAGTGCATCGACCACTGCGCCTTGACCCGCGTCGTATCGAGATCCTCGAGCCGCAGGATCACGCGGCCACCGCGCGCGCGTGCATCGAGCCAGACCAGCAGCGCCGATAACAACGTTCCGGGATGGGCCTCTCCGGTCGTCGAGGGCGCGAACCGCGAGATCACACGCCGGGACCGCGACGCACGACCACACGCTCGCGCGCCTTGATCGCCCAGAACGGCTTGTAGTCGTTGACGCCGCCCGACAGCTCGGTCCATGCGGTGTCCTGGTCGCGCGAATCGATGTGGAGGAACGCTTCACCGGGGTAGTAGCCGACGCCGACCAGCGCGTACGTTCGCCACACCCAATCGCGGATCTCCTGGAGCGGCACGCCCTTGATCCGAAAATCGATCGCCCTCGCCGCCCGATGGGGCGAGGTCTGTGATTCACCCGCGCGCACGCGATAACCCGAGACCAGATCGATGGGCTTGCCCCAGCGTTCGCCAACCGCCGCGAGCATCGCCAGCGTGCGCTTCGCGATCTCGTGCTCGTGATCGGTCTTGCAGCGGAACACGTGTGCGATCTTGGTGGCCATCGCGGCGTCGTACGCCGAGCCATCGCGCTCGAGCACGATCCGGGTCTCGACCCCGCCGCGGTTGTCATCGTGAATCACCAGCTCGACGGGCTGTGCCGCCTGCTGCTCCAGCGCGAGCGCGAACGCCGCTGCTGGCAGGGGCACGGGCGCCGAGGAGGCGATCCACGCCGACATGATCGTCGTGGCGAGCTTGATCGGAATGACCGCTGCAAGCATCAGGCGAGGAGCTTTGTCTGATAACGATCCGGTTACAACCCTAAAGTTCGGCTCTGATCTCGACGGTTTGCTGTTAAAACGCGGGGCATATGCGCTTCACCGAAGAGCACCACAGCCTTCGCAAGACCGTCCGCGAGTTCGTCGAGAAGGAGATCAACCCGAACGTCGATGAGTGGGAGAACGCCGGCGCGTTCCCCGCGCACGAGCTGTTCAAGAAGGCGGGCCGACTCGGCCTGCTCGGCGTCAACAAGCCCGAGCAGTACGGCGGCATGGGCCTCGACTACAGCTACCAAGCCGCGGCCACCGAGGAGCTCGGTTGGTGCAAGTGCGGCGCGATCCCGATGGCGCTCGGCGTCCAGACCGACATGGCCACGCCCGCACTCGCGAAGTGGGGCACCGACGAGCTCAAGAAGGAGTTCCTCGCGCCTGCGATCGCCGGTGAAGCCGTCACCTCGATCGCAGTCTCCGAGGCGTCGGGTGGTTCCGACGTCGCCGCGATCAAGACGGTCGCGAAGAAGGACGGCAGCGACTATCTGATCACCGGCTCGAAGATGTGGATCACCAACGCCGCGCAAGCGGACTGGATGTGTCTGCTGGTGAACACGAGCGAGGGCGCGGTCCACGCGAACAAGACGCTGGTGATCGTCCCGACCAAGCTGCCGGGCATCGAGATCGGTCCGAAGATCGACAAGCTCGGCATGCTCGCCTCGGACACCTGCCCGGTGTTCTTCGACAACGTCCGCGTGCCGCAGCGCCACCGGATCGGCGAAGAGGGCATGGGCTTCATGATGCAGATGGTCCAGTTCCAGGAGGAGCGGCTGTGTGGCGCCGTCGGCACGCTCCGCGGGATGGACAAGCTGGTCGAAGCCACCATCGAGTACTGCAAGGAGCGGCAGACCTTCGGGCAGCCGCTGATCAACAACCAGGTGATCCACTTCCGCATGGCGGAGCTCAAGACCGAGATCGAGTGCCTGCGCTCGCTCGTGTATCGCGCCGTCGAGGATTACATCGCCGGCACCGACGTCACGATGATGGCGTCGATGGCGAAGCTCAAGGCGGGCCGGCTCGCGCGCGAGGTCTCCGACAGCTGCTTGCAGTACTGGGGGGGCATGGGGTTCACGTGGGACAACCCCGCGTCGCGCAGCTATCGCGACTCGAGGTTGCTCTCGATCGGCGGCGGCGCCGACGAGATCATGCTCGGCATCATCTGCAAGCTGATGAACATCCTCCCCAGCAAGAAGAAGAAGGCGAGCTAAACAGCTTCACATGAGTTGTGGATCTGGCGTTGGCAGTTAGCGACGTGTGCGCCGGTCGGGCTTTGCGATAGAAGGGGCGTGGGTCAGTTTCCAGAGGACGGCAAGCAGGCGATCGAGCAAGGCTCGCTCTTCGCCCCG
>JBBQJJ010000412.1:0-7973 GCA_038325805.1 Haliangiales bacterium
GCCCTGGAACCGATTGTTGTGGCCACCTTCGATGGTCGGCCAGTAGGTATCCGCCCACGCGACCGGCGCCTTGCCGACCGCTGCGGGGTGACTGTCTTTCCACGCCGGCTGCGTGCGCTTGCCCTTTTTCGGCAGCTCGGAGAGGCGGTAGTTCAGGCGCTGCGACATGCGCGCCGGATCGTTGGCGCTGTCGAACGCATCTTCCTTGCCGCCGCCAGAGGTCGCGCAGTCGATGTCACCCGGAAGGCACTCATCTGCTGCGCCGTCACCTTCGTCCGCGCATGCGGCGACCTGGGTGCCAAGGAGAGCGAGACCGAGACCAGCGATGAGAGACTTCATAAAATTAGGCTTTCGAAGGGGTAAGAGAAGCTGCGGTTTGATGTCTCGGCGCAAAGCACCCCCTGTGCCATGGCGGCCACGGCGATCGGTCGCGTGGTTACTGGCGTTTGCACCCTGGGGTCTGGCTGGCCCAGCTTCCGATCGATGGGGTTACGGAAGTCTCGTTGCCGGCGTCTCTCGTTGCCTGCGAGCTAACCACCGCACGTGAATCTGCGTCTGATAGCGTCGATGAAGATGCGCGGGATTCTCTTCGTGATCGCCGCCTGCGGTGCTCCGAAAGCCACCGGCTCGCTGTCCGCGCTGCGGCCGGCCTGTGGCGCTACCGAGTACTGGAACGGTAAAACGTGTGTTGCGCGGGGTGATGTCGCGAAGGTGGTGGCCGAGGCAAAAGCGGCGGTGGTCGCGCAGGATCCCGACAAGGCCACGGCGGCGTTCGCGGCGGCCGAGACGGTCGGTCCGATGGATCACGCGTCGTACGTGTCGCTGTGGGAACAGCGTGCGGTGATGGCGGGATTTCTCGGAGATCAGCCGGCGTCGACGTCCGCGTTCGGGATGCTGCTCGCGTTGGATCCGCGGCACCTGATCGACTACGGCTTGAAGACGCAGGTCACGCAGCTGTTCGAAGCCGCGCGTGCGCAACAGCCGCGACCACCGGAGCTCGATGTCGCGTGGCCGGCGGGGCTCAAGACGGATGATGCGATTCCGTTGGATGTCGAGGTGCTGTCGGATCCGAAGCAGTTCCTGCGGCGGGCGACGGTGTTCGTGCGCGCGCGTGGTGATGCGGGGTGGAGAGCGTCAGATCTGACGCTGTCCGGGAAGCCGACGCGCGTGGTGATCCCACCGGTGCGAGTCGCGCGTGCGACGGCGATGGAGCTGTACCTGCGTGCGTACGATGACAAGGGGAATGAGGTCCTCGCGTGGTCGGATCCGATGAAGCCACGCGAAGTGCCGTTGCGGTATGACCCGCCGCCGAAGTGGTACCGGAACTGGAAGACGTACGCGATCGGTGGGACCGCGGCGGTGCTGCTGACCGGGTTGGTGGTGTACGCGGTGACGCTGTCGCCGCCGGATGATGCGAGTGGTAGTGGTGTCGTGAAGTAGCGCCCCGTGGATGCCGCAACTCGGCGTCCTGACTGGCAAAGAAAAAACGCGACAAGGTCCTCGAGCCCGCTCTTGGTGAGCAGATGAAAAAGCTCACCAAGAAGACCGACCTGAAGTCCCTCCGCCTCGACCTGGAGTCGATCAAGACCTTGAACGCCGCGAACCTCGCGGACGTTCGCGGCGGCCAGATGCACACCTCGTTTTCGTGCGGCGCACAACTCTGCACGACGCACTAACCCAGGGACGCGGCCGTACCGAGGTTTGCCAGATCAGATCGCGCAACCTCCCCTGGAACCGCGTACGTTCCTCCTCCGTCGTCCGGAAGAGGATTCCTTGAAGCCTTTATTATTCAGCGTATTCGTGATGCTTCCGTCGGTGGCGGTCGCGCAGCCGTACAACGATCCCAACCAGCCGCCACCGCCTGGCCCACCACCAGGTTATCAGCAGCCTTACCAGGGACCCGCGGGTGCGCCTCCACTCGCAAGCCTGCGCCGCGGCATGACAGGCGAGCTCAACCTCGGCTTGGGCTTCATCTGGGCGCGCAACGGCGACGGTCAGGAGAGTGATACCGAGGTCGCCCTCGCCGGCTTGAGTGCCGGTATCGGTGGGTGGCTCAACCCGCAGATGGCGTTGACCCTGCGCGTGGCCGGCGCGACCTACAGCACCGACGTGGGGACCACGAGCGCACGCTTCACCACGGGCGTCGTCGGTCCGTCGTTGCAGTACTGGCTCGATGATCGGCTGTGGATCGGTGGTGGTGTGGGTCTCGGATTCGCGGCGGTCACGATCGACGGCGCAAATAATCAGGACCCGGAGACCGGACTCGGCCTCGATCTACGCGCGGGTTACACGTTCAGTACCGGATCGGAGAACACGTTCAACGTGTCCGTCGAGTACAACCCGACGTTCTTTGATGTGAACGGACAGTCGCTCCAGATCAACTCGTTCGGCATCCTGTTCGGATACCAGCACCTGTAGATCGCCGCAGACCTCCTGCGTAGCAATCCAAGGTAGCGTCGGGCGATGGGATATCGCTGTCGCTGGCTGGCGACCCGAACGTCCGATCGCGACGCGGTCCTCAAGCGCCTCGGCTACAAGCTCGTCGGCGAGCTCGTCGAGGAGGTCTACGAGACGGGCCTCTACGCCCTCGAGGTCGGCAACTGGCTCGTCGTGATCGGCGACGGGTTCGATCACATGAACGACGTCAAGCGCGCAGCGGCTCGCAAGCTCGGCGACGCGCTCTACCTGTACACCGACGATGCGGCGATGGCCTTCGAGCTCGCGTTGTTCAGCGGCGGCAACGAGGCGTGGGCCGTTGCCTACGACGGCAGCGACGGCGTCACGGCACCGGCGATCGAGGGCCCGTTACCGATCGACGCGCGCGCGTGGATCGCCCGCCTCGAGAAGCAGCAAGCCGCAGCCGGCGGCCCGAAGGCCGAGGTCGATCACATCTACGAGTTCGCACCGCAGTACGCGAAGCACCTCGTCGGGTTTCGCCACGACGAGTCCCTCGCGAGTGGTGACCACGTGCCGATCTGGCAGCTCGCGGTCAAACGCTAGCGCAGTCTCCGAGGTCAACCGGGCTAGATGACGACGCGCATGCGCTGGCGACCGAACGTGCCGATCGCATCGCCGAACCGGCCCGCGATCACCGTCCCGCACGTACATGCGCCACGCGCGAGCTTGCTGTCGAGGATCTCGTACCAGTCGCGCTGGATCACGACCGCGCCACACGATGGGCAGAGCGTCTGATCGCCCTCGCGATCGTGGACGTTGCCCGTGTAGACGTAGCGCAAGCCGTACGAGCGAGCGATCTGCCGCGCGCGGGTCAACGTCTCGGGTGGCGTGCGTGGTCGATCCAGCATCTTGAAGTCGGGATGAAACGCCGAGAAGTGCAGCGGCACGTCGACGGAGAGCTCGCCGGCCACCCATGCGGACAGCGCGTGGAGCTCCGCGTCCGAGTCGTTGAGCCCGGGGATCAACAGCGTCGTGATCTCGGTCCACACCGACGTCTCGCGGACCAAGTACCGCAGCGTGTCCTTGACGGGCTCGAGGTGCGCCGCGGTCTGCTTGAAGTAGAAGTCGTCGGTGAATGCCTTGAGATCGACGTTCGCCGCGTCGATCTTCGCGTAGAGCTCGCGGCGCGGTTCGGCGTGGATGTAGCCGGCGGTGACCGCGACGGTCTTGATCCCGACGGCATGACACGCGTCGGCGACGTCCATCGCGTACTCCGCGAAGATCGTCGGATCGTTGTAGGTGAAGGCGACCGAGTGCGCGCCGGCGCGGTGTGCGGCGCTCGCGATCGCTTCGGGTGACGCGCGATCCGTCAGGCGATCCATCTCGCGCGACTTCGAGATGTCGTGGTTCTGGCAGAACTTGCAGGCGAGGTTGCAACCTGCGGTGCCGAACGACAGCACGGAGGTCCCAGGATAGAAGTGATTGAGCGGCTTCTTCTCGATCGGATCGAGCGCGAACCCCGACGAGCGCCCGTAGGTCGTCAGGATCATCTGATCGCCGGCGCGCTGCCGCACGAAGCACATGCCGCGCTGCCCATCCTGCAGACGACAATCGCGCGGGCACAGATCGCACTGCAGCCGACCGTCGTCGGTCGGGTGAAACCAGCGTGCGGGATACTCAGTCACGGGTGCCGCGGTCGACGTGGTGCTCGACGGTGAAGCGGTAGAGCGAGACGTCGGAGCTCCAGAACGTGGCTGGCAACCCGGCCTTTTGCTTGAGCGCGGCGACGAACTCCGCGAGCGTGAGCCGGTCCCACACCGCCGGCAGCAGCACGCCCCGCGCGCCGGGAGTCTCGAGCACCACACCGTGCGTGCCGGGCGTGACGTGGGTCCACATCTCGCGCTCGGTCCCCGCGGGAAGTTGGTCGAGCGCCGACAGGATCGAGACCTCGACATCGAGTCGATCGACATCGGCGAGGACGAGCGTCTGCCCGCGCGTGTCGCGCGTCGCTGCGGCCACGGCATTCGACGCGATCTCGTCGACGATCGCGCGCACCGGACGGATCGTGCCGATGCAGCCCTGCAAGGCTCCGGTCGTCCACCGCAGCGTCACGAAGCTGGCGACGAGCTCCTCGCACCACGGTGCATCGGGCGCGGCGACTGGCTCGGCGCCGAGCTTCTCGCGCACGCAGGCCCGTGCCCACTTCGCGAGGGTGGCGCCGCGCTCGGGATGAGTCATCCATCCTCGTAGAAGGCGAAGGCGCCGTAGCCGACGACGCGCTCGCGCGAACCGGCGGTGTCACCCGAGTTGCGGAGCTCGAGCTGCTCGGCGCGCAACCGTTTCTCGCGAGCCAGCCACGTCAGGCCGTTGACCCCGAGTGCCCCGCACGCATCGTCACCGACCAGCTTCGGCTCGAGGGCGAGGATCCGCGCCGCCGTGGATGCATCGCGCAGTCGCGCATCGTCGTACGCGTGAAAATGCGAGAGGTCCGACGAGATCAAGATCAGCGTCTCGCGTCCACCCCACAGCGACGCGAGCAATCGCCCGGTCTCCTCGGGCGTCGCGCGCGAACCGATCAAGGGAATCAGCGTCGCGTGCGGCATCACGAAGGACAGAAACGGCAGCATCACCTCGAGGCAATGCTCCTTGGCATGCGCGCGGCTATTTCCCGGGATCCCGAGCGCCGCGATCGCGTCGACATCGACCTCGTGCTCGCCGAGCGGCGACGCCATCCTCCTCACGTCCGGTGACGCGAACCCGTCGACGAATTCGCGGTGCGCCGGTCCGAGCATCACCACACGCTCGATCTCCTTCGCGTGCGGCGCGATCGCAGCGAACGCGGCCGCGGCGATCGATCCCGAGTACGCGTACCCGGCGTGCGGAACGATCAGGGCTTTGGGCCGGTGACCCGCCGTCGGCCGTGCGTCCGACAGCAACGTGGCGACCTCGCCTGCGAGCTGTGCTGGATCATCCGGGTAGAACATCCCGGCGACGGCAGGTGCGCGAACTGCGAGCACGGCACCACCATGCCGCGTCGTGATCACACTCGCAAGTCAGCCGAATTCCTACTGCGTCGAGACGACGCGCTCGGTCCACTGCGCGATGTGATTGTTCGACTCGATGTTCTGAAACGGCAACCGGAACGCGGAGACGCTCGGATCGGCGACCTGCGCCGCGCGCGTCGGATAGAACGGAGTCATCCAGATCTGCGGGCGCGCGACGTTGACGAGGCGAACACCGAAGTTGCGCTTCGACGACACGGTGACCCAGAAGATCGGCTCGTTGGTGACGCCGACCGATTGCTGGAACGGCGCCCACCGGCCCCACGAGTTGGTGAGCCCACCGACCTCGTTCGCCGCAGCCAGCGCGATCGGAGTCCCCGTGCCGTCGGCCTTGATCACGAACAGCGAGCCGTCGGCGTTGTCATACGCGTCACCGTCGAGCGCGTCGCGGTTGTACATGACCCACTGCCCATCGGGCGACCACGACGGATAGAAGTTGTTGCCGGCGTCGGTGACGAGCGGAACTTCGGGACCGAACGCCTGCGTCGCTTGATCGTAGGTGCGCGTGAACAGCTGGCCGCTGGAGAACGCCCAGTCGGCGCCACCAGGAGAGCGGACGTAGACCAGGCGCGTGCCGTCGGGCGACAGGTCGGGGTGCGAGACGCGACCGCCGGCGGGCATCACCGCGAGCTGAGCTTGATCCGCGCCGCTGCGCACCGTCAGCACGCCATCGTGCACGGCGAGGAGCTGCGCGCCATCGGGTGTGAACGTGGCGAAGTTCCACGCGGCGAAGTCGGCCTGCGGCGTCCTGGTCGCGACATCGACCAGCGTGCTGAGCCGGTTGCCACCATCGTAGGTGACGGCCATCTTCGTGCCGTCACGCGACAGCACGTGGCACGCGACGCACCGGGCCTGACCCTCTTCCGGGGTGCCGACCGCGCCGAGTGGCGTCTGGTTGCGCGTGAAGAATTCCTCGGCGGCCTCGCCGGGATGCGCCATGTCGTGGCGATAGATGCCATCGGGACCGTTGGTCGACGCGGCGGCCCAGTAATAGAGGCCGCCCTCGAGCACCTCGTTCGTCAGCTGCACAATGTGGATCGAGCTCGCACCGACGGGGCCCGGCGCCGTGGTCTGGATGCCGCGCACCTGGTAGCGCACGTTCGGCTCCTGACCGACCGCCGAGCTCCACTCGGTCGACAGGAACTCGCCGAACGTCGGCATCGGGCCAGCGGCGGCGTTGCCGTTGCCGCCCGGGAGGTAGAGACGAATGTCCGCGTACTCGGTCTTGAGCGAGAGCTCGAACACGTTATTGCCGGACGCATCGACCCAGTGCGCTTCGAAGTCGCCGACGTTGCGCGGCATCACCACGTCATCGGCGGGGTAGATCACGACCGGGGCGCGGGCAGGATCCTCGGGGCCGGTGAACTGATCGGGCGTGTTCGGATCGAGCGACGGATCGACGCGGGTCGACTTGATCCGCGACGTCAGGACGCCGGTGCCGACCTTGTCGACACGCTGGCCGTACACGGTGGTCTTGCCGCCGCCGTAGATGTTCGCGCGTGCACCTTGGAAGTTCGCCAACGCGACGTCGACGGAGAACACCGTCTCGTCGGTGACGTCCTCGGCCGTGCCATCGGGGAACGTCAGCGTCGCGGCGTACTCCTGAGTCGCCGGCACGCCGTTTTCGACGAGCACCTCGGCATTCGCAGGTTCGATCGAGAGCGTGGCTTGACTCTCGTCACGACCTTCGTCGGTGGGGCGTGGACCGCACCCGATGACGAATAAACACGCGATGGCGACGCAGCTCCTCATGCTGCGCATCGTATGCGGAACCTACCGAGGAGTGGAATTCCGATCTCTCGCGCAGACCCGAAACGTCGCGGCGTACGAGGAGCTAGCCGCAAATTGTCACTATCCGCGTTGAGTCGGGTCAGCTGTCCCCAGCCGTGGTAAGAGGTGTCCGTGCGGTCGCTGACCTCGGTGCTCGGGAGCTCGCAACGTCTCGATGGCGGCGCGATGTTCGGCAACGCCCCGAAGGCGATGTGGGAGCGGTGGATTCCACCCGACGACAAGAACCGGATCCCCCTCGCTTGCCGTTGCCTGCTGATCCGGGATAACGGCCGGATCATCCTGCTGGAAACCGGGATCGGGGCGTTCTTCGAGCCAGCCCTCCGCGAGCGGTACGGCGTCGTCGAGGAGTCCCACGTGCTCCTCCACTCGCTCGCAGCCGTCGGGGTCCAGCCGGAGGACGTCGATGTGGTGGTGCTATCCCACCTTCACTTCGATCACGCCGGCGGTGCGCTGACCAAGTACGAGACCGGCAAGCCGGCGACGTTGGTGTTTCCGAAGGCTACCTACGTGGTCGGTGCGGAGGCCTGGCAACGGTCGGTGGCACCCCATGCCCGCGACCGCGCCTCGTTCATCCCGGGCATGACCAGCTTGCTCGCGAGCAGCGGGCGCCTCGAGCTTGCAGCGTCGGATCGCGCCGCCGCACTCGGCGATGGCTATCGGTTCCACCGCAGCTCGGGTCACACGCCCGGTCTGTTGATCACCGAGGTCGACATGCCCGGGGGT
>JBBQJJ010000413.1:0-7969 GCA_038325805.1 Haliangiales bacterium
CGTCACCTTCGAGGGCGACACCCACTGATCGCCGCGAGCAGTGCCGACCAGCGCGAGCAGTCCGAGGAGCACGAGCAGCGTACGCACGCCGCGATGATGACACGCGTCAGAAGCGTGTCAGCTTCGGAATTCGGCGGGGCACACCGGGCTCGCTGCCCTTGGCGCGCGGGACCCTCTCGGGGGTCGCGACGTAACTGACCTCGGCGGGCAGCGGCTTGACCAGCTGCGAGTAGCGGTTGCGATAGCGGGCCTCGGCGACGGCGAGCTCGCTCGACCGCGGACCACCGTGCAGCACCTCGTGCTCGAGTCGGATCACCTGGGCGCGCGATTGCACGAGCTCGCGCAGCACCTGCTCGTCGCGGATCTTGCGGGTCGCAGATGCATCACCGACAGCCTCGAGCCGCACCGCACGAAACGCCTCGGCGATGAAATCCGCGCCCGCGTTCGCTCGATGTGCGGGCGGCAAGCCGGCGATCCATCCCGGGTTTCGCTTGTCGACATCCTGGGGTGTCACCAGCTCCGACGACCGCAGCGTCACCAGGTCAGCCCACGTCACACTCGTCAGCTCGCGGCCCTCCAGCGTGTATGTCCATCGCAGCATGTAGCCGGCGAGGCCACGATGGCGTCCGGTACTCACGTTGTGGCGCGCCGACGACCACGCCGGGTCGACCGCGATCGAGATCCGGCAACCGCGGATGGTCGCCGCACCGGCGTAGCGATGGATGATCGGATGCTTGAGCGTCAGCGTCTCCCCGGCGATCGCGAGGACGTCGAGCCACTCGCGCTCGCCTTCAGGCTTGGTCATCAGGTAGCGACCACCCACGACGATGCCTTCCGGGTTGGCGACCCGGAGCTCCACGCTGCCGCGGTGCGCATCCCCGTGCAGGGTGGTGTCGACGCGATCGACGGAGCACTCCCCACTGGTGGCCGGCACGCGCAACCCGGAGCCGAGCACCAACACGGTGGGCACGGGCTCGGCTGCCGGTCGACCGTCGGAGGGGTCGAGCTGGAACGTCTGATCTGACTGACCAAGGACGAGCTCTTGGTGCTGCACCTGCCCAGTTTGACCCGGGCGCTAGGGGCGATCCAGCGTCACGTGCTAACCGCGAGCACGATCCCCATCCCACACGCAAACGCGCAGATCATCACGAGCGCGACCACCAGCACCACCTTCAGACGGGAGGTAGGGACGGGCTCCTTTGGGGTGATCAGCGGCTCGGCGACCGCCGGGAGGGTCAGCGCGATCTCGATCATCGCGTACGGCTCCGACTCGCGTGCGACGGCAAACGACGGCACGTCGTCGAGCGAGAAGGGCAGGGTGTCGTCGATCGGCTGGACCGACGAGAGATCGATCTCGACGCTGATCGGGTCCTGCTCGTTGTCGAGCTCGACTCGGTCATACGGTCGGCTGAACCGCACGGTCGCGTCGTCGCTGACGCGCAAGAACGGGGTCGTCGCCGGCTCGGCATGCGCTCGAAATTTGCGGGTCTTCGCCGCCTCGGAAGTCACGCTAGTCATCTCGCCCACAGGTTCCAGACGGGGTCCGTGACGGCTCGTCGCGTGGGATCGCCCTCTGTAATTACGTTCAGTTGGGCTGGTACCCTCGAGGGGTGGACCCGTCGCTGCGAACGCTTGCCCGTGCCTCGCGCGAGCTGCGGGGAGACGCCCTCGACGAGCGGCTGCGCGCGGTGCCGTTCCTCGACCGCGACGCGTTCGTCGACGAGCTGCTCGAGCTCGAGCCCCCGCCGCCCGATGAAGCTCTGCCCGCCGGAGCTGTGCCGTACCTACCGTGCCCGGTCGACGACATCCTCGCCTTCGTGCGCGAGCTGCCCGTGAAGGCGAGCGACGAGGTGGTGGTGCTCGGATCCGGACTCGGTCGCGTGGTGTTTCTGATCCATCTGCTGACCGGAGCTGCGGCGCGGGGAATCGAGATCCAGCAGCACCTGGTGGATCGAGCGAGGTCGACGGCCGCCGCGCGGCAACTCGATGTCTCGTTCGAGTGCGCGAATGTCGCGGAGGTCGAGCTCGACGGCTCGGTGGTGTTTCTCTACGCACCCTGCAACGGCGAGCTGTTCGCGCGGGTTCGCGACCGGATCGCGGAGCTCGCGAGCCGCCGCGCCATCTCGATCGGTGCCGTCGGCGTCGAGCTGCCCTATGCGAAGGCACGCCAGGGCTCGACGCCGTCGTTGACGCTCTACGACGCGACGGCGTGACAGGGCGTCGCCGCGCGTGGAAGAACGCGAACACTTCGATCGGACGCGTCGCCGACGCGATCGCCATCGCGGTCGCCTTGGTCCGGGCAGAGATCGCGGGCGTCATCGACTCCATCGAGATCCTCGTCGTGACCGACCGCGACGCAGGCCGGATCGGGCTCGGTCTCCCCGAAGCCGATCCGCCCACAGGCGGCGAATAGCAGGACGAGGAACCGCGATGCCATGTCGTCGAATCGTAACGTGGACTGGTCGCCTGTCGTAGTTCCGAACGGGTCCGGCGCGATCGCGGTCAGCGTCTGTAACCATCTCGTGGCACCGCCACTGCACGATTGCGCGATCACCGACGCAGCGCGCACAAGAGCGAGATGACCCGCGTGCTTGTCCTGATCGGGCTACTCATCGCAGCCGACGTGGCCGCCGATACCACCGCGCAGAACCTCGCGAAGTATCACCGGCTCCGAGAACGTCTGACGAGCGAGTTCACCGTCGTGGGTGACGGACCCGGCGACAGCCAGCCGTGCCCCGAGCGGATGGACAACCTCGGGCTGATGAAGTGGGGTGACGGCACCATCGCGCTCGGCTTCTATCTCGGCGTGCTCGCCACCGAGCACTACCTGCTCGCGCATCCCGCACGTTATCCCGGCTTCGGCGGGGACCTCGCCGCGACACGCGACGAGCTCTACTACGCGCTCCTCGCACTCGATCGTCTCGACCTCCAGGCGGAGGCCGCGTTCCCAGAGTGCAACGGGATGGCTTCGCGCAACGGCTTCTTTCTGCGCGATGACGTGCCGGCGGACTTCCACGGCCACTTCGCAGGCATCTCGACGATCCAGTCGGACTTCATCGATGAGGCGCTGACCAACAAGGAAGAGAGTCAAGACCAGATCTATCACGTGCAACACGGGCTCGCGCTCGTCAAGGCACTGGTGCCTGCCGACGTCGTCGTGCAGGGCAAGTCACTGCGCGCGTGGTCGATCGAACAAGCCGTGCGGATCACCCAGCACTTCGCGAAGTCCGACTGGATCATCCGCAACCCGGCGTGTGGCGATCGCGCGGTCAACCGCGGCGAGAATGCGATCGGCTTCTCGTATGGCGAGACGCTCGCGGCCGCGTATGTCACCGACGGAGCGGTCACGCCGACGACGGCAGGGTTGTGGTCGTCGATCTGGAACACGCTGAAGAACCCCGCGAACCCGACGTACGGCGACGAGGACAACCTCCACATGGCGCTCGCGATCATGGCCGTTGGCGATGGCTACGGTGACGACACCGCGACCGTGCTCGCCGAGCTGTCGGCCACGCAGGACTGGCCGGTCTATCCACTGATCCATCGCGCGCTGCATCCCGACAACGCCGGTTTCTGTACGACAGGCCTGACGATCAATCCGCGCGTCCGCGAGATGCTCGACGAGTTGCCCGCCGACGGCGAACCGTCATGCCCGGGTCCGAGCGGTCCCGCAGCGCACGGCTTCACCACGCACAACCGCTTCATTCGCGGCAAGTCGCAGGCGTACGTCGGCCCCGAGAACTGCGAAGGCGTCCGCTACCACGGCCTCGACTACCTGTTGCTGCACAACCTCTACGCGATCGGGACGCCGCTGACCTGGAACGGCGATGCCAACGCAGATCCGTGTGCGGCGTTGCCGGACCCTGATCCGGACGGTGCGGCTCCCGGTGGTGGCGATGCGGGCGTCGACCCTGGCGGCGACGACACGGCCGATCCGGTGGGTGGTTGCTGTGATGCGCACGGCAACCTCGCGAGCTGGCCCGTCGTTCTCGGAGTCCTCCTGATCGGTGGGCGCCGGCGACGCCGCCTCGCCTGATCTCGAGGTGGCTGCCGGTTAATTATCGGCTAGGGTGATCCGCGTAGAGCTCGCGGATCAGCGCCGAGTTGACGCGGCTCCAGAACGGCATGGCGACCTCGGGGCGCTTCGGATCGAGGTGGCAGTTGCCGCTCGCTTCGAGCCATGGCGTCTCGGTCTCGTCGACGGTCTGGAAGTCCAGGTTCCGGATCCGTGGGATCGCGACGTCGTAGCGGTCGTGACTCACCGCCCAGCCGTTGCGGAAGAAGTCGAACATCAGGTGGTGGGTGTTGGCAGTTGCTTCCCACAGGATCGGCGGCACCAGGGGATGGAGCACGCCGACCTCGAAGTCGACACCGACGAAGTTCGGCGGCGAGCTGTGGCAGTTCCAGCACGCGGCGAAGTTGACCGGTGCGAGGCGCTCTCGCGACAGCACGTGGATCTGGTTGCCGCTGATCTGGAAGCGCGATGAATCGAGGTAGACGTCGCGGCCGAGGATCGTGATCGGTGCGGGATCGACCCGCGCGCGAGCGAACACCTGAGCTCGCGTGTAGAGGTCGACGACCTCCGGCGATCGCGTGGCGATCCACGACAAGCTGGCGTGTCCCGGGCAGCACGGGCCGAGCGCCTCGGCAGGTGGGAACAGCGCGTCCTTGTCGAGCACCGCGAGCGGGGTTGGAGAGGACAGGGTGGGGACGACCACCTCGGGGTCGAGGTCGCGAACGGTCGTCACCGAGACGAGCGAACGAAACGGAACGCCACCGACCAGACAGTTGAAGTAGTCGAGCAGCACGAGGGCGGCGCAATCGGCGAGTGGTAGCCGCCTGGGAAACCAGAAGTCGTAGCCGTTCGCGAGCCACTCGTTGCCCCTGAAGCTCTTGCGAAGCACCGGGTCGGTCGATGGCGGCAACACGCCGGTCCAGTGTGCGGTGGCGACGGCGTTGTAGGCGCGATCCGCGTCGCGAGCGAGCTCGGCGTCGCGAATGCTCTCGCCGGTGAGGTAGCAAGCCTTCGCGAACAGCGCGGCGATCCGCGGATCGTGAGTGACGTCTTGGTTCTCGAACACCAGCTCGGTGCGGAGAAATACCTTCCTGCCGTCGGTGAACGCCGCGCCGGCATGCTCGTAGGCCTGATGAAACACGAAGCACTGCCTCGCCTCGATCGAGTCGATCTTCAGATCCTCGATCTGCAAGGCGGGAGCCCCGGTGCCCTCGGTGAGATAGATCAGCAGCGTGTAGTGCGAGATCTGGCGCCGCGCGGCGTCGTGATAGGGCGTGTCGAAGTGGCGACGAAACGGCTCGTCCCCGGGCTCGAATCGGTTGCAGCGAAACACGGGGTTGACGTGCGAGAACCCGCGGAGGTTCGGTAGTGCCGTGCGGATCGCTCTCGTCAGCGCCTCGGCGAGTGGGGCGGCGTGAAAGATGTAGCGGCTGCCGCCACGGGTGCCGGCGTTGAGCGGCTTCGCGTAGAGCGGCAGATCGTCGAACGCGGGCAGCTCGCCGCGCAGCGTGAAGCGATGGATCTCGTGCGCGAGCTCGCGGTGGTCGTCGAGCGAGAGCTGCGTGTTCGTGATCAAGCGATCGAGCGGGAGGATGTTCTCGTAGGTGCGGAACGTCCACTCGTCGGGATCGACGTAGACGACGATGAAGTCGCGCATACCGGCGACGCGTTCGCAGTCCTTGGTGAAGGTGCGCGACAGCGGGCGCTTGTCGACAACCCGCGGTGAGGTGAAGCGCGCAGTGCGTTGCGGTGACAGGGACAGGCCTTCGACGAGCTTGACGGGGACACCGGGCGCTCGTGGCGCTGCCTGCCGAGGATAGGCCTGCGATCCGTAGGCACCGAGGTGAGGGATTCGATCGTCGATCGCAGCGGCGGTGAGGCCGCTGTCGCGGAGATCGAGGAAGTCGAGGCCGTGCGCGACCAGCCGCTCCGCGTGTGTGTTGGTGATCGCGGTGCCTTGCAGATGGAGGCGGCGAACGTTCGCGAACCACGGCGCAGCGAGCAGGCGTTCGAGCCGCTCGTCGGTGAGTCCGGTGTAGCGAAGATCGAGCGTGGTGATCGCGAGCGATGCACGAGCCAACGCGTCGATCCGGCGATCGGTGAGCTCGACGTAGCGGATCGCGAGAGCGCGGAGTCTCCGGAGATCCTGAACGAGCACGCTGTCGAGCGGATCGATCGACTGGTCGGTTTGCTCGGCGAGTAGATGGTTGTCGTCCTCGTAGACGAGCGGCCGGAGTACGAGCGATGACAGCAGCCGGCTGGCGCGATCGGCGAGGAGCGGTCCGAGGACCTGAACGCCGCGCGCGCTGAGTGGAAGCTCGAGCTCGATCACGAAGCCATGGCGCCACCGGACGTATCGCTCGGCGATCGGCCCGCGCCAACGAGCGCGTTCCTCGTCGGTCGGTTGGCGATGGCTGCGCACCAGCTCGCCACGCTTGTCGCCGTGCTCCAGGAGCCAATCGCCGTAGACGACCCACGCTTCGCGATCGTCGGGTTTCCGTCGCAGCTCCGCTTCGAGCTCCTCGTGCACGACCGCAGACTACCGAGATAGGCAGGTCCGCCGCGGTGACGGCATGCTAGAAAACCAGGGTGCGTCGCAGGTTTCTGATCGCGATCGCGATCCTCTCTGCTGCGCACCTCTACATCTGGTGGCGGATCGTGCTGCCGCTGCCGTCGCCGTACTGGCAGGTCGGCAGCGTGATGCTCGCGCTGTTGTTCCCGAGCTTCCCGCTAACGCTCGGAATCGCTCGCCGCCTGACCCGCGCGGCCGCGAAGCCGTGGCTGCTAGTCGGCTATGTCTGGTTCGGCTTCGCGACGTACCTGTTGCTCGGAGCGATCGGCGCACACCTCGCCGTGGTCTGCGGGGTCGATCCGCGCGCCGCGGCGGTGTGGGCGGGTGGCCTCGCGATCGGCGTCGTCATCCTCGGGTTGCTCAACGTGGCTCGCGGTGCGGTGGTGCGGCGCGTCAAGGTCCCGCTCGGGAAAGTGAAGGCGCCGTACACGATCGTCCAGCTCACCGACGTCCACATCGGGCAGATCATCGGTCGCGAGTTCGCGGAGCAGATGGTTCGGCGCGTCAACGCGCTCAAGCCCGACGCGATCGTGATCACCGGGGACCTCGTCGACGGCCTGCTCTCCGAGCTCCGCCCGCACATCGAGCCGCTGCGCCAGCTGCGCGCCAAGGACGGCGTCTTCGCCGTCACCGGCAACCACGAGTACTACTGGGATCCCGAGCCCTGGCTCGCGCATCTGCGTTCGCTCGGGATCCAGATCCTGCGCAACGAGAACGTGACGCTGAGCAACGCCATCACGCTCGCGGGCGCCGACGATTCGTCGGCGGCCGAGGATGTACCGCGCGCGGTTGCCGGTGCAGATCCGTCGCTGCCGCTCGTGCTGCTCGCACACCACCCGCGCACCGTCGCGAAGGCGATCGCCGCCGGCGTCGATCTCCAGCTCTCCGGTCACACACACGGCGGTCAGCTGTTGCCGTGGGGCTACCTCGCGCGGCTGTTCGATCCGAAGGTCGCCGGCCTTGCGCGCTACGGCTCGACCTATCTCTACGTCAGCATGGGCACGGGCTTCTGGGGGCCGCCCTTGCGCGTCGGCACGTCGTGCGAGATCTCGGCGATCACGCTCGTGCCGGCCTGATCACCAGTCTTCGTTGTCGGACTGGATGTACTTCTCGATCACCAGCGCCATGCGCGTCGCGATCCGCACCGCGCGATCTGCTTGATCGTTTTCGTTGTCGGCGGAGACCTCGCCGTTCGCGATCAACCCGGCTAACACGCGCGATGCGGCGTGCAGCACCGCGGTCTCGCTGGGCTGGAGGACGAGATATGCGGCGGCTTGACTGCGCTGCATCGGTCTTGCCGCGGCCGCACGCGGCGGCGTATCGACGGCCGGCTCGTTGTCGAGCGCGAGGCCAGGCACCGATACGCTCAGCATCTCCGAGCC
>JBBQJJ010000414.1:0-7921 GCA_038325805.1 Haliangiales bacterium
GCGAACAGCGCGGTGGTGCCCGGATCCCCCTCACCACAGCCAATGGCCACCACGAGACACAAGGCCCTCAAGCGCATGCCGCGACCCTAGCACCGGCCCGCCGGCGCCAGGCAATGACAAATGCACGCGTCAGCCCTGCACGTCCGTCGGACACGAGCGGAGCGTTTGGGCTCCTTCGGGATGCGCCACTGCGTGCGTTGACGACGGACGGCCCGAGCATTGGGTGGGTCAGAGGGTCGCCAGATCGCCAAACGCAGCCCGCCAAAAAACGCCAAAAGGTCGATTGGACCGGACCCGTGCGTCAACGATCGCTCGATAGATCCAGCACGATCGGTCGACGCTCAGGCGCCGACCGACTGCATCGCTCTCGTTCGGCGTCTCGACGCCGGACGAGCTTGCGCGTTCTCTTCGAACGAGGGGGTCGTCGGACGTCGCGATGAAAGATCCGTTGGCGATCATGGCGGGTTGCGTTTGGCGTTTTGGCGACCCTCTGACCACGCCTGCTGTCCGTGCGCAGCCCACGCACGAAGCCCTTCCGAACGCGCGCTCAGCTACGCTTCGTCGACCGACGCGATGAACTGCTTCATCAACCCGTCGACCATCAAGTTCCGGTCGGTGAGTTGATGCTTGCCGTCGCGCCAGCCAGCCTGGATCTCGTCGAAGCGCTTGTGGCTGTCGGCGATCACGGTCTTGTACTTGCCGACCTTGCTGACGATGTCCTTCTGATTGCGGATGAAGAACGCGATCATCGATGCACCCGCCGCGACCGACATCACCAGGCCGAGTGGCCCGCCGAGCGCGAACTTGAGTCCGAAGCGAAGGAGGATCGCGAGACCCGCGCCCATCGCGACCTTCTTCGCACCCTGACCGTCGACGACCGAGTCCTTCGCGAGCGCGAATGACGTGGTTCCCGAGGCCATCAGCAACGCGATGAAGTTGCCGCGACGCGTGGTCCAGCCGCGGTCGTAGTACTCCTTGATCCCCTGCTTCAAGAAGGCGTCGTACGACGTGTAAATGCCATCGTTCTTGACGGGTTCCTTGGACGCCTCGGCCACGGACGCAACCATAGCGCAAGTCCTTGCACCGGGCGGGTTCGCACCTCAGATTCGAGGGACATGACCCGTGTCCGAGCCCTCGCGCTAGTCCTCCTGTTCGGCCTGACCGATCTGGCAGCCGCCGACCTGACCACGGGGCGCGACAAGCTCGTTGCAGGCGACTACAAGACCGCGATCACCGAGCTGTCCAAGATCTCGGGCAAGGATCGACCAACCGCGCGCATCATGCTCGCACGCGCGCAGATCGCCACGGGCGACTACGCAGGCGCGGAAGGCAACCTGACGCCGATCGCCACCGGGAAGGATCCGGTCGCCGCCGAGGCGCGGATGGTGCTCGCCGACCTGCGACGGATCACGGGAAAGCTCGCAGATGCGAGGAAGGACCTCGAGGCGCTGTACAAGGATCGCCCCGACGATCGCGCGGTGCGCACCGAGCTCGGCAAGCTGCGCGCGCTGAGCGGAGATAATCTCGGTGCGAAGGCGCTGTTCGATCTGACGATCGCCGAGAGTGACAAGAACAAGCTCGATCTCGATAACGCGATCGACATGATCCAGCTCGCCGAGGCGGCGAAGCACACGGGGCAGTACAAGCTCGCGAACGACGCGTACCGCGAGGCGGTCAAGCTCGATCCGAAACAGACCGATGCCGGGGTCGCGTGGTCCGACTTGTTCCTCCAGAAGTACGCCGCGCAGCTCGCCGAGCAGACGCTCGAGGACGTCTTCAAGATCAACCCGAGCCATCCCGACGGCCACGCCGCGATGGCCGAGGTGATCATGGAGACGCGCTACGATCTAGCGGCGGTCAAGCACCACCTCGACAAGGTGTTCGAGATCAACCCGAAGAACCCGCGGGGGCTCAAGGTCCGCGCCGCGATCGAGATCGACGGCAACCAGTGGGAAGCCGCGCAGAAGACGCTCGATGGCGTGCTCGCGCTCAACAAGGAGGACGTCGAGGCGCTGTCGATGAAGGCCACGATCGCGTGGCTGCGCGACGACGTGAGGACCTACGAGGCGGAGAAGGCGAAGGTCTTCGCGATCAACCCGAAGTACGCCGACCTCTATCGCATCGTGTCGCGCAGCGCCGTCCGCGAGCACCGTTACGTCGAAGCGATCGAGCTCGAGAAGGAAGCGGTCAAGATCAAGCCCGACTACTACGAGGCGATGGCAGGAGCTGGCCTCGGCTACCTCCGCCTCGGGATGGAGAAGGAGGGCATCGAGTGGCTCGACAAGTCGTGGGCCGGCGATCAGTACAACGTGCGCACGTACAACACGCGCAACTTGTTCCGGAACACGATTCCGAAGGAGTACTCGGTCACCAACAGCAAGAGCTTCCGGATCCGCTACCACAACGAGGAGAAGGCGGTGTTCTCCCGCTACCTCGAGCCGACGATGGAGCGCGCGTTCGCGGACATGTCGAAGCGCTATGGCTTCACGCCGAAGACGCCGGTCACGCTCGAGCTCTACGCGGACCGCAACGACTACGGCATTCGCACCGTCGGCCTCCCGGACCTGGGTGCGCTCGGCGTGTGTTTCGGTCAGGTGATCACGGCGATGTCGCCGGCGACCGGTGACATCAACTGGGGCATGGTGATGTGGCACGAGCTGGGCCACGTGTTCGCGATCCAGCTCTCGAACTCGCGCGTGCCGCGGTGGTTCACCGAAGGGCTGTCCGAATACGAGACGCTGATCGCGAGCCCGCACTGGCGCCGCGAGAACGACAACGACCTGTACGGCGCGATGCTCAACGGCTCGCTGCCTTCGATCGGCGCGCTCAACTCCGAGTTCATGCAGCCGGATCAGAGCGCGGTCGTCGTCGCGTACTACCAGTCGGCGGTGACGATCGAGTGGCTGGTGCAGACGTTCGGGTGGTCGAAGATCCCCGAGGCGCTCAAGCTGTTCGGCAAGGGCAAGGAGACCCCAGAAGTCCTCAAGATCATCACGGGTAAGACGGTCGCGCAGCTCGACGTCGAGTTCCGCAAGTACCTCGAGATTCGCCTCAAGCCGTACGCCGGCACGTTCAAGCTGCCGACGAAAGGGTTCGACGACACGACGAAAATGGAGGTCGCTGCCGACGCTGCTCCGAAGGACGGGAAAGCTCGCGCGAATGTCGCGCTCTCCTACTACTACGCGGGCGAAGCCGAGAAGGCGGTCTCGAATGCCAACGCCGCGCTCGCACTCGACGCGAAGCAGCCGATCGCGCGCTTCATCCTCGCCGAGGTCGCGGTTCACAAGAACGACTCCGCGAAGGCGAAGCAGATGTACACGGCGCTCGCCGCCGATGGCTTCGACAACGCGGATCTCCGCGCGCGCCTCGCGCAGATCGCCGAGACCGAGAAGAACGACGCCGAGAAGGAGAAGCACCTGTGCGCGGCGAAGAAGCTCGATCCCGAGCGCAGCTTCGCGTACCAAGAGCTCTCCGAGCTCTACGAGGCGAAGGGCGACACCAAGCGCGCGCTACAAGAGCTCGAGCACTACGCGATGCTCGAGCAGATGGAGCTCGCGCCGCTCAAGAAGCTGATGATCGAATACGGCAAGCAGAAGAACTGGGCGAAGGTCCGCACCTACGGCGAGCTCGCCATCTTCATCGCACCGCACGACCCCGACGTGCTCGGCAACCTCGGGCGCGCGCAGGCCGAGACCGGCGCCGGTGACAAGTCCCTGTTCACCTACGACACGATGCTGATGACGAATCCGCGCCGCCCCGGGCTCGTGCACCTCGGTCGCGCACGCGCGTATCTCGCGATCGGCAAGAAGGCCGAGGCGAAGTCCGCGCTCGCGGAAGCGCTCAAGAAGGAGCCCGACAACGCCGAAGCGCTCGAGCTCAAGAAGCAGCTTCCGTAACGTCCTCGGTTCTTGGAAGGGGCGCCACTTCGGAGCGCGCCGTGTGTGCTGACGGCTCGCCTCTCGAGATGTCGCCGTGCTGCGGTCTACAGGTCGCCGAGAGGCGGTTCGGTTTTAGTGCAAGAGGCGCTGGATGGTATCGAGCACCTGACGAAGCCGCATCGGCTTGTCGAGGAAGATGTTCGCTCCGGCTGCGAGCGCCGAGCGCCGCGCGGAATCGCCACCCGCGGACACCGCGATGATCGGCAACTCTCCGAGCCCGAGCTCGGTGCGCGCCGTGGAGATCACCTTCGGGCCATCGAGGATCGGCAAGTAGACATCGATGATCAGCGCGTCGAACTGCTCGTTGCGAAGGATCTCGACCGCAGCGCGACCGTCCTCGGCGTTGCGGAACGTGAACGCGATGTTCGAGTTGAAGTCGCGACGCGAGCTACCGCGAAGGCCTTCCTGGATCAGCGCGGCGACGTGGCGGTTGTCCTCGACGACGAGCACGCGGAACGTGCGCGACACCGTCTTGGGGTCGCGGAGCTTGACGCGCTCGATGATCGCCTGAAGCTGTTCGCGCGCGGCACCCGGAGAGAACTCGATGCCGGCACCAGCGTCGCCGCCTTCTTCGCCATCGGTGCGGTGCCAGCGCACGCAGCCCTCGATCGAGATCGGCTCGAGCAAGCCAGGGAACGACAGCACGAGCTGGACGCGCTGCCCGAGCGGGAGCTCGCGGTTGGTCGCGACGAACGTACCGCCGCTCGACAGGTTCTCGGTGAAGTCACCGACTAGATCGTCCGCACCCTCGTACTCGACGAACAGCGTGATCGGCTCGCGGGAGTCGCGGCGCTTCTCGTCGTCGTCGGGAGCCAAGCGGGAATGATCATACGACCTGCACAAGATCGCAATGATCTACCCGCTGACCGGCACGCTGAGGGTGAAGGTGGTCCCACTGCCCACCACACTCTGGACGGCCAGATCACCACCGTGATCGCGCACGATCTGCTGCGTCAGCGCGAGGCCGAGTCCAGAACCGCCTTCCTTGGTGGAAAAGAACGGGTCGAACAGGCGTGGCAGCACCTCGCTCGGAATCCCGACACCGTCATCGCTGACCGAGATCTCGATGCGTTTTCCGGTGGCTTTGGTCCGAAGTACGACCTTGCCACCCTTGTTGGCGACCACCGCGTCGGCGGCGTTGCGCACCAGGTTGATCAGGCACTGGCGGATCTGACCGGCGTCGATCTGCGCGATCGGGTCACCGGAGGCGAGCTCGGTGACGAGCTTGACGTCGCGGATCGCGAGATCCTCGCGGACGAACGCGGCGAGGGCGCCGACCATCGGGTTGACTGGCTCGGCGGCCAGCTTGGGCTTCGGCAGCCGGGCGAACTGCAAGTACTCCTCGGTGATCGCGGTCAGTCGGTCGACCTCGCGATGGATCGAGCGGCATAGATTCCGCGCCTCGGTGTTGTCACCGAGCTCGTCCTCGAGCAGCTCGGTGTTGAGGCCGATCGACGACAGCGGGTTCCGGACCTCGTGCGTGATCATCGCGGCCATCTTGCCGACCGCGGCGAGGCGCTCCGACCGCACCACCTCGCGTTGGCGATCCTCGATCGCGCGTCCCATCACGTTGAACTCGCGCGCGAGCTCCGAGACCTCCGACGGGCCGGTCTCCGAGATCCGGTTCGCGTAATCGCCAGCGGCAACCCGCCGCGCACCTTCGCGGAGCCGGCGCAGCGGGCGCAGCGTGTAGACCACCCACATCGTCACGATCAGGCCGAGGACGACGGCGCTGATGCCGAGATAGAACGTGCGCACGCGCAGCAGGTGCTGGTTGTCCTGCAGCAACTCGGTGAGTTGCTCGACGTTGCGCTCCTGCTTGCCGGCGAGCGTGGTGGCGTACGACCAGTGCCTGCGCTCCTCCTCCTGGAGCTTCTTGAGCGAAGCCGCAGCCTGCTCGCGCTTCGCATCGATCGGCGGCGTGGGCAGCAGGAACGCCTTCATGATCTGTTGGTTCGCCGGCTCGTACATCGCGAGGGGCGGGGCGGCGAGCAGATCGGTGTAGAGCCGTGCGAGCGACGCGACCCCCCTCTCGAGCTTCTCGAGCCAGGGCAGCGATTTTTCGAACTGCTTCGGTTCGAGGTCGATCAGCTTCTCGAGCTCGTCGAGGACCTTGCGGTTCTCCGTCAGGAAGCGATCGCGCGCGTTCTTGTAGCGATTGATGTTGGCCCGCGCGAGGACGACGTTCGATTCCTCGGCGAGCTGCTTCTCGAGGTAGTTTCGGAGGTCGTCCTGCCGATTCGCGAGCTCTTTGCTCTTGAGCGCGAGTGGCACATAGCCCCGGCCCATCAGGATCACATGCTCCTCGACCTGCCCCAGGCTGCGGACGAGCGTCGCGGTGATCACTCCGAACGTCACCGTCAGAGCTGCAAAACCGAGGAGGATCCGCGCCGATAGGGTCCGCATGCCGTCGTGGCGTACACGGTAGCTTGCTGCACGGAACCAAGCCAGGATACCGTTTCGGTCTGGATCGCCGCGCCACCGCGGCAACCGAGGGAACCTATGGCACGCGTACTGTCGTCACTTTGTTTGTTTCTGGTCTTGTTGGTAGGCGGCACGGTCGCGCAAGCGAAGGGGAAGGACAAGATCGCGATCCTCGGACTCGAGGTACTCGGCACGACCACCGTCGATTCGGAATCGACGCGCGTCGCCCAGGATCTGACCGTCGCGCTGCGAACACGGCCCAAGGCAGGGCAGGGTCCGTATCAGTGGACGCCCGGCTCCGAGAGGGAGCTCGTCGACGAGAAGATCATGAATAACTGCCCCAACGAGGAGAAGGAGTGCATGGCCAAGGTCGGCTCCGCGCTCGGGGCCGATTACCTCGTGTACGGCAGGATCGAGCGCAAGCAGCTCGGTGGTCAGGCCGGCTATCAGATCTCGCTGAAGCTGCTCAAGGTGGCGAGCGCGCAGCAGTTGCCGGGTTGGACGGAGTTCATCCCGCTTGCCGAGACGTCCCTGACGAAGCTCCAGGAGTGGGCACGGAAGGGCTACAAGAAGCTCACGAACGACTTCGACGGCGGTGTGCTGAAGGTCCGGATCGCGAACGAGGGCTTCGATCGCGGCACGATCCTGATCGACGGTGAAGAGCGCGGCAACATCACCTCCGGTGTCGGCGAGGTCCAGTCGCTTCCCGAGGGCCGCTACAAGCTCTCGATCGTGGCCGGCGGCTACGATCGCTACGACTCCGACGAGAAGATCACGATCCGCAACGGGGAGACCACGCCGGAAGAGATCACGCTCAAGAAGTCGCGCCGCGATACGCCGGGCTGCGATCCGCTGGTGTCGAACGACTGCGGCGGGACCTTGTCGCAGAGCAGTGGTGGACGCGGCAAGTGGCGCGCAATGATGGTGGTTGGCCTCGCCGTGGCTGCGGGTGGTGGGGCGTACAGCATCTTCTGGAACGGCAGGTTGAACAAAGCAAAGGATTGCTCGAACAACGAACTGCAATTCGAAGTGGGGCGCGAAGCCTGCGCCATGCCGGACGGCGTGGACCCGTTCCCTGATCAGGCCGCAGTGACTCGGCGGGGAGAAAAAGCTGGGGCACGCGCCAATGTCGGGTGGGGCATCATCGGCGTCGGTGGGGTTGTTGCTGTGATCGGCCTAATCAAGGGCTTTGTCGTTGGTGGGACCGAGAGCGATCGCGTCTCGTCGCGAACGCGGCGACCGAAGAACGAGCTGGTGATTGCGCCGGCGATCACGGACCGTAGCGCTGGCGCCACACTCCACTTCCGTTGGTAGCAAACGCCACAAGGCCGAGGAACAAGCCAGGAATCCCCTGCCGGTTTTCCTGAATCGGTGGGATACTCCTGGCTTCATGTTCGCGCGTGTGTTGCTCACCTTCACCCTCCTCGGGTCGTTGGCCGGAACCGCTGCTGCGGACAAGGCCAAGCTCGCGGTACTCGGGCTCGAGGTCGCGGGCAACATCGATACAAGCTCCACCTCGCACGGCAGGTTGTTGACGGAGCGGTTCCGGACGCGGATCG
>JBBQJJ010000415.1:0-7918 GCA_038325805.1 Haliangiales bacterium
CCGATGAAGGAGCTGATCGAGATCGAGACCGAGATGACCCGCGTCCGCGGTCAGATCGAGCGCATCAAAGGCGAGCAGCGCTGGCTCCTCGATCGCGTCGCGTTCGCCACCATCACGCTGTCGCTGTCGCGCGAAGGCGGCCCCGTCGAGTTCGCGCCGCATGCGCGGATCCATCCCGGCATCCACCTCGCGACGTTGACGCTGATCGATCCGGGCGATCGCGCGAAGTCGCGGCTTGGTGGCGGTGGCACGATCCACATCAAGCGCTGGCTGACGTTCGATCTCGATGTGTTCCCGCGCCGCGACGGTGATTCGCGCGCTGTCGTCGGGACCTTCGGCAGTGCGCTGTACTCGAGCTTCCTCGGCGGTGGTCGCCGCGCGTTCTTCAACCCCTACCTCGGGTATCGGCTCGGCATCGGCTACCTCTCCGGCGACACGTCACCGGTGATGGGCGCCGAGGTTGGCATCGAGCTCTACAAGCACAAGTACGTGCAGATCGAAGCCTCGCTGCGCGCGCTCGCGTTCCTTCGCGAGGACACCGATGCCGCGCTTCACGGGCAGCTGGGCCTCGCGATCCCGTTCTGACGGTCGCGTTCTGGTCAGAGGCTAGCGAACAGAGGCCAGCAAGCAATCGCACCTCAAGGGTGGTTATGACCGTCGTGACCGCTCATCCCACCCGCCTCGATCGGCGCCGCCACCACGCCGGGTGCCGCGACCACCGGGTACTTCTTCAAGTGCCAGAGGTTGATGCCCTCGTCGAGGACGTACGCCTTCTTGTGACCCTTCTTGATCAGCTCGTCGACCACGATACCCGACAGGTGGTGCGGGCACGCGCAGTATGCGAGCACGGCGACGTCCTTCGGGATCGCGTCGAGTCGCGGTAGCTCGTGATACGGCAACGAGATCGCGCCCTCGATGTGGACGCGCATCCAGTCCGACGGCGGGCGCGCGTCGATGATGATCATCTTCTTGCCGGCGGCGAGCTCGCGCGCGGCTTCATCGACGCCGACGAACTTGACGTCGCGGACCTTGAACACGGGATCCTTCCCCTTCGGGTTGATCACCATCGGTTCCTTTCCCGTGGGTGGCGGCAGCAGCTGGCTGACCGTCTGACCCTTGCCGAGCGCGCGAACGTAGGCGACCACGTCGTCGAGCTGCTGCGGCTTGAGCACGCCGCCGAAGCTCAGCATCTTGGTGCCCGGGCGACCCTTCTCGATCGCGTAGCGAATGAATGGATCCGTCGCGAGACGCTGGAACGTCTGGTTCGCGAGGTGGAGTGCTTCACCGCGAACGGTGGTGTCGCCGTGGCAGGTTTTGCAGTATTCGTTGTAGATCGCCTCGCCACGCGCCGGCTCGCCGAGCGTCACCGCGGCCAGCGTGACGGGCGTCGTGGGAGTGACCGAGCGGATGTAGCCGACGATGCCGTCGATCTGCCTGTCGTCGAGCGGACCGCCACGCGCCTTGGTGTACGCGGGCATCGAGGTGCCCGGCCGACCGAGCGCGATCGATTGCTTGATGTACTGATCGGTCGCCGACTCGAGGAACGTCACGTTGACCAGCGACGGCGCGTGATCGGCGACGTACCCCTTGAGGTCGACCCCGTGGCACGGCGCGCAGAACTTCGTGTACGTCGCCTTCGCCGCCGAGTGATCGACGACCGGCGTCAGGGGACGTAGGGGAGACGGTTCCGGTCGAGCAGAGCCCGAGTCACATCCCCCGATCACGAGCATCACGACGACGAACAGCAGGCGCACACGCCGCCTATACCATGCCTACCGCCAGTGGCCTTCGATCCACACGTGGCGGCGGCCTCGGCGCTCCCAATGACCCTGAACGAAGCCACGACCACGGCGCTCGCGCTCGTAGCGTCCGTCGACCCACACGTAGCGACCGCCACGGTGCGCCCAGCGGCCCTGGATGTAGACGAAACCCGGGCGGGCCTCGTAGCGCTCCTGCCGCGGCGGCGGCGGCTCCTCCTCGACTTCGATCACCGCGACGGGCGCCACACGCGCGCTACCGCGCACCACACACGCGGACGCCGCACCCGCGAGCAACGTGACAAGGACAAGACCTGTGATCTTCTTCATCGATTCTCCTCGAGAGCTCGCAACGAGCAAAGGGTAGACCAGATAGGTGGAAGGGATATTCGACAGACTACCAACCTGCCGCAAACGTTAAGCCTGTGGTCTGTCGCCCACAGTATCGCTCCAAACCCGGCGGGTGGTGATGTGGTTCGCGCTTCGGATCAGTCCCCTGCCTGGGCTACTATCGCGAGGATGCGAGGGCTCGCGATCGTTGCGATCGCACTGACCGGTGCCTGCGAGGCACGGCTCGGCGGCGGCACTGCCGTCGATGACGCAGGTGGCGATGGGCCGCTGTTCTCGACCGACGGCCCCGAGCCCGACGCACCGCTCGGCAACTTCGGTGCACCCCAGGCGATCACGGTCGCCGCGACGGCTGCCCAAGAAGACGACGGCACGCTCAGTCACGACGGCCTCGAGCTGGTGTTCGCCGTGGCGAGCAGCGGGCAGAAGGATCTGTTCTATACGTCGCGCCCGGATCTCCAGAGCGCGTTCGGTCCCGCCACCAAGCTGCCGTTCTCGGTGGCTGGACCGTCCGAGGAGACCCCGCGGTTCTCCGACGACGATCTGACGCTGTTCTTCGCGAAGACCGTGGGCACAGGCAACCTCGACATCCATCGCGTGACGCGGCCGAGCACCGGTCCGCAGGCGGCGTGGGGCACTCCGAGCCTCGTCGCTGGCGTCAACGGCGCCGGCGTCGACAAGTGGTTCATGCCCTGCGACGGCAACCGCTACCTGCTGATCGTCGGCGCCGACATCGCCGAGGGCGTGCTCGGTGCAGGGCTGCCCACGGTGGTCGCGGACCTGTCGTCGGCGCAGAGCGAGACCGGGCCGTACCTCACCAGGGACTGCTTGAACGTCACGTTCGCCTCGACCCGCAGCGACGGGACGACGAACAAGCTGTACACCTCGTCGCGCACCGCGGTGGGTCAGCCGTGGTCGCCGCCGGTCCTGCTCGATACCTTCGCGGCGCTCGGCGGCGGTCAGCAGGATCCGTTCATCTCCGACGACACGCGCACGTTCGTGCTCGTCAGCGACATCTCCGGCACCAACGATCTGTACATCTCGACGCGCTAGCCGAACCGACACGCCGCGTGCCCGAGCACCTGTGGACCGTCGACCGTGCCGGTAGGCGTGGCGACCCAGCCACGAGCGATCCGGTCGTCGAGCAACTCGTCCGCCGTCGGCTTGTGGTCCCAGACCGAGACCGCGTTGATTCCGCCCAGTCAGGTGGTGTCGAACACCAGGAAGCCGGTCTTGGTCCCCGAGATCACGATCACGTCGTGCGTGTACTCGTCTTGGACCACGACGTCGAGCACGTCTCCACCCCACCGCAGGACGTCCTCGAGCGTGACGAGGCGTGTCGCATGACCGAGCGCCGCGACGTGCTCTGGTGCCACGGTTCCGACGATACGCACGGGCCCAGTGTGACGGTGATCGAACGGTCGCGCCAGCTAGCTCCCGATCCTCGACGCTTCCATGCGAACATGGGCTCGTGCGCTTCGCTGCGATCGTGCTGCTCGCGGGGTGCTTCTCCAAGCCGCCTCGACCGAGTGACGGCACCTCCGATGCGCCGCTTCCCACCGACGGCGCGCAGGTCGAGGGCTGGCTCGACGGCTTCTCGTTTCGCAAGCACGTCACGGTGGCGGCGGGCTCGACCGAGACGCTCGTCAACTTCCCGGTCGGCGTGGCGATCACGGACGCCGACCTCGCGGCGCATGCGCGCAGCGACGGCAAGGACATCGTCGCCACGGCTGGTGATGGCGAGACGCTGCTCGCGAGCGAGCTCGCCGCGTACGACAACGGCGCGCTCGAGCTCTGGGTGCGGCTGCCCGAGCTCGAGGACACGGGTAGCCTGTTCCTCTACTACGGCGGCGATTCGCAAGCTCCGACGACGGCGACGTGGGACGGTCCGGTGTTCGCCGGCGTCTGGCACCTCTCGGAGTCCGGCACGGCGCGCGACAGCACCGCGCAAGACAACACGCTCGATGCTCCGGGCAACCAGAACCCGGCGAGCGTTGCAGGCGGCATGTTCGGCCCCGCGCGCCAGCTCGACGGTGACGACAAGCTCGACGGTGGCGATCCCATCGACGGCGGCCTCGATTTCGGCGTGGGTTCGTTCAGCTACTCGCTGTGGGTGTTTCAGACGGAGCTCGGCGCCGGTGGCTTCGACACGCCGTTCTACAAGGGCGGCGGCTCGAACCAGGAGCCCGGCTACTGCTTCCTCCTCGGCACGGCCAACTGGACCGTGAAGATCACCGATACCACCAACCACAGCGCGGACCCCGAGATCGGCAGCGACGCGCTGTTCCAGAACAGATGGGTTCACATCGCGGCCGTCGTCGATCGCACCGCGGACACGATCACCGCGTATGCGGACGGGGTCGCGAAGAGCGCGCAGTCGCTCACCACCCAGCAGATCGGGAGCGTGTCGACGACGAACTCGATCTTGATCGGGCGCGGTACCGAGCAGCCGTTCAAGGGTCGCGTCGACGAGCTCCGCATCTACAAGACGGCGGTCACGCAGGCGTGGCTTGCCACCGAGTTTCGCAACGGCACCGAACCGAACTTCCTGACGCTCGGTCCCGAAGAGCTAAAACGGTAGCTGCGGCTTGCCTGGCGTGTTCGAGGGCGGTTGCTGGACCGGCACCACTGCTGGCTTACCGACGCGTGGCAGCTTCTTCTTCACGGTCTGAGGCTTGTCGATCTTGAGCTCGAGGGGTGGCACCTCGGCTGCCTTGGTCTCGAGCCTCGGCTCGAGCGCCGGTTTGATCTCGGGCTTCTGTGGCGCTTGTTCGCTGACCGGCGGTTTCGCTGGCTCGGGCGACGATTCGCTGCGGTTCGTCGCCACCACGATGATCGCGATACCGAGCGCGAGGATGGCGCCCAGCCCGACGAACAGCACCGCGCGCTTCTTCTTCGGTGGCTGTTCGTAGACGGGAACGGACTGGGTCTCGATCGGCTGCGAGAGGCGCACCGACGGGGACGAGATCCGTCCCGACAACCTCGCCTGTTCGAGACTCGGCGACGATTGGTGCGAAGGGACGCCATCGTTCGCCGCGGCCTCCTCGAGCGCGTCGCGGGTCTCGGTCGCGCTCTGGTAGCGGTCCTCAGGGCTCTTCGCGAGGAGCTTCTCGATCACCGCGGCGATGGTCAGCGTCACTCCGAGCAGCGGCTTGGGTCGGCTCGTCGAGTGCATCGCGACGAGCTCCTTCGCGTTCGGGGCGGTGAACGGCAGCTCGCCCGACGCGAGCAGGTAGAGCACGCACCCGAGCGAGTAAAGATCGCTGCGCACGTCGTAGACGCCCCCGACCGAGCGCTCGGGGGGCAGGAACGCCGGCGTGCCGTGCATCGTGGTCGCCTGCAGCTGGTCCGCAGGGATCTGGCGAAGCTCGTGATCGCTGAACGTCACGTCCTGCCCGTCGACGACGGCCTTCGCGAGCCCGAAGTCGAGCACCTTGACGAGGTCGCGACGCGAATCGACGAGCATGATGTTCGCGGGCTTGAGATCGCGATGGACGATCTGCATCGCATGCGCGGTCTCGAGCGCGTCGCAGATCTGCATGCCGATCCGGACCACGCGCCCCGACGACATCGGACCCTCGTCGCGCAGCACGTGATCGAGCGTGCGGCCCTTGACGAGCTCCATCGCGAGATAGAACACGCCATCCTCGGTCTGCCCGAAGTCGAGCACCCCGACGGCGTTCGGATGGTTGAGCTTGCTGGTCAGCTTGGCTTCGCGAAGGAACAGCTTGATCGCTTCGGGGTGCTCGATCAGATCGAGCCGCACCACCTTGATCGCGACCTCGCGATCCACCGAGCGCTGGTGCGCGCGATACACCGCGCCCATCCCGCCCTCCCCGAGCTTCTCGAGGATGGTGAAGCGACCGTCGAGCAGGCGCCCGATCGACAGCTCTGACCCGAGCTCCGTGGCCTCGACATGAACGCTCATGAAGGGACGCTCATCGCGACCACTCCATCACCATCATCCCGCCCTTGTGGATGGGCGTCGCGCCGAGGCGAGGCGCGCGCTCCTGGTGCTTCCTCTGCAACAGCGTGTACACCACGCCCGTCACGATCACGGCTGCGCCGACGCCGTAGAGCGCGATCGTCGCCATCCGTTGCGAGTCGAACTTCGACGACAGCGCGTCGTACGCCTCGGGTGTGCGCGCGGCGTCGAGATCGTCGCGGGTGCCCTTGAACTCGAGGACGTGATAGCCGGCACCACCGAGCATGATCGCGCCACCCACCGCCATCACGATCCATGGAGCCTTCGATGACGCGGTCGCGGGCCTCGGTGCGACCGCGAGGGGAAGCTGGGTGACGTCGAAGTCGAAGATCACGTCGCGCGCCGCGTCGTCGGTGATCTCGATCGCCTGCTGCGCGGCCTCGCGCCCCGGCACCGTCGCCGTGATCAGGTGCGTGCCGCGCGGGAGGTGGATCGCGCGTGGACCGAAGGTCTCGTCGGGCTCGAAGCTCGACACCGCGATCGCGGCCTGACTCGCCAGCGCCTCGGGCTTGACCCGGATCGTCACCGTCGCGACCTTCGCCGTACCGAGGCGCTCGTCGAGCTGCTGCTTCGCGAGCGGCACCCAATCGGGGACGGGATCAGCCTTGCTCGCGCGTTGCTGGCAGACGGTCAGGAACACCTCGGCCTGAGGCCACAGCTCGCGACGGATGTAGGCCAGCGCGATCAGGCACGCGTGCTTCGCGCGCGGCTCGAGCTTGTCGGCGGCCTTGAAGTTCTCGATCGCCTCGGTCCACTTACCCTGCTTCGCGAGGTCTTCCCCCCTCGCCACACGCTCGCCCACACCGTCGGCAGAAGCCGCGGTCGCGCAGAACAGGACGAGGCCACCCAGCAAACGCACGAACCTGGAATGGTACCAAAGCCTTTGGGGCGCTGGATTCGAAACGCAAGCATGTCCAAATGTGGGTGCCGCACTCCGTCGGCGTTGGGCTAGGATACAGACCGTGCGCGCCGCGCTTCTCCTCCTCTTGGTCGGCCTGGTCGGCTGCACCCGTGATCCGGTCGAGGCGATCTGCCCGGCGATCTCGGAAGGTGCGCTGGTCGTCACTGAAATTCGCGGCCCGCAGGACGATCGGAATGGTCCCTGGATCGAGCTGTTCAACGCGAGCGGGAGCTCGATCGATCTCGAGGGGACCAAGATCCGGTTTCGCAAGAAGGACGGATCGTCGGAGATCCCGGTGCTCGTGCGGCGCTCGGTGATCGTCGATGCCGATACCTACGTCGTGCTCGGCCTGTTCACGAACGGCCAAGCGCCGGCGCATGTCGACTACGGCTTCGCCGATGACTTCAAAGCGACGTGGCTGGCGGCGGCTGCCATCGACGTCGAGAGCTGCGGCACGCTGATCGATCGCGCCACCTACGACGCGCTACCCGACGTGGGCACGTTCGAGCTCGGCACCATGCCGCCCGACGCAGACGCGAACAACTTGGCGACCGCGTGGTGCTTCGATCCACAATCCGCAGGCACTCCAGGGGAGGCGAACACGCCATGTCCGTGACCCGGTTCCTGCTCGTCGCCGCGCTCGCTGCCGTCGCGTGCACGCCCGTCGAGGGCCGCCGCTATCAGCGCAAAGAGCTCCAGAAGTCCCTCACCAAGCTCGAGAAGCCGGGCGTCGAGGTCGGCGAGTTCCGCCTCACCCGCGTCGTCGACGGTGACACCGTGTGGGTCGACGGGCTCGACGCCTCGCTGCGACTCCTCGGCATCGACGCCGAGGAGACGTTCAAGAACGAAGCGGATCGCCGCGCCGTCGAGACCGACTGGGAGGGCTACCTCAAGGCCAAGCGCGGCACGAGCAAGCGCCCGGTCAAG
>JBBQJJ010000416.1:0-7898 GCA_038325805.1 Haliangiales bacterium
TTACTGGGTGATCAAAGCGAGCGAGCCAGGTCCGCGCGCCCACACGCGATCGAACTGATCGACCGCGAGATCCAGCGTTCGATCCTCGGCCAGCCCACGGCGGGTATCGACACGTCGCAGCCGGGTGCCATCCCACACCGCGATGCCACGATCGGTGGCCATCCAGATCTGGCCGGTCCGCGTCGCGACCACGTCACTCATCGCGAACCCGAGCGGTGGCGGCGTGTCCCAGCTCTTGCCATCGAACCGCAGCGCACCGTTCGGAGTTGCCGCGATCACGCCGCCCTCGACGATCGCGAGTGCACGCACGCCGCGCAGCGCTTCGTCGTTCCAGCTCTCGAGCTTGCCGCCCTGCATCCGCGACACGCCGTCAGCGGTCGCAAACCACGCGTCGCCACCGCGCACGTCGGCGCCGATGATCGCGGCGGGGATCGGCAGCTTGCCGCCGGGCTTGTGGACGGTGACGCGACTGCTGACGACATCGACGACCGCGATGCCGAACGTCTTCCACTCGCCGGCGTCGCGGTCGCGCAGGCCGATCCACAGCGAGCCCGATGCGGCGAACCGCGCGAAGCTGATCGACGGCTGGTCGGTGCCGGTGGTCAGCACCACCTTGTCGAGCAGCGTCCACCGGCCGTCCTCGATCCGCGACAGCTTGATCGCGCTCTCGGTCTCGACGCGATGTAGCGCGTAGATGCCGCCGGAGGGATCGCGCACGATCGCGAGCGCGATCTCGTCGGGGCCGCGCGGTGCGAAGCGATCGCCGTTCCAGTGCCACGCCTGGCGGGTGCCGGTGGCGAGCCAGCAATCGTTCTGCTTGCTGCACGCGACGGAGAGCGCGGTGGCGTCGAGGAACATCTGGCGGCGACGAAGCCACGCGCGGGGGCGTTGATCGCCGTCGCGATAGCGCGCGGTGCCGAGCTCGCGCGTCCCGATCAACAGCTGATCATCGACGGATGCGAGCGTCACTGCACCGGGCGGTACCTCGACGTCGACCGGCTCGATCGACCACGTCGGCGTGGGCTTGCCGCTGACCGCGACGAGCCGCATGCCATCGCGCGCGAGTGGCCGCACGATCGAGGCGTCGTTCGGCGCCACGCGATAGATCTTCTCGCCGGCCATCACCACGGCGCCCTGGCCGCGCCGCGCAGCTGCATCCCACTTGACGTCGGGCAGCGCGCGATACGTGGTCCACGCCATCGCCTTGCCGATCGCGAGCAGGTCGCGGCCGTTCTCGTCGGCGCCGATCACCAGCATCTGCGCGTCGGGCAACTCCACCAGCAACCGCGGATCGACGATCGCGCAGCCTTCGTTCGCACCGATCGTAGCGATCTCGCCGGTGGGCTTGCGTGCGACGAGCCCGGTCTTGGTCGCGGCCCACAACCAACCCGCGCTGTCTCTCGCGAGCGCGTTGACGGGCGCGGTGACACCGCTCGCCGACCAGCTACCATCGGAGGCAACGCCGACCAGGCCGTGCGCGGTGCCGAGCCAGACGCCGCCCTCGCTCGACGGTGCGATGCTCGCGCCTTCGGCGGCCAGCAGCGCGAACTCGATCCCCAGGCTCGCCGGCGGCATCAGCGGTTGAAACAGATCCGCGGCGACATCGTAATGGCCGAGGCCGCGATCGGTCAGGATCCACACCCACCGGCGGTCGACATCCGGCGTCAGCGCGACGATCTGACCGTGCGCACTCACCGGGAGCACCCTGCCCTCGGCGTCCCAGCGCTCGAGATCACCGTCGGTGGCAACGAACACGAACTTGCCCGCCGACGCGAGCAGTCGCACCGGAGAGGGCTCGGTGAACACGCGCACGCGGACCTTCCCGGTGGGAGTGATCTTCCGATCGGTTGGTGGTCGACAACCGACCGCGGCGATGACGAGCAAACCGAAGACAGTTCGTCTCATCGCGCCTCGACGGTAGCCTACAAACCCACAAGTTTCGAGCGTGTTAACTTCACGTCATGGCTCGTCAACGACGTGGAGGATTCTCCCCTCCGGAGCTGCGCGGCACGCTCGGCACGCTGCTTCGCACCACGCTCCAGCAAGCTGGTGTGGTGCGTGAGGCACTGGAGCGCGGTGCTCGCGAAGGGCGCTCGCGACTCGGCGAGCTCACCACCGATCTGCGCTCTTCCCGACGACGAACGGAGGCGCTCGCGGAGCTCGGCGAGATCGTGCTCGAGCTCGTTCGGCGTGGCGAGATCGACATCGACGAGTTGCCCGAAGCGCGCAACGTCCTCGAGCACCTCGAAGAGCTCGACGGCGAGGAAGCCGTTCGCGACGAGCGCGACAGCTCACCCACAGTGGGCCCGCCGACCCGCCGACGGTTTGACGACCGCAAGGAGGACGACGACACCGTCTCGTCCACGCGGTGGAAGCCGCCGACCCGGCGCGAGAAGCCGACGCGGGTGTGGAAGCCGAGCGTCGACGCCGCACCGGTCGACGACCTGTCGCCACCCACCGTGCCCGGTCACCACAAACCCCGCGATCCCGAGCGCAAAGGCGGTATCTCGTTCGGAAACGACGACGACGCGTCCGACCTCGCCGAGTACATGCACCCCGATGACGTCCCCAAGAAGGGTGAGGACTCCTAATAAAGGGGTCGCCGTGCGGGCTTAGTGGGAGGTGGCTTGACAGCTTCCCAAAGCACCAGTAAATACCGGGCTCCCAAGGGGTCATAGCTCAGCTGGGAGAGCGCGTGAATGGCATTCACGAGGTCAGGGGTTCGATCCCCCTTGGCTCCACAAGATAGAAGGAAGACGCGGTCCCGGTTCAGCCGGCGTGCGCGACCACGAAGTTGTCGAGCTTTCCGGTTTCATCCAGCGCGGCCAGCTCGTCGGATCCGCCAAGCAGCTTGCCGTCCAGCAGGATCACCGGGACCGTGAGGTGGCCGGTCTCGTCCATCACCTTCCGGCGCGTCGCCGGATCGCGCGTCACGTCGATGTCATCGAACGGGATGGCCCGTGACCGCAGCACTCGGCGAGCGCGCTCGCAGTAGCCACAGTACTTGGTCGTATACATCACGAACCTGGCGGACATGGACACATCATGGGTCGCGAAGGGCTCGACGACAACCGGAAGTCCTCTGATCAGTGATCCGTGCGCGATGGCGACGTTAGCGCCGGCTGACGAACAGCGTCGCCTGACCGCCGTCCTTGTTGATGTAGTAGAGGTCGCAGCGATCGGGCGAGATCCAGAGCGGCCAGTCGATCGTGTCGCTCCGAGAGATCGCGACGATCTCGCTCGCCGCGCCGAATGGCTCGGTCGTACTCGAACGCGAGGAAGTGAAGATATCGAGGGCGAGTCCATCGGCGAGGTTGTTGCGATTCGAGCCGAAGAAGATCTCGAGCTCGTCGTCCGTGACGACCGGTGCGAACTCCTCCGCTTCCGTCATGTTCACCTCCGACACTTCTTCGAACGCATCGAACGTTGGCGGCGTGCCGACCGAGCGGAACAACTCGGATTTGCCGTCCTGTTGTCCTCCCGAGACGTAGAGCGTGCGGCCGTCGCCGAGCAGGTATGGCTCGTTGCTGTAGGCGGTGTTGGCGACGTTCAGCGCGCTCGCGGTACGGAACTGGCCATTGCTCGACTCGGCGATGAACACCTTGACGCTGCCGCTCCGATCCGAGCCGAACAGCATGTAGTCGGTGTCCGGCGTGATCGTCGGGTACGAGTCGTAGTTTCCGTCGTCGCTGACCGCGAGCTTGCCGAACACACCGTACTGGTCGAGCGTCTCGTTGAACGTGCCCGAGTAGAGGTCACACAGGGACTTGTCACCATTGGTGCAGAGCGACACGTAGACGATGCTGCGGTCAGCAACGAAGCGCGCGGCCTCGACGCTATCGCTGGTGTCGAGGTGAACTGCCTCGCCGGCGGCGAAGAGCGTGCCCGGCTCGCACGTGCGCGCGGTGTCGACCTCCTCATCGAGCGGAAACACGAGCTCGCATCCCCCGAGGAAGAGCAAGACCAACGCCCGACACATTCCCCATCGTAGCAGCCTGGCGCCGTCAATTCTTGCTGGTCACGCGAAGGCCCAACCCGAGGGTCACCACCGACGCGCCGCCCGGCATCCCGAGCATGCCGACCGACGGTCCGACGGCCCAGGTCACCCGCGTTCGTCGCGAGCTCATCGTCACGCCGGCGAACACGTCAACCGCCTGGACGATCACGGAGCGATCCGGACTGCTGTTGCCCGCATACATCGAGCCCTCGAGCGCGAAGCCCGGGCCCAGGGTTGGCTTGCCCGCGGGGTTGGCGTTTGTTCCATTGTACGGACCTGGGCCGCGGCGATTACCGAGGAAGTCGGCACCGACGGCGACCCCGAACAGCACCGCGTCGGGATGGGAGTTGAAGATCCGCACCCCCGGCGCGAGGTGCACGCTCGCGTGGGGCAGCTCGAACGGGACGACCGCACCGAGCTCGAGCGACCCGAAATTCGCGGGCGAGCCTTCGGGCGCTGGGGTCGGCAGCTCGTCGGCTGCGGGCTTGGTGCGCGCGATCGTTCCGCCACCGGTGCCGGAGCTGTCGCGCTCGTGATCGGTGGGATGCACCACGGTGGCTCGAGCGCGCAAACATCCGGTGAGGAGCAGGCAGACGGCGAGCCAGCGCATCCGCGGATGATACGCGTCCGGCGTGCAGGCTCGCGCAAGGTCCACTGTTTGCCGTCAACAGGCACGTTCTCGCCATGCGTGCGGCGCAACCGTGCGACGGAAGCCGGCGCGGATGATTTGGTTTTGTTATCAGACCGAGAGTTTTGGTTAGCTGGACGAATCACCAACGAGAACCCATGGTGCCGTCATGTCGCTCATCAACACGCGGATCAAGCCGTTCAAAGCCAAGGCGTTTCATCAGGGCAAGTTCATCGACGTGTCGGACGAATCCCTGCTCGGGAAGTGGTCGGTCGTCGTCTTCTACCCGGCGGACTTCACGTTCGTCTGTCCGACCGAGCTAGGTGACCTCGCCGACAACTACGCCACGCTCCAGAGCCTCGGCGTCGAGGTCTACTCGGTGTCGACCGACACGCACTTCACGCACAAGGCATGGCACGACTCCTCGGAGACGATCAAGAAGCTTCGCTATCCGATGGTGGCGGATCCGACCGGCGCGCTGACACGCAACTTCGACGTCATGATCGAGGAGGAGGGCCTCGCACTCCGCGGCACGTTCGTGATCAACCCGGAGGGCGTGATCAAGCTCGCCGAGATCCACGACAACGGCATCGGCCGCGATGCGAAGGAGCTGCTCCGCAAGGTGCAGGCCGCGCAGTACGTCGCCGCGCACCCCGGTGAGGTGTGCCCCGCGAAGTGGACGCCCGGCGCGAAGACCCTGGCCCCATCACTCGATCTCGTCGGCAAGATCTGAGGAGGATGACCATGCTCGATCCTGCGCTCATGGTGCAGTTGCGCACCCACTTCGAGAAGCTCGTCGCGCCGATCGAGCTGGTCACGTCACTCGATCCGTCGCCGACGTCCGACGAGATCCGCGCGCTGATCGCGGACCTCGTGATGGCGTCTCCAGCGATCACGACACGCGAGGAGGTGGATGCCCGGCGGCCTTCGTTCGCGATCGGCTGCCTCGGCGAGACGGCGCGGATCCGGTTCGCCGGCGTGCCGCTCGGACACGAGTTCACGTCGCTGGTCCTCGCGCTCCTCCAGGCGAGCGGGTACAAGCCGAAGATCGACGAGGCCACCGCGACCGCGATCCGCGCGCTCCCCGAGCTCGAGATCGAGACCTTCGTCTCGCTGTCCTGTCACAACTGCCCCGACGTCGTGCAGGCGTTCAATGCGATGGCCGCGCTGAACCCGCGCATCCGCCACACGATGATCGACGGGGCGGCGTATCCAGACGAGATCGAGACGCGCCAGATCATGGCCGTGCCATCGGTGTTCGTGAATGGCAAGCCGTTCGGGCAAGGCCGGATGACCCTCGGGGAGATCCTGGCTCGCCTCGATACCGGCGTCGCTGTGCGCGCCGCGGCCGAGCTCGCCGAGCGCGCCCCCTATGATCTGCTGGTCGTCGGTGGTGGCCCCGCGGGGGCGTCGGCTGCGATCTACGCGGCACGCAAGGGGCTGCGCACCGGGCTCGTCGCGGAGCGCTTCGGCGGACAGGTCAGCGACACGCTCTCGATCGAGAACCTGATCTCGGTGCAGTACACCGAAGGGCCGCAGCTCGTCGGCGCGCTCGAGGCGCACGTCAAGCAGTACGGCGTCGAGCTCATCACGTTGCAACGCGCCGACGCCCTGCTCCCGGGTGCCCCGGGCGAGCTCCACACGATCCGGCTCGCGAGTGGAGCCACGTTGCGCAGCCGCGCGATGGTGCTCGCTCCCGGGGCGCGCTGGCGCGAGCTCGGCGTCCCCGGAGAGACCGAGTACAAGACCCGCGGCGTCACGTTCTGCCCTCACTGCGACGGCCCGCTGTTCAAGGGCAAGCGCGTCGCCGTGATCGGTGGCGGTAACTCAGGCGTCGAGGCCGCGATCGACCTCGCGAACGTGGTCGAGCACGTCACGCTCCTCGAATTTGCCGGCGAGCTCCGCGCGGATGCGGTGCTGCAGGCGAAGCTGCGCAGCCTGCGCAACGTCGACGTCGTGGTGAACGCGAAGACCACCGAGATCACAGGAGACGGCCGCACCGTCAACGGGCTCGTCTACGTCGACCGCGCGGACAGCCGACGCGGTCTCGCGGTCGCCGGCGTGTTCGTGCAGATCGGGCTGGTCCCGACGACGAGCTGGCTGCGCGGCGCACTCGAGCTCTCGAGCTACGGCGAGATCGAGATCGATGCACGTGGCGAGACCTCGGTCCCCGGCGTGTTCGCCGCCGGCGATGCGACCACGGTCCCGTTCAAGCAGATCGTGATCGCACTCGGCGATGGCGCGAAGGCCAGCCTCGGCGCGTTCGAGTACCTGATCCGCAGCGGCGTGGCCACGACGGCGGGCGCCGCCGTAGCCGCCTGAATCGATGTGAACTAATCCGAACTATTCCGAACTAACCCCAACGTTCACCTCGGTTGATTTCGGACCTCCCGGAAGATCAACTCTGGGATCAAGTGTGAGTTGCGTATCAGTCGCTTGCCTTAGCGATCGCGCCAGAGCAGTCCACCATCGTAGTACCGCGACCCCGTCGGGACGCAGCGGCCTTGGTGACAACGAGCGTTGGGACGTTGGATGCAGTGGCTAGTGCCACATACCCTGCGGTTGTTCAGGATCTCGCCGTCGAGCTTGCAGAGCCGACCGTACGTCTCCTTGCGACGGCTCGCTCCCTCGTGATTGACCACGGCGATCGGGCACCCCGGGCACTCACACTCCTCCGCCTTGATCGCGATGAGGTAAGGGCTCCACACGCAATCCGTGTCGAGCTTGCACGTGAGGTCCGGATCGACAGCAACCACGACGAGCTTCGGGGCGAGCACCAGGCTCGGTTGTGGCGAGGCAGAACACCCCATCACGCAAACGATCATCAGCCACCGCACGTCGCCAGCGTACCGTCATGCGATGGTCCGCGCATGAAGCAACTCTTCTCGATCCTCGTGCTGCTAGGTCTCGTCCTGGTCACGCGCACGGTGCGCGCCGATGCGAAGGCCGATGCCAAGGCGATCATCACCGCGCAGCTCGAGGTCCTCAAGAAGGGCGACCTCACCGCGATCAAGGCCGGCTTCACCAAGCGCCTGCAGGACAAGATCACCGCCGAGAAGGTCGAGAAGGGCAAGAAGGAGGCGGGCAAGTTCACGATCGACGACCTCGTCGAGTCTGCCGAGGCGAAGGGTCCCACCGCGATCAAGATCAAGATGAAGGGCGGCCGCACGCTGACCACGCTCGTCAAGGAGAACGGCAAGTGGCTCGCCGATACGATCTGGTTCAACTAACCCCAGAGTAGGAGTTCGCGCTATCGCGCTCACCCGGTCGAAC
>JBBQJJ010000417.1:0-7897 GCA_038325805.1 Haliangiales bacterium
CTACGTGTTCTTCTGGACGCCGGATCCGAAGTGCTATCACGAGACCTGCGATACGGCCGACCGGCTCGACTACCGCGCGATGACCGACATCGCGGCGCTCGCCGGCGCGTTGACGATCGAAATGGCCAACACCGATCGCGACCTAGCTCAGGCACCGTTGGCGGCGTACGCGCGCAGGCAGCCCCGATCGTCACCGTTTCCCGCGCGACGCGATCACGGTCAAGTTCCTCTCCTGCCGCGACTCGATCCGGGCGGCGCCGATCGTCCTCGATCTGGCGCTGTTCATGGACTTCGCGCACCGCGCGTGTTTGGTCGGGCATTCAGGAGTGGCTGTTGTTCTACTGGAAGAGCCCGATGACTCCCGAGGGCCTGTACCCGGATCACGACTTCATTTGCCTCATGAAGCTCAAGCCCACACTGCGCTATACCAAGGGGGATAAACTCATCACCCACCTCGGCGCCGAGTACTCGACTAGACTCGGTGTTGTGCGGCACCTGATCCTCGCGACGCTTGCTCTCGCAACGCTTGTCGCCACTCGAGAGGCCGCCGCCGGTCCGCCGACAGGCTATCAGTGCTCGCCCGGCTCGACGAAGATGGGCGTTGGTTGCGTGTGCCCGAGCCGGTACACGAGCGAGCAGGATGGTGAAGGGACCGCCGTGTGTCGGGCGAAGCCGTCGGCACCGCGTCCTGTGCCGCGATCTCCTTCGCCGGTCGTCGTCGCGCCGCCTCCTCGACTGCCCGTCGTTCGCGCACCGACGGCGAAGATCACGCTGGCTGCGTCGGGGAGCTGGAAGCTCGCCGCCGGGTCATCGCTCGAGCTCAAGCCCGACATCGATCGCTTTTCGCTCGCGTCCCCTTTGGGACTGATCCGGTCGGAGCAAGGCCAGATCCTCGAAGATCTGATCGAGAGCACGCTGGACTCCGAGGCAGAGAAGGCCGACTACCTGTTCCGGCTCGCCGAGCTCTACGGTCAGCAGTCCCGCTATTGGCGCGAAAAGGGCGACCCGGTGAAGGCGAAGGACTATCTCGTCAAAGCGAACAAGAGCTATTCGGCCGTCGTCGGCAACGCCGCGTTTCGCAACTTCCCGAAGCTCGACTCCGCCCTGTTCGGGCACGCGACGTTGCTCGAGCAAAGCCGTTACTCGCTGGAGGCGCGCAAGGCGTACGAGCGCCTGATCAAGGACTTCCCGAACAGCAAGCACGTGCCCGACGCGTACCTCGCGTTCGCGGACTACTTCTTTGCGAGCAACGATCTACCCAACGCCGAGACCTACTACCTGAAGGTGCTCAAGTATCCGACGAGCACGGCCTACGTCTTCGCGACCTACAAGCAGGCATTCGTCCACTACCGCGCGCAGCGCTATCAGGAAGCGATCGAGATGTTCTTCAAGGTGGTCGAGCTCGGCAAGGGTGGCAAGCAACCCGCCACGCTCGTCCGCAGCGCGCAGCAGGGCTTCGTCCGTGCGTACGCCGAGATCGGCAAGCCCGACATGGCGTATCCCGCGTTCCACCGGCTCGATGCAGCCCAGGCCGTCACGATGGAGGCCGAGCTCGGTTCGATCTACGTGGCGCTCGCTCGCCACGACAAGGCGGCGATCGTCTACGCGGCCCTGATCACTGACCGACCCGACGACGACCGTGGATGCGCATGGCAATCGGCGCTTGCGCGCGCGAGCTTCCTCGCCGGCGGCGGACAGCTCCGCACCGTCGACGTCTGCGTCTCGGAGATCGATTCGACTAAGACCTGGGCCCGTACGAACTCGATCGACATCAAGTGATGCGGATCGGCATCGGCATCGTCCTCGCGATGATCGCGGCCACGGTCGGCTCGCTGATCGCGTTCGTGCTGACGCGCGAGACCTGGATGATCGCGTCGGCGTTCGGCATCGGTGCCAGTGACCGTCGCGAAGCTCGCGTCCGTCTACGATCTGGACGGTGACGTCGGGCTGAGTCGGACTTCACTCCTCTGCGGCTCGGTCAGTTCGCCCAGCGGGACTCGCCAAGCGGGGATGTACGCGCTAATGACGAGGACCTTTCGGTCGCCGATCTCGATGGTGACCGGAACACAGGCTCCCCACTTGGACAGCTCCAGGGCCGAGACCGAGGAAGGCGTTCCACGCCGCTCGACTTCCCTTTGTTCGGAGGTTCCAGGTCTTCGAATCCGAGTTCTGCGACGACGATCTGCGCATCGCGCTGGTCGACCGCTGAGCTGAGGGTCCGCACGCGGGCGGTGCACCGGAGGGATCGAAGGTGGCCAGGAGCGGTTCGACTGCTGCAACGACAAGCGCTGCGCCGTCGATGCGACGGATCGCCGGGGCAACCGATCGCCGGGGCCGCGACGGATCGCCGGGGCCGCGACGGATCGCCGGCCCGCCACCGGGCGCTGAAGTCGTGGCGGACCATCATCAAATCGCGGTCACTCCACAGAGCGAAATCTGGCGAGCTCGAGGGGAGTGCGAGTGAGGGAGTTGAGTGCCTCGCATTTCCTGGATCGCGGCCTCGGTCGCGCTCGCCGTGCGCCGTCGCGCGTGCTGGCCCGCGACGGACGAGAGCGCGCCTCCCTCGGACGCCCGAGGAGCTTGGGTCCCACGAACCACCGTCCAAGAGAACACGACCATGTCGGCCTCGTTGTGTCGATCGCGCACTAGTGATCTCAGTCCAGATCTGGATCCAAATGGTCGACGATGAACGCCTGCGAATTGTCAGACCACCGCTGTATGAAATAGTAATGAAGACCTCGGAGATGAACGATCTGGGTGATCGGATTGCCGAGCACGCGGCGCACCTGGATGCCGCCACGCATCGGCTGCTGACCGACCTGCGAACCTTTGACGAATCCGGTGCGTGGGCGAAGCAAGGCCTGCGGTCGTGCTCCTCCTGGCTGTCGTGGCGAGTTGGCTGGGATGTTCGAACCGCGAACGAGCATGTGCGGGTGGCAATCCGCCTGGGCAAGCTGCCGAAGATCGACGATGCGCTGCGACGTGGAGAGATGTCGTTCGCGAAGGTTCGCGCGATGGTGCGCGTGGCCACGCCACAGAATGAAGAGATGCTGCTCGAGGAGGCGCGCTACAGCACCGGAGCGCAGCTCGAGAAGATCTGCCGGCAGTACGCGTCGGTGCGTCGCCACGATCACGACACCACCGTCAACGACGATCAGCAGCGCAGGTACATCACTCGCCGCGACACCGCCGACGGAATGGTTAGGGTCGAGGCCGTGCTTCACCCGGAAGAGGCCGCGCTGGTGTGGGCCGCGATCGAGCGCATTGCGGTCGGACGGTGTCGCGAGCGCGAAGACGCGCGTCGAGACGAAGCCCGGGAGGAGCCCTCGCGTGAAGGCGGGCGTGAAGAGGCACGATGTGAAGACACCATCGGTTTCGCGGAACCGGCGGAGTCCCACCCCAACGCGTGCGAAGGCGCAGGTGCGGAGGCACGCTGCGAAGCCAAGATCGGTTCCGCGGAACCAACTCAGCTCAAGGAATTCGAGAGGATCGCCCGCACGGTCAGGATGTATCCGACTCGCTTCGATCGCGCCGACGCGTTGCTGTTGATGGCAGAGCAAGTGCTTCGCGGCACGAGTCCGGATCGTTCGCCGATCGATCTAGTACTCACAGCCTCGGTCGATGCGCTGACCCGAAAGATCGAAGTGCCCTGCTCGGGTCACCGGCCAGGTGTCGTGGCCGTCGCACACATCGTTGCGGGCGAATCAGTGTCTGGCGCACCGCTCTCGAACGATTCGAAGGAAACGCCTTCGACCATCGGAACGTATGTGCAAGGTCGAGTCGTAGATCCGGCACCGTTTGGGTTCATCTACCCGTCGGAGATCTTCGACGAGGTTGCGTTCGATCCAGACCTCGTTGGAGTGCTGGGAGATGGCACGTGCATCTCGCCGACTGCGGCGCGCCGGCTCGCGTGCGATTGCGGACTGACCGCAGTTCTCGAGAGCGACCACGGCACGCCGATCACGATCGGTCGCAAGCGCCGCACGATCCCGGCCTCGATGAAGCGTTCGCTTCTGCGGCGCGATCGAACGTGTCGATTCCCGGGGTGTTGCGTCCGCGTCTTCCTCCAAGGGCACCACCGACAACACTGGATGGATGGTGGGCCTACGGAGCTTGACAACCTCGTATCGCTTTGCGGCTTTCACCATCGGTACGTTCACGAGTACGGCTTCCGGGTGGAGCTCGCATGCGATGGGGCGGTTCAGTTCATCGATGCACGCGGCAAGGTGTTGAAGAACGTCCCGGAGCGAATCGCGCAACCAGATCTCGGCTGGCCAGCGATCCTCGCTGGCAACGAGCCGCTGGGAATCACGGCGGAGACCTGCGCATGCGGCTGGAACGGCGGGCCGGTCTCGTATCACCTCTGCATCGATGCGCTGATCGCCGCAGATGAGGGGCGCATTCGGTACCCGATCTGAGTGAAGACCGCATGCTCAGTTGCGCTGTCTAGGACAGACCGAACTGTCGCGCGCGAACGCAGAATGAGGTCTGGCCGCGGAGCGGGTCACCCGCGAGCACCACGAGACGAATCGCCGCGAGCGACACCGCGGGAGACAAGAGCAGCTTCGAGATCCTGCTGCGGCCGCTGGCGAGCAAGACGCCCTGGCGGAGGCGGGCCACCTCGATCTCCATCTCGGGCATCGTTTGTTGCACCACGCAGTGCTCCACGACCTCGCCCGCCTGGAGGTGCGCCAGCAGGACCCGACCATTCGACTGGACAAGGTCTGGCGCGATCCATCGAAGCTCTACAGAAGAGCTAAGGACCCACTCCTCGACGATGCGGACCGGCGGTTCGGGCGCAGCCTAACGTTGCTGTTTGCTGGAGATGCGACCGCAGCCACCTCGATGGAGCGGGCGCATCAAGCGGGAAGCACCCGAGCGGAGCGCTGGCTAGTAGAGCTCGGAAAGCCAGCGAAGTCGCTGTGTGTACGTCCCGCGAAGCCAGCAGGAAGGCGCCCGATTAAGGCTCTGGCCGCACAGCAGCTGGAGATCGCTAGCCGGATCGCCACCGCGGCGAACTTCGAGGCCGCCTTCGCGCAGACAGACTGGGACACGGCGATTCAGCTGATGACCACACAAGATGTCGGGATCTGGCCAGAGATCGCATCTGGCATCATCGCGACTGGAACCGCAACCCAGGCGAGCGCCGTGTGGCCAGCGCTTTCGTCGAGAGTCCGCAATGTCAACAGAGGCCTTCCGTGGCGTGCCCGATGCGCACTCGGTTGTATCGCCGCTCACGCCGGCGATGTGAATGCCGCCCGTGACCTGTTGGCGCCTGACCATTATCTGGCCGAGCTGTTGACCCTGATGCGTGAAGGTGCGCAGTGGGTGCGCGAATGCGAGCTCCTGCAGACCATCATCTCGGAGCAGACGAACTCGCATTTCAGGGCTGCTGTTCGGTGATGCGCCGATCGGGATCAGCGATCGGTACTCGAGCTCGCGTTGCCACTTACCAGCGAGAAACGAAGGATAAGAGAATCAATGCGGGGGTCGGCGCGGCGACCGCTTTGACCACGACCGTTCAGTTGTCGATCAGTGCGCGAACGGAGAGGTAAGCGAGGTGGGCTCGCGAACGTTGACCGGAGTGTAGACAAGGCGGTGCCGCTCGGCGGGGAACGCCTTCGGATCAGCCGTCAGGAGAACGCGAGCTCGCGCTCGCCAAGGTCGTCGTCGGGCGGAGCGCGAGCTGAGATCCCCGGAACGACGGTGGCGAGTCCGAGGTGGTCCAGGTGACGGGGCTGCGTGATGAAGGCGAGTACGCGAACTGTGTCGCCGCAGCTCGGGCAGGCCGTACGTCGGGGCCCCAGGCGCGGCGAAGTAAGGATGCCCAGTCGAGACGGCGAGCGACGGACATCGCGGTCGGCGGCGTCGCGTCGGTGGGATTGGTGACCGGTACAGCAGGGACAACGGCAGCGCGCAACCGATGCGCCGAGGCCAACACCGATCGCGATCTAGCGGCGGCACGTGCCAAGTACGGCTGCGGCGTATAACCTGCGTTCCTCATGGGACGCGAGGACCTCGAAGAGGCGCTCGCGGCGTGCTGGAACCTCGATGACCTCGCTGTCTACGCGGACCTCCTGCTCGCCGCGGATGATCCGCGTGGCGAGCTGATCGCACTCGACCTCCAGCAGGACGCGAGCTCCGAGGACTGGGCGACCCGGCGGTTCGCATCGCTGGCGCGCTGGCTCGGCAGCGATCTCGCGCGCCGCTCGTACGGCCTGATCAAGCACGGCTTCATCCACGAGCTCGACGATGGCAAGCGCTGGGGCCCGCTCGCCCAGACGCTACTCGATGGCCCGGCAGGTCCGTACATCCGGCGGTTCACGTCGCGTGGGCCTGCGACGAAGGTCCGCGCGACGATGCAGCGGCTCGCCGGCAAGCCGCGGCCGTTCCTCACGGCGATGGAGATCGGCGTGCGAGGCTCGTCTCGCGACCTGATCATCTCCGAGCAGCTCGGTGCGCGGTTGATCGCGGCAACCCCGCGCCTCCACGAGCTCGAGGTTCGCGGGCATCGCGTCCTCGGCACGCTCGCGCACCCAGCGCTGCGGCGGCTCCACCTGTCGAACCACGACTCGGTTGTCGATGTCGTGCGGCCGCGCGTCGACGAAGAGGGCTTCCTGCGGATCACCTGCGATGCGGCGACCGGTCAGTACGCCGGGACGGTGCCGCGCGAGGAGCTGGTCGCGGCGCTCACCGCGATCTCCACCGTAGGCACGTACAACCAGCTCTACGCGAAGCACGCCGACGTGTTCGGCGAGACGTTGCCAGCGCTCCTCGCGCGCCTCGAACAGGCGCAGCTCGTGATGCTGCAGAGCGGGAATCCGGCGCTGACGCTGGTCGGACGAAACGTCCTCGATGGCTCGCACCCGCTGCCGGTGGTGCGGCGCACGCTCGAGCGTTCTCTCGTTCCGGTCGGGCACAACCGCCACGGCAACAACGTGTGGCTCGAGACCAAGAAGCAGATCGCGTTCATCGCCAACATCCAGGCGCTGTCGACGCTCGCGTGTCGGTGGCTCGAGCGACTGCCGCTAACACAGCGGATCCGGCGCGTCGTCGAGGAGCTGCTCGACGTACTGTATGCGTTGCGCCACCATGGACGTACCCACGCGCAGGAGGCCGTCAGCGCGAACCTCGAGCTGTTGCTGCGCCAGCTCGGCGCACTCGAGGCGGCCGGGATCGATCCCAAGCGGGGCGATGACAAATCCTCTGTCTGGGCGAACGGTTGGCCGGATATCCGCGACGGTGCGTTTCGCGAGTTGCTGCGGACCACGACGATCCGGATGACGTTCGCGGTTCGCTGATGTCGGCCGGTGGCGTACATCGAGTCGCCGCTGGCACGGATCTAGGGGGTAGCGATCGGTGTTCAGCCTGACCAATTCTCGGCAAATGGCCGAACCGGTCAATCATGCGGCTGTGCGCGACCGTGTGCCTCGGTCTCCTCTTGGGGGCACCGCAACAGGTGCGTGCCGAGGTCGACCTCGAACAGGTCGAGGACATCGAGAACGTGTCGCTCTCGGAGTTGCTCGAGCAGCCCGTGACCTCGGCCTCGCTCTACGCGCAGAAGCCCGGTGGCTCGCCGATCCTGGTCTCGACGATCGACTCCGATCTGATCCAGGCGCTCGGCTACCGCACGCTCGGTGATGCGCTGCGCAACATGCGCGGCGTCTACACGACCAGTGATCGCAACTACAGTTACCTCGGCGCTCGCGGCTTCAGCTTGCCGGGCGACTACAACACGCGGTTCGCGCTGTCGATCGACAACCATCGCCTCAACGATCCGATCTACGGCCAGGGCAACACCGGCGCCGAGCTCGGCATCCCGATGATCGCCGTCGAGCGGATCGAGATGATCCGCGGTGGCGCGTGGTCGGTACACGGCGAGAGCGCGTTGCTCGGT
>JBBQJJ010000418.1:0-7873 GCA_038325805.1 Haliangiales bacterium
CGAGCTTCTGCGCCTGCGACTTGGTGCCGTTGACGTATGCGATCACGTAGGTGTTGCTCGTCGTCTCCTTGAGCGTCGTGATCCGCGCGAGATCGTCGGTGCAGCCGACGACCTTCGGCGCGCAGAACCAGTGGATCACCACCTTGCCGGCCGCGTCCTTCGGGCTCGGGTTGTCGTACATCCACAACATCGTCGGCCACCCATCGGCGCCGTTGATCGGCAGCGCCGATCCGACGGTGGGCATCACCGCCGGTGCGGGCGCGGGCTTGGGTTGCGCGAGAGCGACGGAGGATGCGCAGAGTGCAGCGACGAGGACTAAGCGAGTCATGGGGTGACGATACCGCCGACGACGTGGGAGGTCATGTAGCCTCTAGACGTGAGTGTGCGCGGCTTGTTCATGTCGATGGTTTGCGCCGCGTGCTCGGGGCAGCCTGCCCCGGTGCCGGATAAACCCAAGTTGGTGATCATCGACGCTGCGCCGGCGCCGATCACAGCCGTCGCACCAGTCGTGCCATCCCCGCTCGGTGGAGCGTGCGATAGCGCCCGACCGTGCGGTTCAAACATGACGTGCGAGGCGGGCTTCGGCGGAGCGTGCAGCACGTCGTGTGGAGTCGCGGGAAGTACGTGCGGCAACACCGGCACCTGCGTCGAGTATCCGACGACGAATGTCTGCCGCCCGAGTTGCTCGACGAACGACGACTGTCGCGCCGACGAAGGCTACGCGTGCGATGCGGTGTGGAAGGGCTGCGTCCTCGCGAACGCACCGACCATCGCGCCTCTGAACTGTCCCCCCCCCATCGGCTTCGGTCGCGATCCGGCCTTCGGTCCGCCTGTCGACCTCGGTGGTGCACGCGAGCCCGCCGCCGCGCTCGTCGACGACGGCAGCGTCGCGGTCATCGTGGGCGGTGATGTCGTGCGCCTCGATCACGCGGGTCGCCTCGAGACAGCGAAGGCGAGCCTGATCTCCGGCGACTCGGTGATCGCGAGGGACGGGAACGCGCTGTTCGTCGCGACGGGAACCCCGACCCAGGTGCTGCTGTCCTCGTCCCGCGATCGCGGCCTGACGTGGAGTCCGCCGATCACGATCGCGGATCGCGAGTGCGGTGCGAACAACTGCACGCCGTTGCTCGCCGTCGGCAATGATCCACAGCGCCGGCGCATCTTGTACGTCGGCTACGCGTCGGAGAATGGGCTGCGTGTGCGCGCCTCGCGCGATGGAGGTGCGACGTTCGGTGCGCCCGTGACGGCGCTCCCCGGATCGCGCGGCTCGTTCGTGGTCGCGGGCGACGGCACGCTGCACGTCGTCGCACTGCGCGGTTCGGCTCGCGGTTCGTACGGTTCCGGCGATCAAGAGATCGCCTACGCGTCGTCGGCCAACGGTGGCGTCTCGTTCACCAAGCCACGCTTGATCAGTAGCTATGGTGAACGGATCCCGTTCTACTTCGGCACGCCGCGCATCGAGGTCGACTCCGCGCGCAAGTGGATCTACATCGCATACACGCGCGGCGGTCGCGACGGGAGATGGGATCTCGCGCTGGTGGCGATCAAGGGTTCGGGACCTGCCCGAGAAAGCGACCGCGCGAAGCCATGGGTGCGCACGCGGATCGGCGACGACGCGACCTGCGCGGCGACCTATCTCGCTCCACAGCTCGCGCTCGATCCGACCACCGGTGCGCTGCACCTCGCCTGGTACGACAGCCGCGGTCCGCGCTACGCCCATGGCGTGTGCACCGAGGGACTCCGGTTCTGCAAACAGCTCGGCCGGATCGACGACGGTGCGTTCGGTACCCTCTCGCTGGCTAGCCATGGCGCCGCAGCGTCGGAGTCGACCACGCTCGTGGTCGACAACGGGCGCCGCCTGTTGCATGCGGTGTGGTCGCAGCCGGTCGGTTCCCAGTCGCGGATCTTTCACGCCAAAGCGAAGCTTCCGCTGCGCTGATCGACCACAGCCTTAGCGCGACCTGGAAGCTGATCCGGATATCGGGTCCGGTTGCGACGTCTAGCACGGCACGTTTGTCGTCGATGTCCCAGCTGGCTTCGGGCGCGGTCGATTGAAGGAGTTGCGCCAAGGACTCCGCGGGGCCATCGACTGCGTGGGACTCCTCGAACCAGCGGATTGGTGGTGCACACTCCTCGAACCCCTGAACCCGAGCTTGCCCTTCAAATAGGCGTACACCTCGACGCGATAGTCCTCTCGATCTTCGAACGCAGATGTAGCTCCCAGCTCGAGAGGTCGAGATCGACGATCGGATGCGCGCCGTCAAAGCCCTTGGCTTCGAACCACTCGTCTGAAACGATCGTTGCCAGATTCAGCTCGATGGCGAGGAGCCAGAACAGATCGCGTGCCGCAACGGACGGTTGTCTCCGGCGACCGCTCCGTACTCTGTGATCATCAAGGCGACCGGATCCGGATTCGCCGCATTCGCGAAGACTGCAACGACGTTGAAGTAGGCCGCGCGAAGGTGGCGCTACCGACCTAGGAGACGCGCCCGGAGCTGGCGCTCGCGACCAGATGCTGAGCTCATGGGCAAACAGCACGACCAGCCCGTGGGCGCAGGGCCTGCCACCGGGTTGGTGTGATCTTCCGTAGGGTAAGCCGAGCAACCGACGTGCTGATGATACGGTCCGAACCGTGTCGGACCCCGAAGCGCCTATCTCTGCCGAGTCTGTCGTAGGCACCAAGCCAGCAGGCGTCCAGGAGTTCACGATCCGCGCGGTGATCGCCGGCGCGGTGGTCGCCGTGATCATGGGCGCGTCGTATCCGTACGTCGTCCTCAAGCTCGGCTTCGGCCCGAACGTCTCGGTGGTCGCCGCGTTCTTCGGCTACCTGTTCCTCGGTATCCTGTTCAAGAGCTTCAACCGCTGGGAGAACAACATCGTTCAGACCGCGGGCACGTCAGCGGCGCAGACCGCCTTCATGTGCATCATCCTCGCGGCGTTCGATCTGGTCTCGCAGAACCCGAAGCTCGACTACCCGATCCCGCAGGCGCTCGATCCGAACGTCATCGCGTGGATGGCGAAGAGTCAGCTCTCGCCGGCGACCCAGGAGTGGTTCTTCTGGCTGACGAACAAGCACGCAGTCGGTCTCGACCCGAAGATCTTTGGCTGGCTGACCGACTACTACTTCGCGCCGACGACGCTGCAGTCGTTCTTGTGGCTGACCGCCGCGAGCGTGCTCGGGCTACTCCTCGCGGTGCCGCTGCGCCGCCACTACATCGTCGACGAGAAGCTGACGTTCGCCGACGGTGTCGCCGCCGCCGAGACGATCATCGTGCTCGATGCCCGTGGAGAGACAGCGAAGCGCGCAGCTCGAGCGCTGTTCCTCGCAGCGTTGATCTCTGCCGCGTTCTGGTTCCTCACCACCAAGTGGTCGGGCGAGCTCTTTGGAGTGACCGCGCTCAACGCCGATTGCTCGCTCGAGTACCACTCGGTGCTGCCCGAAAACCTGCTGCCGACGATGTTCGGCCTGACCTGGGCAACCGCCGGCGCCGGCTTCGCGGTGTCTCTGCTCGCGCTCGGTTCGGGAATGATCGTTGGCAATCGGATCAACGTGTCGATGGCGATCGGCGCGATCATCGCGTGGATCATCGGTCCACACCTACTCACCGATCTCGACGCGACGAAGGCGATCATTCCGTGGCACACCGATCCACTCGTCTGCAACGTGCCCGTCGATGCGCCGGGGTATCCGGTGCGCGGCAACATCCTGCTGTGGATGATGTGGCCGGGTACCGGCATGCTGGTGGCCGCCGGGCTCACCGCGCTGTTCCTCAAGTGGCGCTCGCTCGTACGCACGTTCTCGACGCTGTCGTCGAAGTCGATCGACGTCGCCGAGTTCCCGCTCAAGTGGGTGGGCATCGGCGTCGTGCTCTCGACGATCGCGCTGCTCGTGATCCAGTCCGCGTTCTTCGATGTCCCGCTGTGGACGACGCTGATCGCTACCGTGTTGTCGGTGCCCTTGATGCTCGTCGGCCTGCGCGTGCTCGGCGAGACCAACTGGGGGCCGATCAGCCAGTTGACGAACATGATGCAGGTGATCTTCGCGGGTCTCGTCCCGAAGAACATCACCTCGAACCTCGCCGCCAGCGGTACCACCGGCACGATCGCCACGCAGTCCGAGGCGATCATGCAGGACTACAAGGCCGGTCACATCATCGGCTCGACGCCGCGCTACCTGACCTACTCGCAGTTGCTCGCCGCGCCGATCGGGGCCCTCGCCGTCGCCGTCAGCTATCCCGCCTTCCGCGATCTCTATGGCGTCGGCGATGGCGGCCTGTCCGCGCCGGGCTCGCGTCGTATCGCTGGCTTCGCCGAGGTGCTTTCGGAGGGCTTCAGCAAGCTGCCGCCCGGAGCACCGCAGTTCATGGTCATCGGTGCGCTTGTCGGCATCGTCATCACGCTGCTCGAGATCAGGTGGAAGAAGTGGGTGCCATCGGCCACCGGCCTCGGCATCGGCATGATGGTTCCCGGCGACGTCGTGCTGTCGATGGTCGTCGGCGGGATCTTCCTGTCGCTGTGGACCCGCGTGAACAAGAAGCAGGCTGACTTGCTCGGGATGCCACTCGCGTCGGGGCTGATCGCGGGTGAAGCGATCGCCGCGATCATCGTCCCGTTGATCGTCGCCCTCGGGCTGCTGACCGCCAACCCCGATCCGGTGCACGCCGGCTGCGGGATGTTCGGCGATGCGATCGGGATGATCCCGGGCTGCCGTCCGTGATGTTACCGTCGAGGGTATGATGGTTCAGCTGCAGCTGGGGACGGCGACGTTCACGCTCGAGGGCCAAGGCACCCGGATCTTCGCAGGGCGCGATCCGTCGACGTGTACGCTCGCGCATCAGGACGCGACGCTGTCGCGCCGGCACGCCGAGATCTGGCTGCAGGACGGGAAGGCGTATCTGCGTGACCTCGGGTCCGCGAACGGAACGTGGGCGAACGGCCAGCGCCTCGGTCACGAGCCGGTCCCGCTGCAACCCGGTCTCCTCGTCTACCTCGGCCACGTGCCACTGCAGTTCAGCCTCGCGGGTGGCGCCGTCGCTGCCGCACAGCCTGCTTCCCCGGCGTTGGTCGCCGCCGTCGAGGCGCATCGCCAGCAAGCGATGGAGGCGCCGGCGCAGTCGCTCGGCGCATCGTCGGTGTCGACGCCGTTGCCGGCGGACATGGCGTACCGCAAACAGGGTTCCAACGACAACGGCGTGCTGCTCCTCGCGCTCCGGCAAGACACGCACTTCTCGGGGCAGAACATCGACGGCTACGTCGAGTTCACCGCACTCGACAACGAGAACGTCGCGAGCATCACCGTCGAGCTCGTCGAGATCCATCGCCGCAAGTCGGCGCTCGGCAGCTGGGAAAAGGAGCATGTCTGGGATCGCATGCTGGTCCGCCAGGGTCCGTGGAAGGCGCAGCACAACGACGTGCTGCCGCTGCCGTTCTCGCTGCGCTGTCCGCACGGGGTGTCGATGACGACCAAGGAGGTGACCTGGGAGATCCGCGGCCTCGTCGATATCAACTGGGCGTCGGACATCGACGCGATGATCCCGTTGACGATGCGCAACCCCGACATCGAGCGGATGCGAGATGCGATGGGCTCGATGGACTACCGCGTCGAGGACATCGACTCCGAGCCCGCCGGCCAGCGGTTCCACGGCACGTTCATGCCGCCCGCGCACATGGCGAAGGAGTGGGGCGTCAACTGCGTCAAGCTCGAGATCGACTACCTCGGCGCGAACATCAAGGTCCGCATGAAGCTCGACAAGAAGGGCCTCAGCCACGATCCCGCGGTGGATCAGGTGTTCGAGCTCGGTCGGTTGCGCGCTGCTTCGCAGCCGGAGCTCAACGCCACGTTCAAGCAGATGCTGGATCAGCTGCTCAAGTGATCCGGATCAAGCGAGCCGCGAAGTCTACTGGTTGATGCGTGCGGGAGGGATCGTCGGCTCGGCAGGAGGCTGAGCCGGCGCCTTCGCGAACAGCGTGACCATCAGACCGAGGAAGCTGACGCACGCAGGGATCACGCCCCACGCGATCACGTTCTTGTGATCGAGCATCAAGCCTCCAACAGGCGGGGCGATCGCCATCGCGACGGAGCCGAGCGAGCCGGAGATCCCGATCGCGATGCCTTGCTCGTGGCGCCCGACGGCCTGCGTGAGTCGGCTGGTCAGCACGGGGCGCAGCACGCCCTGGCCGAACGTCGAGATCGTGGCGCCGATGTAGATCATCTGCCAGTTGGTCGCGAACGCGACGACGGCATACGAGATCGCTGCGCACACGAAGCCGCTGATCGTCAGTGCGAGCTCGCCGTGGCGCTTGACCAGCCGGCCGAGCAGGCCGCCCTGCAACAGGATGCCGAGGAGGCCGGAGTATGCGAACAGCCAGCCGACCTCGCTGTGGCCCCAGTTGAGGTTCTCGTTGTGCTTCGCGAACAGCGCGAACCCGGAGAAGAACAGCGAGAACGAGAACGAGAACAGGAAGAACTGCAGGTACAGCGAGCGCAGCGCCGGGCGGCCGAAGTACTCGGCGTAGATGCGCCAATCGAACGCGCTCGGACGACGACCACCAGGACCGACGACCTCGGTCTGCTTCGGCTTCTCCGACTTGGGTAGCAGCGTGTACGTGCAGATGATCGACAGCAGCGACATGCCCGCCGCGACCAGAAACGACAGCTCGCAGTGGAAGCCGACGTCGAGGACGTAGTCGCCGAGCCAACCGCCGAGCGCCGGCCCGAACAAGAAGCCGATGCCGAACGCCACGCCGATCACCCCGAACGCCTTCGCGCGATTCTCGGGCTTGGTGTGATCGGAGATGTAGGCCTGCGCGATCGACAGATTGCCTGCCGACAGCCCCGGCAGGATGCGGCCGACGAACACCATCCACAGCGAGCCCGACGTCGCGAGCACGAGGAAGCCGAAGCAGGTGCCGGCCTGGCTGTACATCAGCAGTGGCTTGCGGCCGTACTGGTCGGACAGCTTGCCGATGATCGGCGTCGAGATCAGCGAGCACACCGCGTAGACGCTGACCAGGAGCGTGGCGATCAGCGGCGTCGCGCCGAACGCCTCCGCGTAGTACGCGAGGAGCGGGATCACGATCGTGAAGCCGAGGACGTCGACCAGGACGATCAGGAACATCGGCAACAGCGGTGACCGCTTGCGCGTGGGTTCCTCGGACATCGCGCGCAGCATCCCCAAAACGGCGGAAAACTGAAATCCCCGGGGAGGTGTTTCCGAAGCGAAGGGCTGCTCTGATACGATCAGCCGATGCGGGGGAAGCTGATCGCGATGATGCTGGTCGCCAGCCTCGCGGTTACGTCGGGCTGCTTCGGCTACAACCGGTCGGCGAAGCGGTGGTCCTACGTCGGTGACACCCTCCTCATCCTCGGTGGCGGCGCGGCGATCACGCTGGACGTAACCTCGTCGGACAAGCCCGACGTCGGGATGACGGGGACCGCCGCGAAGCCGTATGACCCGCCGTTCTCGGGCGTGATGCTGACCGGCGTGATCCTCGTGGCGGCGGGCCTGTTCGGCATCTTCTTCAACGCCACGCGCCCGATCGTCAAGACGTCACGCTAACTCTACTGCGCTCTGGATTGCCGGCGGATTGCGCTCCAGCATTGCGTGGTCATAGGGTCGTCAAAATCGCCAGGTGAGGCCCGCCAAGACGAGCGTGCACAAACGGCCGCGCTCCGAGCGTGACTGGAGCGCAGGCTCGACCGGCCAGACTCAAAGGTTGTGCAACGCTCTTGGGCGTACGGCCAGAAGCAGTGGGACACCGCGATCGAGCGCTACACCAAGGCGACCGACAAGTGGAAAGACAACCACACCGCTTGGTACGGCCTGTCGGCCGCGTACTCGCAGCGTCGTGAGTGGGGCAAGGCCGCCGATGC
>JBBQJJ010000419.1:0-7856 GCA_038325805.1 Haliangiales bacterium
ATCGACCCGCTGACCACCACCGAGCGGCACCGGTGCGATGGGCTGGCCGGTGGAGTCGAGGCCACGATCGAGGTCGAGGTTGTAGAGCTGGATGTCGCGCACGCGAAGGGCGCCGTGGACGACGATCTCCATGTTCTCGCGCGGGGACGCGTAGTGGCGCGGGGTGAGCTCGGCACCGAGCGTGGCGAGATCCGCGCCGATCGGCAGCGCGCGATCGGGCCTGGTGTTGGGCAATTCGAGGATGACGTCCGAGTATCCGCCGACCTCGGCTTCGCCACCGCCCACGCCGCCGCCTTGCCCACCATCCGCACCGCCGCCGCCCGTGGGCTCGGCTGGAGCCACCGGAGGCACGACGACCGTCGCCGGTAGAACCGGCACGGGCTCGAGGAACGCGACCAGATCGCGCGTCGACTGCGGCGCCTCGACCATCGGGATGTGACCGCAACGTGCGTAGCTCTTGAGCTCCGCGTTACCGAGCTCCGCGAGCAAGCGATGCGCGAACCGCACCGGCGTCACTTGATCTTGCTCGCCCCAGAGCAGCAGCACCGGCTTGGTGTGTGATCCGTCGGCGGTCGCGGCGTTGCGACCGAACGGCGTCCTCGCGATCGCGCGGTGCAGCTCGGCGAAGCGATGGCCGCGGGCGGCGGCGAGTGCAGCCGCAGTGGTGCCGGGCTTGGCGAGGTCGCGCTTGACGCGCTCGACGCGCGGCTCGGTGATGAAGCGCTCGTCGTAGTAGGCGAGGGCGGCGCGCTCGTCGATGCGCTCCTTGTAGAACAGCCCGAACAGCAGCTCGCCGAGCCCGCGCTTCTCCGCCCAGCGGAAGAAGCCCGGGACCTGATCGTCGTAGAGATACGCCGCGTACAGCGCGACGCGAGGCACGCGCGCTGGCTGCGCGACCATCATCGACATCACCACGCTGGTGCCCCACGAGTGACCGACGAGCGCGGCCTCGACGACACCGAGCTTGTCGAGCACGCGCCACACCAGCTTGGCTTGCGCTGCCGGCGAGTAGTCGCCTTCGGGGCGGCTGGTCCAGCCGAAGCCCTTGAGGTCGATCGCGATCACGCGATGGGTGGCCGCGAGCGCCGGGATCACGGGAAGCCAGCTATCGCTCGATGCGCCGAAGCCGTGGATCAGGACGACGGCGGGTGCGTCCCTCTTGCCGGCCTCGCGATAGCGGACGTGCACGCCGTCGATGTCGACGAACGTGGCATCCGCCGGTGCGTTCGGCAGCGGCTCCGCGTGGAACCGCGGGCATCCTGCGAGCAGCAGGACGAGGAACGCGAGCACCGGTCGTGCGGCGAATGCGAGGGACATGAGGGAGGTGTGGGTGACGCGGAGGTGCGGCGACGTGCGAGCGGCGGTCACGGAAGGAGTCTCCGGACCTCCGCGGGATCGTCGAACTCCTGCGCGGACTCGAACGACTGCGACGACACGGTCGCCACCGAGCCGAAACACTCGGCGATCCACGCGAACGAGCGCGTGGCCTCGAGCTGGACCGCGAAGATGTTGCGGCGATCGAGATCCGTCGCGACGCGGAGCACCGGGAAGTCGCCGTACGGCGTGGTCATCGTGCCCGTGACATCGACGGTGGCGTCGTACCGCTCGGTGTACGAGCTGCCGGCTGCGATCACCGCACCCTGCGCCAGGCCGGTGACCGTGCTCGTGGTGGTCCAGCTAGCCGCCGGCGTGATCGGCAGCGCCAGGATCTTCGCGGGTGGGTCGTACGCGAGCTCGGTGCGCAGCGAGCCCTCCTCGGGAGACACCACGCCGAGCAGCGTCAGGGCGGTGTCGTCGATCTCGAACACGCCGAGCAGATCCGAACCTTCGGCGAGCGGGACGGCATACGTGGCGGTCGGAAAGGACGTCGCCCACCACTGCCCGGTGGGAGCGAGCAACGCGACCGCCTTGTCGGCATCGTTGGCGAGCGCGAGATCCAGGTTCCACGTGCGCGTGCCGTCACCGGCGGCGACGCCCGCGGTGTTGAACGTGGCATCCGTGGCGACCCGGAAGTTCGCCATCCTGCCGGCGGCGAGCGGCACTTCGTTGCGTGCGATCGAGCCATCGTGATCCGGCGAGCACAGCGCCGACGCATCGCCCGGCTCGCCATCGCTCGGCAGCGCATCGCTATCCACCGCCGGGCCGCAGGTGCCATCCGCGCGGCAGAACCCGCTCGCGCACTCGCTGTCGCGGTTGCAGATCTCGGCAGCGCCCCCGCAGCCGATCGCCGGAGCACTGCACAGCGCCACGACCATGTTGCACCGCAACACGAGGGACCGGGCAAAGCAGCGCGACATGGGCGCAAACTACGTCCCACTGCCGACCACTGTCAATCACTATATTGCGACGCAACAAAAACGCCGCTTGCAGTGCAGCATGCCTCCCCGGTAGGGTCCCCGGGTGGCGGCGATCTTGATCAAGAAGTACGGCAACCGCCGGCTCTACGACACCGGGGATAGCCGGTACATCACACTCGAGGAGCTCGCCCTCAAGATCCGGATGGGCGCCGATGTCCGCGTGGTCGACGCCAACACCAACGACGACCTCACCCAGGCCACGCTCGCCCAGCTCGTGATGGAGACCGGCAACGCCGCGAAGTTCCTGCCGGTCCAGCTGCTGACCCAGATGATCCGGTTATCCGACGACTCGCTCGCCGAGTTCTTCTCGCGCTACGTCACCAACGCGCTCGATCTCTATCTCCAGGCGAAGCGAGGCGTGCAGTCGCTGTCCGCGTACAACCCGCTGGCGCAGATTCCGGTCGCCGCGTCGGACGCCCTCGCTCGGATGTGGATGGGGAATCCATTCGCGCCGCCGCCCTATCCGCAGCCGCAACCGCAACCGCAACCCTACGCGTACGCGCAGGGTGCGCCGTACGTGGCGCCGCCGCCGCCAGACGACCTCGAGCCCACACCCGAACCACGATCAGGTGCAGAGCGGTCCTCCAGTCCGGCGATCCCCGGCGAGCGCGAAGATGTCGCGGCGATGCGTCGCGAGCTCGACGAGCTGAAGCAGTTGATGCGCGAGGGACTGGCCAAGCCGACGCCTGCGCGACGAAAGCGTAAGGCGTAGGTTGCTGCAGCACGAGACAGAATTGTCCGTAGTGCGCCCTATGCGCTCGTCGATCGGGCGATCCGGCTCGTCTGGCTCGGGTCCAACCCCTGTAACCATGCAGGGGGAGAGCCTGCGGACGGGCCCTCTCTTGCAGGGTGCGGCTTCATGCAACGCACTCTCCTCGGCACGGCTCTGCTCCTCGTGACTTCTCTCGCGATCAGCGCCTGCGGAAGCAAGACTCCCCCGAAGTCGACGACCACCACCAGCACGCAGACCTCGACGACCACGGACACCGGCAATAACGTCAACACCGATACCAAGGAAGTCACGACCGAGAAGGCGGACGGATCGACGACAAAAGAGAAGACGTCGACGACCACGACCGAGACCCCGAAGCCGTGAGGTTTGTCATGCTCGGAGTCGTGCTGCTCGCGGCGAGTTGCAGCAAGCACGACAACTCCTCCGACACGGAGCGGTCGCGCAAGGAGCTTTCGCAGGCGCAATCCGCGGTCTCCGAGAAGACCACCGATGTCGCGGCCCGTGCCAATGACATCGAAGGCGAGAAGCGCGAGCTTGCTCGACGGCAGCAGAAGCTCGTCGAGGACGAGAAGGCGCTCGCTGCGCAACGCGAGCAACTCGGCTCCGCGCAAACCACGCTCACGCAGGCACGCGCTACCTACGCCGCCGCGGTGCGCGTGCGGCTCTCGAAGCTCGACGCGACGCTCGCCGCGCGTGAGGAACCCAAGGATGCGGCCGCGAAGGATGCCCTCGTGGGACTTCGCGCTCGTCGCGAACAACTCGTGACCAAGATCGCCGCGATGAATGGAACGGCGGACCAGGGCTGGGACGCGTACATGGTCGATCTCGACACCACGTTCGACGCCATCGAGCGCGACGCGCGCTGACGGCTACACGATGCTGAAGGTGAACGTGCTGCCTTCGCCGAGCTTGCTCTCGACCCAGATCTCCCCGCCATGCGCGTGCGCGATGCACCGGGCGATGTAGAGGCCGAGTCCGATCCCGCGTCGGTCCTGGGTGCTGACCTGCGCGAACCGCTCGAACACGCTGTCGAGCTTGTCGGCCGGAATTCCAATGCCGGTGTCGGTGACGGCGATGCTCAGGCCGTCGGAGGTCTGGGTGTCGGCGATCACGATCCTGCCGCCCGGTTCGGTGAACTTGATCGCGTTGGTCACCAGATTTGCGAGCAGCTGGACCACTCGGTCGTGATCGAAGCTCGCGAGGTGCGGTCGGACGACGGAGATCTCGAGTGCGATCTGCTTGGCGCGCGCGAGCGGCTGGAGCAGGTCGATGACTTCGTCGATCACCGTCGCGACGTCTCCTCGCTGGCGGGTCACCGACAGCTTCCCCGCGTCGATGCTGGCGACATCGAGGAGATCTCCGATCAGCCGGTTCATCCGGGCTGAATAGCCCTGGATGCGCGTGGCGGCCGTGGTCGCGCGCGCGCCCTCCGCGGATGCAGACGCGCTATCGATCAGAGACTGCGCGCTGAGCTCGATGCCGTTGAGCAGATTGCGCAGGTCGTGGCTGACGATGCCGAGGAAGTCGTCGCGGTGTGAGACGTCGGTGTCCGCGCGGTTCCGTTCGGTCAGCAGGTAGCGATCCGTCTTGTCGCGCTCGAGTGGGAGCAAGCGCGCCAGCGCCAACCGGCGCACTGCACGCTCCTGTTCGAGCGCAACATCGGCCGCGTCGCGTTCGTCTTGAACCGCGTGGTCCTCCCGTGCGCGTGTGACGCTGAGCGCTGCGGTGGTCGCGCGCCCGCGGCCCTCGTCGGCCTCGTCTCGCGCGGCATCGAGGACCGCATCGGCGGTCTCGCGCGCGCGCGCGACGACGAGGTCCGCATCTTGCTCGGCATGAAGGTGGTGTGCGTCGAGCGCTTCGTCGGCGTTTTTTCGCTCGGTGCGAAGACTCTCGTCGGTGCTCTGTCGCTCTGGTGCACTGCGGGTCCCGTGCTCGCCCATCACCGCACGGTACCGCGGTACGCCATGGACAGGTCGGGATGGGGCGCTTGTACGCACCGCTAGGTGTAGGTAGTCCATTCACTTGGCCGATCGAGTAGGGTGGCGTGTGACCGCGCAGCCAGAGCGACGAAAGACCATGCGGCTGTCTCCCAAGGGGACGGTCAGCATCCGTGCGACCGATTACGACGTCCGAGGCCGGGTCGCCAACCTCTCGACGGGTGGCCTGTTGGCCAACACCTTGGTCACCGCGCCCGATCGCCTGATCGGGGAACACGTGGAGCTCGAGCTCCGGCTCGACACCCAGCACTCCGCCTGGTTACAGCTGCGGGGCTGCGTGCTGCGCATCGGCTCGACGTCGATCGCCCTGTCGCTCGACGGGGTACCGGACTCGTTCGAGCGCATCGTCGACGAGGCGCTGACTGCCTCGCACAGTCACCGCCGCATCCTCTCGATCGTGCTCGTCGACGGGACGCTCCCTCGCCGGTTGCAGATGGCGGAGGCCTTCCGCATGGCGGGGTGCGCCGTGGTCGATGTCTCGACACCGCTCGAGGCGATCGTTCGCCTGGGCGAATTTCACTTCGAGCCCGACGTCATCGCGATCGCGGATTCACTGCCGTCGACCATCGCGAGCGAGCTGCGCACGTTCATCAACATGGAGCACCCGCGCGCGAAGCTGATCACGATCGGTGACCACGCCATCGAGCCTGCAGGACTCGCACACTGGTTGTCATCGTTCAATCCTGATGGCGACCTCGCGAAGCGCGTGCTCGAGCTGTTGATGCGCCGCTAACGCGAGGTGCTGCTTTTAGCCGGCGAGATCACGCCGCTGACGAACAGCGCGACGGCGGCGATCAGCACGCTCGCGTACGCGTACCAGGGCAGGGCGACGATCGCCGCGAGCTTGAGCGCCACGAGGAGCAGCCCGGCGAGGATGGCAGCCGCACCGATCGCGATGCGCGTGTTGGCCGCGCGCGTACGCGGAAAAGCACTCGTGATGCCTTCGCCGGTGGTCTCGTCGACCCAGTCGCGCTTCAGCGTCCTCGACGCCAGCAGGAAGATCGCGGCGGACACGATGTAGAAGCCGAGGCCGGTGTACAGCGCGTACCGCATCTCCTGACCCGCGGCGACGTGGCCTGCGAGCGCGTCCGAGACCGCGCCGAAGTACGAGTAGCCGACGGCGATGCCGAGGAGGTTGTTGATGAGGAGGAACATCGCCGACGCCGTGGTCCGCATGCGGCCCGGCACGAGGTGTTGCACGGCGGTGATCACGGGACCGAGCCAGAGGAGATTCAGACCGGTCGGGATGATGAACAGCGGAAGGGCGAGCCACGGTGACGACGTGTTCACCGCGAACACGAAGCACGGCAGCGCGCACAAGAACGCCACGGCCGGCGCGAGGGCGTAGATGCCGCGGCTCTTGCCCCCGATGCGGTCGGCGACGATGCCACCCCCGACGATCCCGAGGCAGCCACCGACGAAGGTGATCGCTGCGTAGTACCAGGAGGTCGTCGCGAGGTCGTTCGGGAAGTACTCGGTCATCAGGAACGACGGCAGCCAGAACGCGACGCCGTAGCCGCAGATCGAGGAGGCGGCGGCGCCGAACGCGAGCAGCCAGAACGACTTCTTGCGCGAGACCAGGTCGAACACCTCGCCGAACGCCGCGGCCTTCGGCTTCGATTTCGGCGCCGCGGCGACCTCCCACCCGCCACGCTTGGGATCCTTGACGGTCATGTAGAACAGCGGCGCGAGGACGACGCCGACGCCACCGACGATGATGAACGCCGCGCGCCAGCTGATCGCCTGGGCGATCAGCCCTCCGAACAGGATGCCGGCAGCGCTCCCGACGGGGATGCCGAGCGAGTAGATCGACAGGGCGCGGGCGCGCTGATGCGTGGGGAAGTAGTCCGAGACCATCGAGTAGGCCGGTGCGACTCCACCGGCCTCGCCGATGCCGACACCGACACGCGCGAGCGCGAGGTGGTAGATGTTTTGCGCGAAGCCGCAGAACGCGGTGAACAGCGACCAGGTGCCGAGTGCCCACGCCATGATCATGCGGCGCGAGCTGCGGTCGGCCCACGACGCGATCGGGATGCCGACCGTCGAGTAGAGGAGCGCGAACGTGATCCCGCTCATCACGCCCATCACGGAGTTGCTGATCTGGAGCTCGGCCTGGATCGGCCCCTTGAGAATCGCGAGGATCTGCCGGTCGAGGAAGTTCATCGCGTAGACGACGACCAGGACGCCGAGCACGTAGTAGCGATAGCGGCGCGAGGGCGGCGCCTCCCCGGGCTCGCCGGCGGACTGGATCCCGCCGCTGCCTTCCGCGGAGGCCGCCAGCGGTGTGGCGAGGTCGACCGGGCCGGAAGATGCTGCCCTCGGACCCTGCGGCTCGTGCTCCAGCTTCATCTCCATGACGGCCTCGTAGCGCACTTCATTGTTGCGATGCAAGAGAGAATTGTCTGACTGCGACAGCCCGGTATCGTCGACGGAGAATGCCTGCTGTCCGGGCCAACTTATGTTGCAGTGCAACACAAACACGTTGACACGGTACAGCCGTGTCCTTAGGGTGCGCGGATGTCCAACACCGAGACCCCCAAGACCGCGAACCCCAAGACCGAGACCAAGTCCGCCCCGAGCGGAGCGCAGACGCCGGTGAGCCCGTTTGCGGCGTTCACCTCGTTCGATCCGATGGCGTACTGGAACCTCTCGCAGCAGATGTTCCGCGACGCGGTCGCGCAGGCGCAGACCCACACGGCGGCGATGACCGACAAGTTCTCCGCCCTCGACCCGATGGGGTACTGGTCGAGCTTCCGCGAGGCGATGACC
>JBBQJJ010000420.1:0-7848 GCA_038325805.1 Haliangiales bacterium
GAGAATCCGGCGATCTTGATCAACCTCGGGCTGTGCAACGAGAAGCAGAACAAGGTCGCGAGCGCGCTGCGCTGGTATCGCAAGACCCAGCTGTTGACCCAGGGCAAGACCGACGACACGAACAAAGAATACGAGGATACGGCGCGCGAGCGGGTCAACGCCCTCCAGACCCAGGTCTCGAAGGTGACGTTCACGCTCGGCACGGTGCAGGCGAATGCCGAGATGTTGATCGACGGCCAGACGATCAATCGTCAGGAGCTGATCGTCGAGGTCGACGTCGGCACGTCCATCGTCGAGGCACGCGCACCCGGCATGGTGAGCTCGCGCGAGACCCTGGTGGTCGATGCCAACAGCAAGCAGCTGGCGTTCGAGTTCAAGGCGCTGGTGCCTGTCCCCGAAGTGACGTTCTTCACCAAGCGACGCAAGGTCGGGCTGCTGGTCGGCGTCGGCCTGATCGCGGTGACCACCACCGTCGCGGGCCTGTGGGCCAACGACAACAAGAACAACCCCGACAAGACGGAAGGCGGCCTGTTCGGCGATCAATTGCCGCCGACGGTGGTGTTCTCTGCCGGCATCGCGATCGGAGTCGCAGTCGTCGCCTACGCGTTCTTCAAGACGCCTGACAAGGAGCGCGCACGGACCGCGCTCGTGCCGACCGCGACGAGCGACAGCCTCGGCTTCGCGATGTTCCGCCGCTTCTAACCCCAGAGCTCGCCTGTGTCGATCCTTCGACCAGGCGAATGATGGGGAACGGGGGTGGCTCGTCCTCGAGCCGTCGACCGAGGTCAACCGAGGTGAGCTCTGGGGTTAGGACTTGCCGCGCATGTGGCGGCTGATCCGCATCGCCATCTCGAGCGCCTGCTCGTAGTTGAGGCGCGGATCGACGCGGCTCTTGTAGGCGCGCTCGAGATCGATCTCCGCGAGGCCGCGGGCCCCGCCGACACACTCGGTGACGTCCTCGCCGGTGAGCTCGACGTGCACCCCGCCGAGCCGCGAGCCGAGCTGGTGGTGCAGCGAGAAGCTCTGCTCGAGCTCGGAGACGATATTGTCGAACCGACGCGTCTTGATCCCGCTCGGGGTGGTCTCGGTGTTGCCGTGCATCGGATCGCAGACCCACAGCACCTGGCGATTCGCGCGCTGCACCGCCGCGACGAGTGGCGGCAGCTTCGTGGTCACGTTCGACGCGCCCATCCGATGGATCAACGTGATCCGACCCGGCTCGCGGTTCGGATCGAGGACGTCGAGCAGGCCGGTCAGCCACTCGGTCGTCATCGCCGGCCCGACCTTGATGCCGAGCGGATTGCGGATGCCGCGGAAGAACTCGACGTGCGCGCCCTCGAGCTGCGCGGTGCGCATCCCGATCCACGGGAAGTGCGTCGACAGATTGTAGTACCCGGCGCGCCGCGGCACCGTGCGCGTCTGCGCCTGCTCGTACTGCAGCGCGAGCGCCTCGTGCGAGGTGAACACGTCGACGCGGCGAAGGACCTCATTTTCCACGCCGGTGATCGCGGAGACGAAGTCTAGCGACTCGCGGATCGAGTCGACGATCCGCTGGTACGCGTCTGCGTGTTGCGAGCCCTTCGCGAACGCCATGTCCCAGTACTCGGGGTGGTGGAGATCGGCGAAGCCGCCGTCGGTCAGCGCGCGGATGAAGTTGAGCGTCAGCGCGGCACGCTCGTACGCGCGCAGCATCAGCTGCGGATCGGGTTCGCGATCCTCGGCGGTGAACGGATCGCGGTTGATGATGTCGCCGCGGTACGCCGGGAGCGTGACGCCGTTGCGCGTCTCGCCATCGGCCGAGCGTGGCTTCGCATATTGACCCGCGATCCTGCCGATCCGGACCACCGGCTTGCGCGTGCCGTGGACGAGCACGAGCGACATCTGCAGCAGGATCTTGAGCTTCGCGGCGATCGGCTCCGAGCGGCAGTCCTCGAACGACTCGGCGCAGTCGCCGCCCTGGAGCACGAACGACTCGCCGCGCGCCGCGGCTGCGAGGTCCTCGCGAAGGTTCTCGACCTCCCAGGACGTGACGAGCGGAGGCAACCGAGACATCTCGTCGACGACGCGCGTCAGCGCAGCCTGATCGGTGTAACCGGGCTGCTGGAGTGCGGGCTTGCGCTGCCAGCTCGTTGGTGACCAGTCAGACATGCTCAGTCCGGCTCCTCATCGGTTCGTGTGCGTTTGCCGTCCTTCGGACCGCACTCGAGCGGGCGCTGGCCGGGGAATTCGACGCGGCGCTTGCCGAGCTTGTCGGCGTCGATCACGGCACCCTTCTGCTTCTTCAGCACGTCGGTCATCGCTTCGCGGATGATCGCGTCGGTCATCTTGATCGAGCCTTCTGGGAGCTTGAGGCGGCCGATCAGGCCATCACCACCCGAGGCGAGGAAGTCGCTGGTCACCAGCTTGTAGGCCTTGTTCTCGTCGAGGGGCTTACCGCCGACCTGGATCGTGAGCTCGAGTGCGCCTGCACTGCACTTCGCCTTCGCCGTCAGCCCACCCCACGACAGCCACGCGTTGTCGCGCTGGAGGTTGCCGGTGATCAGCTTGCGGAGGTGCGAGCCCTTGAGATCGACGAGCGCGAACCGGTTATCGAAGGGCATCGCCTCGAACAGCGTGCCGTACGTCAACTCGCCGGCCGGCATGTCCGCGCGAAGACCGCCGCCGTTGGTGACCGCGATCTGCGCGGTGGGTTGGGCGACGAGCATCAGGTCGGTGAACCAGTTCCCCTCGGCAGATTCGAGCTTGTACGACTTGGTGACCGCCTTCGTCAGCGTGACGCCGAGCTTGTCGGCGCGCCGCTTCTGCGCCTTCGCGATCGCTTCATCGGCGATCGTCTGCACCGTGCGATCGACGGACACTGACCTGCCCTCGTACTCGCCGGGCTTGCACTGCTCCATGTTCATCGGGTTCTCGGTCGTGTTCTCTCCCGGGCACAGCAGCTGCGGCTTGAACACCTTGACCGCAGCGACGTGACCGTCCGATGCGATCCGCAGATCGACGCGTCCGAACGCGCGGCCCGACGAGTACGACTCGATCACCGCGATATCGGAGATCCGGTGGGCGATCGCGGCGTGCGTGTGACCGGCGACGAACACGTCGATCGCGCCCTTCGGCAGATCCTTGATCACGCGAAACAGCTCCTCATTCGTGTCGCACGATGACGAATCGTTCGGGTGATCGAGATCCTGGCACTTCGATCCGATATGCGCGGTGACCACGATGACCACCGCTCCGGCGGCGCGCAGCACCTTCGCCTCGTCAGCGATCGCCTCGGCAGGTGACGTCATCGACAACCCGACGAAGTTCGCGGGCATCGTCGTGAACGGCGTCGCCTCGGTGCTCGCACCGATGATGCCGATCTTGATGCCACTCACCTCGACCACCGTCGACGCCGGCATGTTCGGCCACTTGATCCGCGCCCCCGATTCCGCATCGATGATGTTCGCGGTCATGATCGGGAACTTCGCCTCTTTCGCCCTCGCCTTGAGGGCACCGCGCGCATCCTCGTCGGCGGAGCCCGGCGTCGCCGCGGGACCCTCGGGACCATAGTCGAACTCGTGGTTGCCGACCGCCGCGGCTTGATAGCCGATCGCGTTGTACGCGCGGACGATGTCTGCGCCCTCGGCGAGGTTCGATTCGAGCGTGCCCTGGAACATGTCGCCCGCATCGACCAGCACCACCCCGCCTCCGTCCGCCTTGCGAGCGTCGCGCAGATTGGAGACATAGCCGGCGAGCAGCGGCAACCGGCCGATCGCACCGTGGAGATCGTTGGTGCCGACGATCGAGATCGTGACAGCACCCTCGCGCTTCTTCGGTTCGATAGGCGGCTTGCTGCCCGGCGGGTTCGAACACGCGAAGAGCACTGTGAGTGCAGCGCACCGAAGTCTCATCCGGCGGGTATACCTCGGATCAGTCGTCGTCATCGGTACTCGACCCAGACCCTGACCCGCTTCCCGTCGGGATCAGCGGGGTCGCGTCCGTCGAGCGCGCCTTGGCCGCCGCGGGATCGAGATCGATCTCCGTCGAGAACGTGCCGTCCGCCGCGATCACGGCGAACGCCTTGCCGCCCCGCTCGAGCGCGCACTCGATCCGGGCGCCAGGATGCACGCTGCGGATCGCCGGGCCGCACGACACGGTTTGAGGTGCACCGAGATCGACGAGCGCGCCTCTCAAGTACGCCTCGATCGGTGCCGCGCGCACCAGCAGGCCATCGACCGACCAGCCCATGTCACCACTGCCTTTCGCGATCGCGATCGGCAACACGGCATCACCGAGATCTGCTTTACAGGTCATTGACGTGCACGACACCGTCGCCTGACGGCCCAGCTTTGCCGACAGCTGCGTCGCGATCGTCTCCTCCAAGTGAGACGGTCTTACCGTCGGAGTGATCGCCGACGCATCTCGGGGCGGATCGCCACACGCGCTAACCGCGGCAAGGAGAAGGATTGCGATGCGACCCACGCTCGAATCATCCGAGCTAACCTCCGTCGCTGTCATCGTCTATCTGGGTTCACCAGCGCCGGCGGAACAACGGCAGGCGGAGTTCGACGCCACGCTCACCGCGATACGACGAGGGGACCATCTCCATCTCCGGCAGCTCGAGCTGGACCGAGCGACCGCGGAACGCCAGATCGATCTTGGTGTTGATCCGTGCGAGACCGTCGGTGAACAGCACGTCCGATGCGAGCCGGAACGACAGCATCTGATCGTTGCCGCCACCGAGCCGCGCGTGCATCCGCCTGCGGCGCGCGTCGAACGTCAACCCGACGAGGTCCCGGCTGAGAACGGAGGCGTGATACCCGACCGTGTTGCCGAGCTCGGTGAGTTGATCTTGGATCTGCTGCGAGAGCGTGAGTCGCCGACCGTCGGGGACCTGCGGCCACAGCCGATCGTAGAGGCTCTGGTCGTCGTAGTCGGCGAACGCCGGCACGCTGACGAGCAGCAACGCGACCGCAAGACCCATCCGCAGCACGAGAGGAATCGTCTCGCGATCAATCGCCGTGTTCTGTGAGCGGGGCTACCAACACCGTGCTAAACGGCAGGCATGAAGCGACCCGCGCTCCTTCTCCTCTCGGTCCTGGCCCTGGCGTGCAAGCGGGATCCCGCCGGTGCACCGGAGCCTGCGAAGCCGACGGTCGAGGTCAAGTCCGAAGCGGTGAAGCCGGCGGCACCGGCGAACGACGATCCGTGGACCGCCAAAGCGGAGCCCGCACCCGATGCGCTGAAGCGCGTGCTGCTGTGGTCGATCACGAAGGATGGCAAGACCAGCTACGCGATGGGCACGATGCACGTCGGCATCGACCCCGAGCGGCTGCCGAAACTCGTCTGGGACAAGGTCACCAGCTCGACGTCGTTCGCGATGGAGACCAACGCAGCCGATGCGTCGATCCTCAATCTCGGCGCTCGTAGCGGCGGTTCGCTGCGTGCCGACCTCGGCCCGGTGTACTGGGAGAAGCTGTCGAAGCTCGTCGAGCCGAAGATGCTCGCGGGCATCGACACGAAGAAGCCGGTGATCGCGGCGGTGTTCCTGTCGATGCGCGGCTTGCCGATGACCGGCCTCGGCATGGACACCGCGTTGCTTGCAAAGGCGCAGGCCGCCGGCAAGCCGATCGTCTACCTCGAGCCGGCCAGCTTGCAGGCCTCGCTGCTCGAGCGCCACATGGACATCAAGGCGCTGAAGCTGATGATCGATACCGCCGACCAGAGCGCCGACATGACGAAGCAGATGGTGGCCGCGTACGTCGCGGGCGACGACAAGAAGCTGCTTGCCCTCAACGATGGGCAGAAGGGTGAGGCGCTGTCGCACGGCTACACCGAGGCGGAGTACGAGAAGCAGAGCGCCGAGATGCTCTACGACCGCAACGCATCGTGGATCCCGGCGATCGAGGAAATGCACCGCAAGGGCGGCGGGTTCGTCGCCGTCGGCGCGTTGCATCTGGTCGGCAAGAAGAGCGTCTTGGACCTGCTCGAGGGCAAGGGCTACAAGATCCAGCGCATCGAACCCTAGCCAAGAGTGGTGGCAGGCGCGCCACGGCCGAGTCAGGCTTGGTGCAACGCGGAACGTGCATGGGTGTCGAATAATTCACCCGGTTCGTGCGTTGGTTCGGGCAACTCGTGGAGGTCGGCATGCGCGCTCTAGTGATCCTTGTCGTGAGCGGTCAGGTCCTCGGATGTCTCGATGGTGGCGGGGACAAGGCCGGGCCGAAGCCAGAGCCAGCAGCCGTCCATGCGCCGATCAAGCGCGGCCCCGAGCAGCCAACCCCGAAGCCCGACGTTGCCAAGGTCGATCTGTCGCTCGCGCAGGGCCTCGAGATGCGGCGCCCGATCGTCGACGGCCGGCTGACGGTGATCCCGATCATCGCGACGCAGCCCACACCTTCGACGAAGTTCGTCACGCTCCACGACGGCATGGCGCGAGGCGTGATCAGCGTGCGCGAGGTCGGCAACGCGGAGACGTGGGAGGTCGACACCGTGCGTGTCACCAACCGGTCGCGCGAGACGCTGGTGATCATGGAGGGTGAGCTGATCGAGGACGCGATGCAGGATCGCGTGACCGCGGAGGCGACGACGATCACCGCCGGTAACACGCAGACCATCCAGGTCCGCTGCGTCGAGGAAGATCGCGATCACGGTGGGTCGAAGTTCAACCCCGGCAACGCGATCGCCGAGATCAACCTCCGCCGCACCGTCGTGCATCAGTCGCAGGATGCGGTGTGGACGAAGGTCAAGCAGATCAACTCGCGCGACAAGATCCGCACGGGCACGAATACGTATCGCCTCGCCGCACACGCGCAGACCAAGGGTGAGGGCGCCGAGCGTCGCGACCGGCTGGTCAAGCAGCTCGAGTCTCTCGAGGAGCGGCCGAACATCGTGGGGCTCGCCGTCGCGATCGACGGTCAGGTGGTCGCGATCGATCAGCTCGCGACGCCGGAGCTGTATCGCCAGCTCGAGGGCACGTTGATCGCGTCGTACCTCCCGGCGACGACGGGTGCGCCGCCCGAGGGCAAGCGCGTCGCTCCCGCGGACGTCCGCAAGCTCGCGGCCGAAGTCACCGGCACGCAGACGACCGCGTCGCACACGACGATGCGCCCGCTCTAACCCCGACACAGGCGAACTGCCACGAAAATAGAGTTCGCGGTCTATGCGAACTCATTTTCGTTCAAGGTGGTGGCCGGCCGCCGGCCCGCTGGTCTCTGGGGTTAACGGGCGAGTAACTGCTTCGCCGCCGCGAGGACCGCACGCGGGATCTCGTGGCCGCCGACGAACGGCACCCACTCGACGGTAGCGCCGGCTTCGCGCAGCTTGTCGCGGAGGACCTCGGCGATCGAGAACGGCAGGATGCCGTCGGTGCGGCCATGCGAGAGCACGACCGGGAGCTTCGCGAGCGAGGCCATCCGCGGCGACCACTCGGCTTCCGCGAGCAGCGTCCCCGACATCAAGAGCAGCGCTGCCGGCTTGATCTCGCGATGCAGCGCCACATCGAGGGACAGCATCGCGCCCTGCGAGAACCCGCCGAGCACGAGCTGCTCGGGTGGGATCGAGAACCGCGCGCACAGTTGATCGAGAAGGCGCAGGACCTGATCCCGGACCTGCGGGAGGCCCTCCGGGATCTCCGTGCGGCGATCGCGCGGCGTGCCGGCGGCGAGCTCGCGCTCGAGCTTCGCGAGGTCTAGCAACCACCACGCGCGCGAATCTCCGTAGAGCCCACCGAGCTCGAGCGGCGCGGCCGGAAACACGAAGCGAACGTGTGCGAGCCCGAGCTCGTCGGCGAGCGGCACGAGGTCGTCGCCCGGTGCACCGAAGCCGTGCAGCAGCACGCAGGTCAGCGCGGCGTCGGCGGGGCCGATC
>JBBQJJ010000421.1:0-7815 GCA_038325805.1 Haliangiales bacterium
TCCGTTTTCACCGCGAGTTCTAACCCCAGAGCTCACCTCGGTTGACCTCGAGTCTTCCGGCTTCGCCGGAAGACTCGGTCCTCCAGGCTGAGCTCTGGAAGTAGGGTTCGCGCGATCGCGCTCACCCGGTCGATTGTCTCCCGGGTCCCCGGCTCGAGGACGAGCCCCCCCGTTCCCCCTCATTCGCCTGGTCGAAGGATCGACACAGGCGAACTCTGGAGTTAAGCGTGCGCATAGCGGCGGTCGTCTGGTTGGTGGCGGCGTGTGGGGTGGATGAAGCCCAGCCGCACGAGATGCCGACGCAGTTATCGGCGACGGGGCTGTACGAGGACATCTCGAACAAGCGGGTCGCGAGCGCTGCTGTCGAGCTCGACCCGGCCTACCCGTTGTGGTCCGACGGCGCGGTCAAGCAGCGATGGATGATCCTGCCGGCGGGCACCGAGCTCGACACCACGGATCTCGATCGCTGGCAGCTCCCGGTCGGTGGAAAGTTGTTCAAGGAGTTCGTCGTCGATGGCCGGCGGGTCGAGACGCGGATGATCGAACGGGTCGGACTCTCCGAGGACGACTACCGGTTCGCTCCGTTTGTCTGGCGCTCCGACGAGACCGATGCGGAGCTCGCTGAAGCGGGAGCGACCAACGTCCACGGCAGTCGTTACGACGTTCCTGCCGTCGACGACTGCAAGACGTGTCATCGCCAGCCGGGCAAGCTGCTCGGCGTCTCGGCGGTCCAGCTGTCCGCGCAGCTCGACGCGCTGCCGCTGTCGAACCCGCCGCAGCGCGGCTTCACCTTCTCCGCGCCTGCGCTCGGTGTCCTCCACGGTAACTGCGGCCACTGCCACAATCCGGACGGCAGCGCGCCGATGCAGACGCTCCAGTTGACGACCGCGGACGCGGACCTCCCCATCGAGGAGACCGCACCGTATCGGACGACGGTCGGTCAAGCTCTCGAGTACTGGACCGGACAGGGCTTCGACGTTCGGATCGCACCCGGCGCCCCCGAGCGCTCGGCGATCTACTACCGGCTCTCGCAGCGCGGGAACGCCGCGCAGATGCCGCCGCTCGGCACCACCGAGCTCGACCTTGCGGGGCAAGCGCTCGTGCGTTCGTGGATCGAGCAACTCGCCGAAAATAGGTGAACCCAGCAGTGGGTTTCACCGCTGGGTTCAAATGAGCACGACCGTCTAACCGTAGGGCAGTCTATCCCCTACGCGTTGCGTAGGTGGGCTCCACATAATCCTTTGGGCTTCCCGACGAGCGGGCGTGCGCACCCAGAACAGAGGCAGATCCCTGGATAGCAGATGTAGGAGACAGATTCGCCCCGCGTCTCGCATCAGACCGCCGGTGCTCGAGATCGAAACTAAAGATCGCGATCGAATTCGTCAACCGAAAAAATTGAGAGCGATCACATCTCGCGATCGCTCCTGGAAAATTATCTTTCAGAGTCTGTGGCACCAGCGCTGATCAGCGCCTTGTTCAGTGATCGTGGCCGTGCCCGCCTCGATGGGGAGGGCCTCCGGCTTTCCAGTTGGGACCCTCACCACCCTGCACCGCGATCGAGCGAATGCCGCGTTCCAGCATCGACGCCTTGGTCTCGATCGCATTCGCGCGATCTTCTACCGGCTTTGCGTGGTCGCCGGTGTCCATCCGGATCGCGTCACAGGGGCACGCCTCCACGCAGAGCCCGCAGACGACGCAACGCAGCTCGTCGATCTCGAACACGGCCGGGCGCTTCTCGACGTTCTTGTCACCCGACTCTTCGGGGATGATCGTGATGCAGTGCGCCGGACAGACCGTCGGGCAGCACATGCAGGCGACGCAGCGGACGTTGCCGTCGTCTCGCATCAGCAGACGATGGAGGCCGCGGAACCGCTCCGGATACGTCACCTTCTCTTCCGGATACTGAACGGTCTCGATCTCGTTCTTCCACTTGTCTTCCTGGGGCGCACCCGCCGTGGCGCGGTCCTTCGCGCTCTTCAGCGGGAGGAAGAAGTTGCGAGCGAAGTGCTTGAGCGTGATGCCGAGGCCCTTCGCCGTCGCGGCGAGGAAGGTGACGTCGCGCGCCTCGGGACGCGCCACCTGGATCGTGCGGCTGTTCGGATGGCGGTCCGCCACCGAGATGACCTTGGGGCCGTCATGCGCTTCTTCGTGATGGTCGTGCGAGGCGCTCATGGAGTCTCCGGGCCGCCCATGAAGAGCAGCTTGATCAACGCCGTCACCATGACATTCGCCAGCGACAGCGGTAGCAGGATCTTCCAGCCGAGGTTCATCAGCTGGTCAGCGCGGAAGCGGGGCAGCGTCCAGCGGATCGCGAGCTGGAACCAGCACAGCAACAGCACCTTGATGCCGAACGCCGCGAACTGGAGCAGCACGACGACCGCGTGCGGCAGGTGGAACACGGAGCCGCCCGTCGACACGCCGGTGATCTGATCGACGTAGCCGCCGATCCGGAAGCCATCGGCATCGAGGAACGGCACCTGCCAGCCACCGAAGAACACGGTGCAGATCACCGCGGCGACGAACACGATCTCGATGAACTCGGCGAGGAAGAACAGCCCCCAGCGCAGGCCGGAGTACTCGACGAAGTAGCCGATGATCTCGGGCTCGCCCTCGGGGATATCGAACGGTGCGCGCTTGGTCTCGGCGATCGCCGCGGTGAAGAACAGCACCAGGCCGACCGGCTGCCACAGCCACAGCCAGTTGAGCGGGTTCGAGGCCGACATCGACACGGACGCGCCGGTGGCCGCGATCGCACCCGGCTCGAGCGTGCCGGTGACGAGGAACGCGCCCATCAGCGAGATGCCCATCGCGACCTCGTACGACATCATCTGCGACGAGCTGCGCAGCCCGCCGAGCAGGGCCCACTTGTTATAGGACGCCCAGCCGGCGATCGTGCCGCCGTAGTTCGCGAGCGTGAGGACGGCGAAGTAGAAGATCAGACCGAAGTCGATCTGGAAGATCTGGAGCCGGATCGAATCCGCGAACAGCTCGGGGTTCTGGCCGGTCGCGAGCAGCGTGGGATCGAGCGTGCTCGTCAGCGAGTGCGGATAGATCGTCGGGCCGAACGGGATGATCGCGAATGCGATGAACACCGGCGCGATCGAGAGGATCGGCGCGAGCGCGAACAGTCCCCTGTGGACGTTCGCGGGGATGAAGTCCTCCTTGAAGATCATCTTCACCGCGTCGGCGACGAAGTGGAGGATGCCCTTGAGCTTGATCGGTCCGATGTTCGCGCGGTTCGGACCGAGCCGGTCCTGCATCATCGCGCTCTGCCGGCGCTCCATCCACGTCAGGATCGATGCGAGTGGCATCACCAGCGCGATGATCAGGAACACCCACTTGGTCGCGGGGAAATCTAAGATCTTGTAGACGGTATCCATGGAGCTAGCCTCGGCTCCCTGCGAAGCGGAGCTGGAGCGGACGCGCCTCGCGCACCCACTCGATGCCCTTCCACGCCGGCACCGCGCTCGTCATCTCGACGAACACTTCACGGACGTGGGTGAAGGCCATCTTCACCGATAGGGCTTGCGCGAGCCGGACGACGGCCTCCCATGCAGGAATCGCCTGCCCCGGCGGTGGAAACGCGGCGTGGCGGCGCTGGACGTGACCCTTGTTGTTGGTCACCGTGCCGGCACACTCCGCCCAGTCGGCCGCGGGCAGGGCGATCTTCGCCTTCACCACCGGACCGCGCTCGTGTGCGGCGATCGCGATGACGTCGACACCCGTGACATCGAGCTCGAGGTGCTCGCCGAGAAGGATCAGGACCTTGATCCCCGCGAGACCCTCGGAGGTCTGCAGCCCGAGCGCGCCGGCGATCGCGGCGACACCCGCGCTGTTCGGGTTGACGTCGGCCACCCGCAGGCGACCGTCCGCACGACCCGGCACCGGCGGCTTCGCACCGATCGTCACCTTGGTGAGCCCCAACGACTTCGCGAGCTTCGCGAGCGCGTAGTTGTCTTCGTTGCTCGCGCCGGCCGAGAGCGCGATCCCGAGGGCGTCGTCCTTGAGTGCCGCGGTGATACGCGACGCCGCGGCGACGATCGCGCGATCCCATCCGGCGGGCAGCCCATCGACCGTCGCACCGACGAGTCGCTTGTCGCGGAGGTCGTGGTACTCGAAGCGACCTTCGTCGCACATCCAGTACTGGTTCACCTCGGGGTTGTGCCGCGGCACCATCCGCCACGCGCGCTCCTGCTTGTGGTGGAGCTCGATGTTGCAGCCGGTCGCGCAGCCGTGACACACGCTCGGCGTGGCCTCGAGCTCCCACGCGCGCATCGTGAACCGGAAGTCCTTCGCGGTCAGCGCGCCGACGGGACAGACGTCGACGGTGTTGAGCGAGTACGGGTTATCGAGCTGCGCACCGGGGGCGGTGGTCAGGATCTCGTGATCACCGCGGTTCGCGAACTCGAGCTGGTGCTCTCCGGCGACCACGTCGCACGTGCGAATGCAGCGCGAGCACAGGATGCAGCGCTCCTGATCGAGGACGACCGTGGGGCCGAGATCGACGACCTTGTTCTTCTCGACCTTGGGGACGTCGACGCGCGAATCCGCGTTGTCGTTCTCGAAGTAGAGCTTCTGCAGCGTGCACTCGCCGGCCTTGTCGCAGATCGGACAATCGACCGGGTGGTTGAGCAGCGTGAACTCGAGCATCTGCTTGCGCGCCAACGTCGACTGCTTGTCCTGCGTGTGGACGACCATGCCCTCGCCGCAGACCTGCTGGCAGCTCGGCTGGAGCTTCGGGTTCTTCTCGACCGCGACCAGGCACTGCCGGCACTGCGCGACGATCGGCAGCCCCGGGTGGTAGCAGAACGCCGAGATGTCGACGCCGAGCGTCTTCGCAGCCTCGAGCACGTTGGTGCCCTTCGGGACCGTCACGGTCTGGCCGTCGATGGTCAGCGTGACCTTGGTGGGATCGGTCGGAGGCGTCGGTGCCGCCGGAGGAGGAGCAGGAGGGGTTCCAACTACAGTCACTTGTCGCACTCCCCGCCGATCATGTTGATCATGCCGAAGATCGGGACCACGTCCGCGATGAAATGTCCGGTGATGAGCTGCTCGGCCGTCGACAGATGGACGAACGAAGGCGAGCGGACGTACGCCTTGTACGGGCGGCCGGTGCCGTCGGCGGCGATGTAGAAGCCGAGCTCGCCGTTGCCGCCTTCGATGAATGTGTACGCCTCGCCGGCCGGCACCTTGATGCCGTCGACGATGTGCTTGAAGTGGCGGATCATCGACTCGATGGTGTTGTACGTGTCCCGCTTCGGCGGCAGCGCCACGCGCGGGTCATCGACCATGATCGAGCCGCCCGGAATCTGCTGGATGCACTGCCGCAGGATCCGCATCGACTGCTTGAGCTCTTCCATGCGGACGAGGTAACGGTCGAGGCAATCGCCGGTGGTGCCGACGGGCACGTCGAACTCGAGCTCGGGATACACCGAGTACGGGTAGTCCTTGCGAACGTCGTAATCGACGCCGGCCGCACGTGCGATCGGGCCGACACAACCGGTGGCGAGCGCATCCTCGCGCGACAGCTTGCCGATGCCGGCCATCCGATCGCGGAAGATCTTGTTCGCGTTGAGCAGGCCTTCGACTTCGATGACGACCTTGTCGATCTGATCGAGGTTGTAGGACAGCTCGTCGCCGAAGCCTTCCGGCAGATCGTTCACCACGCCGCCGATGCGAACGTAGCTGTGAGTCAGCCGAGCGCCCGAGACCTTCTCGAGCAGCTCGTAGAGCCACTCGCGAGCCTTGAGGAAGAACAGGAACACGCTGAACGCGCCGAGCTCCATCGCGGAGGCGCCGATGCAGGTCAGGTGATCGGTGACCCGCGAGATCTCGCCGACCATCACGCGGATGTACTCCGCGCGACGCGGGATGCTCTGGGTCAGCCCCATCAGCTTCTCGACGGCCATCGCCCAGCCGACGTTGTTGAGCATCGGCGACACGTAGTTCAGGCGATCCGTGTACGGGAACACCTGGGTGTACGTGGCGTACTCGCTCTCTTTCTCGAAGCAGCGATGGAGATAGCCGGGCTGGACGTCGCCCTTGATGATCTTCTCCCCGTCGACGGTGAGCACGATCCGCACGGTGCCGTGCATCGCGGGGTGCGACGGGCCCATGTTGATGGTCATCAGATCCGGCGGCAGCTCGGCTTCCTCGTCGGTGAGGTCCTGGACGTCTTTACGGCCCAGCACCAGCTGCTTGAGCGACGTGATGTCTCGCGTGGCCGCCATTACTTCGTGTCCCCCTGGCCCTGGGCCTTGATCGGGTTGATCGGGAGATCATCGCGACGCACCAGCGGCTGCCGCTTCTCCTTCGGGTAGTCCTTACGGAGCGGGTACCCGACGAACTCTTCGTAGAGATAGATCCGACGCAGATCGGGATGGCCCTCGAACTGGATCCCGTACATGTCGTAGGTCTCGCGCTCCTGCCAGTTGAACGCCGGCCACACGCCGGCGAGCGACGGGCACCGCGCGTCGTGCTCCGGCAGCGCGATCTTGAGGCGGAGGCGGTGGCGATGCTTCTGCGACCGCAGCTGGTACGCGACCTCGAAGCGCGGCTTGGTCTCGTTCCAGTGCTGGACGAGCGGCACGCCGACCGGCCGCCAGTCGAGACGATCGATCGCGGTGCACAGCACCGGCGCGTCGAACAGCATCGCGGGGTCGGTCTTCAGCCACGTCGCGACGGCGAGCAGCGACTCGCGCTTCACCCAGGCGATCTCGTCGCCGAACTGCGACTCGGTGTGATCGATCGCGCTGCCGTGGGTCGCCTTGAGAGCATCGAGGACTTTTTGCGACACGGCCTATTCCTCCTCGGCCTGCTGCGCGGCGATCAGCGACTCACGCTTGGTGCGGAGCTGGCTGTGACCGCGTCCTGCCTGGATTCGCTCCATCAGCATGATGATGCCGTCGAGCACCTGCTCGGGACGCGGCGGGCATCCCGGGACGTAGACGTCGACGGGGATGACCTGATCGGCGCCGGGCATCGCGTGATAGTTCTGATAGAAGCCGCCGGTCGACGCACAGACGCCGAACGCGAGCACCCACTTGGGCTCGGCCATCTGATCGAACACGCGCTTGAGCGCGGGACCTTGCTTCTCGGTGATCGTGCCGACGATCATCAACAAGTCACTCTGGCGCGGCGAGAACCGGGGGAACTCGGCGCCGAAGCGCGCGAGGTCGTACTTCGGGCCGGCGACGCTCATGAACTCCATGCCGCAGCACGCGGTCACGAACGGATACGTGAACAACGAGAACTTGCGACCCCAGTTGGTGACGCGTTCCAGCTTGCTCTGCTTGGCCCACTTCGCGGCATCCTCGAGGCGGGTGGTGGTTAGCTCTACTCCCATCCGATCGCCTTCTTTCTCCATACGTAGGCGAGCGCCACGACAAGAATCGCGACGAACAACAGCATCTCTGCAAATCCAAAGATGCTCACGCCACCGGTCGCGGTGCGCGACAGCTGGTTGTAGAGGACCGCCCACGGGTACATGAACGCGGCCTCGATATCGAACACCAGGAACAAGATCGCGACCTGGTAAAACTTCACCGAGTAGCGCCCGCGCGGCGAACCGATCGGCTCGCTACCGCACTCGAACGGCTTCAGCTTGTCGGGGTTGGTGGCCTTGGGGCCGAGGAACATGGCGAGCGCCGTGAACAACCCGCAAAACGCGAGCGCGAACACGATCGCCACACCGGCGGGCATATACGCCTGGAGCTGCAAAGCGAGCGCACTATATCGCCGCGCAACTGCGAATCAACGTGGCTGAGCCGCGATTTACGGTGGGCGATCGCCCGGTTAGCGCGATGTTCTCGGTCG
>JBBQJJ010000422.1:0-7794 GCA_038325805.1 Haliangiales bacterium
CTGTTAGCGCCCGGCGCGGCGCGCTAGGCTGCCCGCCGCATGAGCAGTCAACCACTCGTTCTCATCATGGCCGCCGGACTCGGAACGCGGATGAAGAGCGATCTGCCGAAGGTGCTCCACAAGGTTGCGGGGCGCCCCCTGCTGCACTGGGTGGTCACCGCCGCGCGTGCTGCAGGTGCTGCGAAGGTGGTCGCGATCCTCGGCCACAAGTCGGAGATCGTGAAGGCTGCGCTCGACGCGAGCTTCGGTGCCGACGCGATCGGCGTCGCGATCCAGGCCGAGCAACGCGGCACGGGTCACGCAGTGCAGTGCGCGCTACCGGCGATCGCGAACGAGAGCGACGATCGCATCGTCGTGATCCTGACCGGTGATGCACCCCTGCTCCGCAGCGAGCGGATCGCCGAGCTGGTCGCCGCGTGCGAGAAGTCGCCGGCCGGGATGTCCTTGCTGTCGACCGTGCCGCCGCGGCCGATGCCGTACGGCCGGCTGGTTCGCGAGGCTGGGAAGCTGACGAAGATCGTCGAGCATAGCGATGCGACCGACGAGCAGAAGCAGATCCTCGACACCAACGCGGGGTTCTACGCGATCCGCCTCGGTCACCTGCGCAAGGACCTGCAGACGCTGCGCGCCGATAACAAGAAGGGCGAGCTCTACCTGACGGATCTCGTCGCGCAGGCAGCCACGCGTGGTGGTGCGACATCGATCGACGCACCGTTCACCGAGGTCTCCGGCATCAACGACAAGGTCGATCTGTCGTGGGTCGAGCGCGAGGCGCGGCAGCGGATCAACGAGCACTGGATGCGCGAGGGAGTGACCATGGTCGATCCCGCGACGACGTACATCGATGCGGAGGTCGGCCCGATCGGCAAGGACGTGTGGTTCGGTCCCAACGTGGCGCTGCGGGGCAAGACCCAGATCGCCGACGGCGTGCGCGTCGATCTCGGCTGCATCCTGACCGACGTCAAGATCGGCGAGGGCGTCAACCTCAAGCCACACTCGGTGCTGACGGATTCGGTGATCGGCGCGCGGTGTCAGATCGGGCCCTTCTCGCACTGCCGCCCCGAGTCCAGGCTCGACGAGGATGTCCACCTCGGCAACTTCGTCGAGACCAAGAAGTCGCACTTGATGGCCGGCGCCAAGGCCAACCACCTCGCCTACCTCGGCGATGCGTCGATCGGCTCGAAGTCCAACATCGGTGCCGGCACGATCACGTGCAACTACGACGGCATCGGCAAGCACAAGACGACCATCGAGGCCGGTGCCTTCATCGGCTCGAACAGTACGCTCGTCGCGCCGGTCACCGTCGGTCGCGACGCGTACACCGCCGCCGGTGGCACCGTCACGAAGGATGTCCCGCGTGGCGCGCTGGCGATTTCCCGCGTCGTGCAGGTCAACCGCGATGGCTGGGCCGACAAGTTTCGCGAAGTGCAAGACAAGCGCAAGAAGCCAGACGGCACCTAGGGGGGTAAGCTCGACGGGTGTTCTGCGCGCTCGATAAGATCGACCTCGCGGCGACCGTCGAGGGGCGCAGGATCGCGGTCCAGACCGATCATCGATCGAACGAGGAGATCAGCCGCGATCTCGCACTGTCGATCCTGTTCGCGCTGACCCGCGTGATCAACGCGCGACAGGACCTCGCGCAAGTGCACTACATCGTCGCGCAACCACCCGCGAGGTTCGCCGAGGCGCTCGCTGCTGCCGGTGCCGTGGTCTCGGGTAGCGCCGCTCGGCTCACGGCGACCGACGCACCCGCGTTCTCGGAGGACCTGATCTCGGAGATCGCGGACGACTGCTTTCGCGAGGTCGCGCAGCGCGCCGCCGCCACCACGGGAACGCGAGACTTCGCGCTCGCGCTCCGCATGCTCGAGGATCAGACGCATGCCTCGCCGTTGCAGCAGGACGACCCGGCACGATTCTGGCGACGGGTGATCGAGCTCGCCGCGCTCTCTGGTGAGCTGTTGCGCGCACGATTTCCGAGTGCGCACTGGGTCGTCAGCGAGCGAGCGTTGGTGCCGTTCGGAGTGTCCTTACCGCTCGATCCGCTCGAGTACCGCTCGACGGTGGTGTTCCCGACCAATCGCGCGCAGCGGCTGATCGAGGACGGCCGCGACCAGACGCTGTTCGAGTTGCTCACCGCGATCGAGGAGACGCGATCGCACGACAGGGAAGTTCGGCTGATGCCGAGCCTGCGGGTGCGCGATGGCGTCGAGCTCGAGGAGCTCCTGTGGCGACCGCTGCTGCCCGAGGTGCCGCGCGTCGAGCTGCCGATCGTGGTGTGCGGGATCGACGGCGAGAGCACCTTCGGCATGATCCGCCGCGATGCGCTCGCGAAGTCTCCCGACGACGCCTGGGCCGAAGCCCTCGCGAACCTCGCGGCCGAGGATGTCGAGCTCGCGCAGGTGACGGCGAACGAGGTCACGATGATCGCCGTGTCGGGCAGCTTCTACGCCGCCGAGAAGTTGCTCGACCCCGCCCAGCTGCACTCGCTCCACGCGCGCCTCGACACGCCGACGCTACTCGCCGCGACGCCTGCCCGCGGTGGCTTGCTGGTGATCGCAGCCGGTGACGCCGACGCGCGGTTCGCTGCCCTGGTTCGCGAACGGTACGAGACGGCCGGTGCTCGCGCGATCTCACCCGCGGTGTGGGTCGTCGAGGATGGGCAGGTGATAGGGCTGCTGCGCAACAGTGGCCTGACGCGCGCCGACACCAGCGGCGTGCGTGCCGAGACCTCGCCGGCGTCGCCGGGTGTGCAGCGGCGCCGCAAATGAGGGGTCTCGTCGTTATTGTCGTAGCGCTGGTCGGTTGCAAGGGGAAGAAGCTCGACGAGGTGATGCCAGAACCTCCGGTGGTCCCCGACGCCGGCGTCGTCGCGATTCCTCCCGGCGATGCCCCGAAGCCGTGGCCCGAGCTCGAGGGCTTCACGCGCGTGGAGCCCGAGCGCGTGATCGCGCTGCCCGCGAAGCCCGACATCCCGAAGTTCGCGCTCGGTGGCCCCGTGCTGCTCGGAGATCTCGCGGTCGTGTCGTCGTCGCAGTTCGGCTTCGTCGCCGCGGATTGGAGACAGGGCACGCTCGCGTGGACCAAGCCCGGCGGCTCGCAGGTCGCCCCACCGGTCGTCGTCGACGGTGACATCGTGCTGATGGGCGATTGCGTGAAGCCACCCGCGGTTGGTGACCGCGAGGTGCTGGTCGGCTGCCTGCGCGTCGTCACCCGTGGCGGCACCGACCGCACGTACGTCGCGATCCGCGGCAAGCCCCGCGCGCTCGACAAGTTCCTCGCCGAGCGCGGCGACCAACAGACCTCGCGCGCCGGCGAGCATCAGGTGCGGTGGCAGCGTGGAGATCAAGCGATCGTCGTCGACTTGATCACGGGCGTCGCGAAGCTCGCCGATCCGACGCCACCGCCTCTCGTCATCGAGTGGAACACCAGGCGCTGGGACATCGCGCACGTCGATGGTCGCGTGATCGCGTACAAGGGCGGCACCAAGCAGATCGCGTGGCAGACCGAGAACACGTACACGCGGATCCTCGGACCGGTGTGGCTGGCCGAGATGGGACCGATGCTGCGCGTCGCGAGCGCGAGCTCGCGGTTTCCCGACATCAACTTGATCGACATCGACGCCACCGGCTCGCTGCGTGCGCAGGTCGCGAAGCCGACGCCAGGCATCGCCGTCCTGGCGACCGCGGTGTCGAACATCGGGGACGCCGCCCTGGCGGTGCGCCTGGACAGCACGCTGCGCCGGGACCTGGTCGTGGGCTACGCGGCCAACGCGCTGCTGATGTACGTGTGGCCGCTACCCGAGCACCAGCACGTCGACCGGGTGGGGATCGCGATCTCCGAGGAAGCGGATGCGGTTGTCGTGTTCCACGACGGCGATACGCTCACAGTCCTCCCCGAGTTGTCGGCACCTCCTACGTCTCTCGGTGCGACCCGAGCGGCGTCGAAAAATCCGACACCGTAAGCTCGCGAGATCGCGGGATGAGGGCTCGGCACGCGAGCTGCTCTACCGAGCTGCATGAGCATCCTCAACAAGTTCCTCGTCGCCGCCACCTGCCTCTCGCTCACCGCCTGCGTCCAGAAGGACGAGGCGCCGAGCGCACTCGCCCGCGCGATCCCGACCTCGGAGCAGGTGAAGATCAAGCTGCCGGATAACAACGAGCGCGCGATCGGCGACCTCGCAGAGTTCTACGTCACGACCCGGAACATCACGCGCACGTTCAACGGTGCCTCGGCTTGGGTGCTCGTCCTGATCCACACCATCGTGCAGTTCCCGGTGACGACGGTCGAGGGCAACACGTATACGTGGGGCCCGTTCTCGGATGCGCTCGACCCCGCCGAGTACAAGCTGACGGTGATCGACAACGGCGACAACACGTACGCCTACGCGCTCGCGGGTCGCAGCAAGATCGACGGCGGTGACTTCGAGGACGTGATCACTGGCCTCGCGGACAACAACGCGGGCGAGGGTCTCGGCAACGGTCTGTTCAAGCTCGACTTCGAGGCTGGCCGTCGCGTCAACCCGATCGATGCGGACCCCGAAGCGCGCGGCACCGTCGAGGTGGTCTATGACCTCGCGGACAAGGCGCAGGTGATGCACATCGTGTCGACCGATGACGCCGGCGCGCCGGTCGAAGCCAACTACGCCTACAACGAGGGCGACGACGGCAGTGGTGAGATGGTGTTCGGGATCGAAGGTGACATGGGTGGTGGACCCGAGGCCGAGCAGGTGCTGATCCACTCGCGCTGGGTCGGTGGTGGCGAAGGCCGCGCCGATGTCGCGATGAAGGGTGGCGACACCGAGAACCCGGCAGGCGTGCTCGCGTCGGAGTGCTGGACCAGCGGGTTCAAGCGGTCGTTCTTCGCGGTGCTCGCCGGTGACAACACGGGAGCGTTTGGCGCCACTGAAGGTGACGAGGCCTCGTGCGTGTTCGCCGACGTGTCGATGCCCGAGGAGCCGTAACTCAATCGACAGTCAGCGTTGACTGCAAGCTTGTGGCCGCGATATCAACCGGTCATGTCCATGCCGACCAGCGCCCAGGAAGTCTTCGACGATCTCGTTCCGAAAGGACTCGCGCAGTTCCCCGACAAGGCCGGAGAGCTCAACGCGATCTACGCCTTCAAGATCTCCGGTGAGGGCGGCGGCGACTGGACGGTCGACACGGTGGCGAAGCCGCCGACGTGCACCAAGGGCGCGAGCGACAAGGCGCAGTGCACGGTCGAAGTCTCGAACGACGACTTCAAGACCATGCTCGGTGGCGACCCCAACGCCGGCATGCAGCTGTTCTTCGCCGGCAAGCTCCGCGTCTCCGGCGACGTCACGCTGGCGATGAAGCTGCAGCAGCTGTTCGAGCTCGCTCGCCCCAAGTGAATGCTCCACTCGCGGATGCCCTGCAAGGCATTCGCGTTCTCGATTTGTCGCGGCTCCTTCCGGGGCCGTTTCTCACGATGGTGCTCGCCGACATGGGCGCGGACGTCGTCAAGGTCGAGGATCCGCGCATCGGTGACTACCTGCGCGCGCTTCCTCCCGGGAAGGCCGGCATCGCCGGTCGGTTCCTCGCGGTCAACCGTGGGAAGCGATCGCTGGCGCTCGACCTCAAGGCCGCCGCGGGGCGCGAGGCCTTCTTGAAGATGGTCGAGAGCGCCGACGTCGTGGTCGAGAGCTTCCGACCCGGCGTGATGGACAAGCTCGGCATTTCGTACGCCGCACTCGCGGCTCGCAATCCGAAGATCGTCGTCTGCTCGATCAGCGGCTACGGGCAGACCGGTCCGTACGTCCATCGCGCGGGCCACGACCTCAACTACATCGCGCTGTCGGGCGTGCTCGCGATGGGCGGGGGCGTCGCCGATGGCTCGCCTTCGATGCCCGGCGTGCAGATCGCGGATCTCGCGGGCGGTGCCCTGTGGGGGGCGACCGCGATCCTCGGTGCGCTGGTCGGTCGGATGCGAACCGGCAAGGGCGCGCACCTCGACATCTCGATGTGCGAAGGCTCGCTCGCGTTGCTCGCCGCCGAGCTCGGCAACATGGATTGCGGAGAGCAGCCGACGCGCAACCACGAGACGCTCAACGGCGCGCTCGCCTGCTACTCGATCTATCGGACGAGTGACGATCGCTTCCTCGCGGTCGGTGCGCTCGAGCCGAAGTTCTGGATCGCGCTCAACCAGGCGCTCGGTCGCACGCCGAACGTCGCCGAGATCATCGGCAAGCCCGAGCAACAGGCGAAGACGCGTGCGGAGCTCGCGGCGATCTTTGCCACCAAGACGGCGGCCGAGTGGCAAGCGCACCTCGCACCGCACGATTGCTGCGTCGAGATCGTGCTCGAGATGACAGAGCTCCCCGATCATCCACTGCACGTCGCACGCGAAGTGTTCTTCACCGTCGACGGTGGGCCAGCCGGCCCGCTCCGCCAGATCCGCACCCCACTGGGTGTTCCTGCGAGTCCACACCCGCCACCCGCCTTGGGGCAGCACACGAAGCAAGTGCTGGCCGAGTACGGGTTTACCGACGACGAGATCGCCAGCCTGAAGTAGCTGGTGTGGTGTCGCCACACCGCCGGGTTCACGACTCGCGTGTAACTACCAGCTCGCGCGTCGTCCCGAGGCTGGCCGTCTGCTTGCTCCAGTGCCGAGCATGACGAAAGTTCTCCTGGCCTTGGTACTCGCGGCTGGTTGTGGCACCTCGATCCACGCGACCGCGCTCAACCCGTCTCCCGTCCAGATGGCTCCGCGGCCGGGTGCGGCGGTCGAGCTCTACACCTCCGGCGCGCCCGCGCGGCCGCACGTCGATGTCCTGTTGCTCGAGGCGGAGGAGACATCGAGCTTCTCGATGGACAAGACCGCCGAGATGCTGGGCAAGCTGCGCGAGCGCGCCGGTGCGATGGGTTGCGACGCGATCGTCGTCGGTGGCATGTCGTCTCGCGACCCGGGCGTGCGCGATGCGGAGAGCTGGCTCTCCGACAACCCGAAGGGTCGCAAGGGCATCTTCGGCACCTGCATCGTCTACACGGTTGGGCCCGAGACGATCGTCAACGCCAGGTAGCGACGATCTGGGCGAGCGCGCTGAGCCTCCGCCCGGCGCGGCCCTCGGCGAGTGGCTTGCCCGGAGGTCCGATCGAGTTGGCGAGCGCCTCGAGCGAACCGAAGCGGCGATGCAGCACGCGCTGCGCGACGAAGCGAACATCGAAGCGCTCCTCGGGCAGCGCGGCACCGGCGGCGAGCACCAGATCGGGCGTGTAGTACCCCCACGCGCCGATCACGTCGGCGGGACGCAGCCAGCGCGCGAAGGCGTCGAGGACGTCGGCACGCGGTGCACCGGCGAGCAAGCGATCGACAGCAAGCTCGCAGTGAAAGCTCGTCGACGGAGCGAGATCACCGACGGGTGCCGCGATTCGATCGAACACCTCCCCCGTCGCCGGCCGGTACGCGACGAGATGGATCAGCTCGTCGGGTGGCTTCGAACCGTCGTTGACATACGGCCAGGCGTTCGCTTCGGCGACGACGAGGACGACATCGTCGAACCGATCGCGCACGAGCGGCAGGACGCGCTCGCGCGGATCGACCGCAGGCTTGGCGTTGCGAAACCGGCGGATCGGGCGCGCGGCCATCGCGGCGAGCTGCGCGTCGACCATCGCGTGAAACGGATCGAGTAACGCGCGAAACCTCGCCGGATCGCCTTCGAGCGCGCCGAGCGCATACATCAGCGCCTCGATCGTCGAGCAGTACTCGTCACTCGGTTCCTTGCGGATCCGGTAGTGCGAGGCCTCGGGGGCGACGAACGCGTAGCGCGGCAACGCCTGG
>JBBQJJ010000423.1:0-7759 GCA_038325805.1 Haliangiales bacterium
GAGCGTGCCGCGATGACGAAGGCGAAGTTCGATCGCCTCGACAAGAACCACGACGGTGTGCTGAGCTTCGATGAAGCCCGGCGCATGCTCGGTCGCGGCGGATTCCACAAGCGTGGAATGCGTGGCGATCAAGACGGGCAACGCGGCCCGCGTGGCCATCGCTCGGATAGCAACGAGTAGGTATGCTGCGGCGCGTGCTGAATCTACGAGGACGTAGTCCGCGGACCTCCCGGCCCCTGGCCGGCTGGTCGGTGGTCGTGACGTTCCTGTTGATCGGCATCGCGCTGATCGCGACGGTGTGGAGCACGAGGTCGTCGGTGATCGACGCCTCCGACGCCGTCCGGCGTGGTCAGGCACTCGCGATCGAACAGGCGATCCGCGCTGACCTCGCCGATCTGGAAGGCCCGCCGAGCGACACCGACTTGCAGACCATCTTGCAGGGGCACGCGGACGAAGGTCTGCGCTACCTCGCGATGGTGGAGAGCAAGCGCGTGATCCACTCGGCGGGCGCGTCGTCTTTCGATCCCACGGATGTTCCCGAGGGACGCTCGAACAACGATCGGTTCAACGAGAGCGAAGGCCGGCTGCGATTCAACGTGCGCCGGTTCCGCCGGCTGCGCGACGGGGGCCGCAACTGGCGCGTCGTCGTCGAGCTCGAGCCGATCCAGGCCGACGAGCTGCGCGACGCCTCGACGGCCACGCTCGGCATCGGTGCGATCGCCGCCGCGAGCCTGCTCGCCGTCTCGATCGTCCTCGTGCTCCGCGAATCGCGGCGCAACGCCGAGGAGCGCGCCCGCGAACGCGAGCGCCGGCTCGCGACGTTAGGTGAGATGAGCGCCGTGCTCGCACACGAGATCAAGAACCCGCTCGCGTCGCTCAAGGGCAACGCGCAGCTGCTCGCGGCGATGTTGCCGAGCGAGAAGCGCAAGGAAAAGGCGAAGGCGGAGCGTGTGGTCGAAGAGGCCGTGCGCCTCGAGTCGCTGACCAACGACCTGCTCCGGTTCGTGCGCACCGGCGAGATCTCGCGCGTCCCGATCGATCCCGCGGCGCTGGTCCGCGAAGCCGCCGAGTCGATCAAGGGCGATGTCACCGTCGAGACCACGGGCGCTCCCAAGCAATGGCCGCTCGATGCCGCGCGGATCCGCGAGGTGATCGTCAACCTGGTCGACAACGCCGTCGCTGCCTCGGCCGGCGTTGGCGCGCCCGCCAACCCCGGCCCGCCGGTGATCGCGCGCGTCAAGCTGGTCAACAAGCGACTCGTCATCGAGATCGCGGATCGCGGCCCGGGCGTACCCGAGGACAGCCGCGACAAGATCTTCGAGGCGTTCTACACCGGCAAGACCCAGGGCACGGGCCTCGGTCTCGCCGTCGTGCGGCGGGTGATCGAGCAACATAACGGCACGATCTCGGTAGAGACCAACCCCGGCGGTGGTGCACTGTTCCGCGCAGAGATTCCGGAGGACTGACATGGCAAGGATCCTGGTCGCCGACGACGAAGCTGGGCTTCGCGAGTTCATCGTGGACAGCCTCGAGCTCGACGAGCACACCGTGATCGCTGCGAAGGATGGTCGCGAAGCGGCCAAGATCCTCGACGAGCGCGGCTTCGATCTGGTCCTCACCGACCTCAAGATGCCCGGCCTCGATGGCATGGCGCTGCTGCGCAAGGTGCGCGCCGAGCAGCCCGAGGTCGAGGTCATCGTGATGACGGCGCACGGCACCGTCGACAACGCGGTCGAAGCGATGAAGCTCGGCGCGTTCGAGTATCTGCAGAAGCCGATCTCGGGCCCGGACGAGCTGCGCTTGCTGGTCGCCCGCGCGGTCGAGCGCCGCGGGTTGAAGGATCGGGTCGACGGGCAAGAGCGCCATGTCGAATTATCTGGCCCGCCCCTGACCTACGGCGACCCGGCGATGGATCCCGTGGTGGAGGCGATCGAGAAGGTCGCGCGTACCAACGCGACGGTGCTGCTGCTCGGCGAATCGGGCACCGGCAAGGAAGTCGCCGCCCGTGCGATCCATTTACAGAGCCCTCGCGCGACCAAGCCATTCATGGCGATCAACTGCGCGGCGCTCTCCGAGCAGCTGCTCGAGAGCGAGCTGTTCGGTCACGAGAAGGGCGCGTTCACCGGTGCCACCGAGCGCAAGCGCGGTCGGCTCGAGCTCGCGGATGGCGGCACGTTCTTCCTCGATGAAGTCGGCGAGCTCAAGCCGGAGCTCCAGGCGAAGTTGCTCCGCGTGCTGCAGGAGAAGCGCTTCGAGCGCGTTGGTGGCAGTCGCACCCTCGAGGTCGACGTCCGCTGGATCGCGGCGACCAACCGCGATCTCCGTTCGATGATCGACGAGGGGATGTTTCGCGAGGACCTCTATCACCGGTTCGCGGTGTTCCCGATCAAGCTGCCGGCGCTGCGCGATCGCCAGACCGATCTACTGCCGCTCGCGAAGTACTTGCTCGAACGGATCGCGCGCGATCTCAAGCGCCCGATGCCGAAGCTGACCGCGAGCGCGGAAAACCGACTGCTCGGGGCAACGTGGCGAGGCAACGTGCGCGAGCTCGCGAACACGCTGGAGCGCGCCGCGATCCTCGCGGACGGCGACGCGATCGACGCCGCGCATATCTGGATCGAAGACGGTGGCGAGACCAAGACCACGAAGTCGGATGTCGTGAAGCCGCTGGCCGAGCTCGAGAAGGACGCGATCCTTCACGCGCTCGAGGTCGTCAGCGGCAATCGCCGGCGCGCGGCGGAGCTGCTCGGGATCGGCGAACGCACCTTGTACGACAAGCTCAAACGCTACGGCGTGGATGGGTAGTTCGGAGCCTGCAGGAGCTGCAGGCCCACACTGCGGATTCCGCAGCGGGAGTCCTGCAAACCCCGCAGCTGACTGCATAAGCTGCAGGGATCATTGAGATGGTTCGGCTGGCACACAAGGTGCTGAACATCTGACCATCATGAAGAAGCTCCTCATCGCCACTGCTCTCCTCATCCTCGGGACCGCGGGTACTGCGGCTGCGGACCGCCGTGGCGGACGCGACCATGACCGGCGTGACCGCGTCACCGTGCGCGACCGGGGCAACTACAACAACCGCGGAAACGTTCGGGATCGTGGCTACAACCGCCCGGTGGTTCGGGACCGTGGATACAACCGCTCCGTCGTTCGCGACCGCGGCTGGAACAATCGCCGCCCGGTGTACGTCAACAACGACCGCTACCACTTCCATGGTGGTCGCTCGGTCGTCTATCGCCGCCCGGTCATCCATCAGCGCTACTACAACTATCAAGTTCGCCCGACCATTCTCGTCGAGAACTACGAGACGGTGCCCGGCTACCTCTGGGTCGCGGGGAACTGGCAGTGGACCGGTTACGAGTGGAGCTGGACCAACGGTCACTACGAAGTCGACGCCGGCTACAGCAACTCCAACTACAACTCCGGCTACGACTCCGACTCCGGCTACGACTCCGACTACGGCTACAGCAACATCAGTGATCCTGGCTGCGATCACTGAGATTTTTCTAAACCAAACCCCGGGCGCGATCGTCTAGATCGCGCCCGTTTGCGTCTGTCGCACCTGTTGCCATGTCGAGAGACACTTTTCACACCAACAACTACATCCCTCTCTCGACTCCGTACAACGAACAAGGAGTATCCTGAAACCCATGCGCATGATCACCCTGTCACTTCTCGCAGTCATTTTGTCGGCTGGCATCGCCGACGCTGATCGCTATCGCGACCGTGATCGCGACGGGAAGAACGATCGGTACGAGCGAGACAGAGGCCGCAACTACAACCCTCGACCGGTCGTACGCAATCGCGGCTACCGCCCGCAGTCGAGCAACCGTGGCTATCGCCGCCCGCGCTACACGGGTCCGGTTCGCGCGAACCGCCGCGTGATCGATCGCCGTCCGCTCTACGTGAACAACGGTAACTTCCGTTTTCACAACGGCCGCTCGATTGTCTACAACCGCCCGGTGATCCGGCAGCGCTACTACGATGTTCGCGTTCGCCCGCAGATCATCGTCGAGAACTACCCGGCGCAGTATGGCTACGTCTGGGTCCAGGGTAGCTGGGGCTGGAGCGGTGGCGAGTGGCAGTGGAACAGCGGCCACTACGCGCCCGACACGTCGATCAACGTCTACTACGACGACGACAGCTACGACGTGAACGACGACGACGGCGGCGGCTACTAGCCCACCCTGTCAGGTAGGTCGTAACGACGAGACGCCGCAGGGCGTCTTTTTCGTTTTCGGTGAGTAACGACACCACGCGAGAAGGCGTATGCCTCTGGTATGGCTACCTCGAACACTGGCTTCGACCTCACTCCGTTGTCCAAGGATCGCGTGACCGCTCTGGCGAAGGATCTCAGCCCGGAAGAGCGTCACGTGCTCCTCGATCACGGCACCGAGCGCGCCGGCTGCGGCGTGTTCCTCGACAACAAGAAGACGGGCACGTACACCTGCCGGTTGTGCGCGCTGCCGCTGTTCACGTCGAACGCGAAGTTCGAGTCGGGGACCGGCTGGCCGAGCTTCTTCCAACCGTTCGATCGCGATCACGTCGCCGAGATCTCCGATGTCTCCCACGGCATGCGGCGTGTCGAGATCCGCTGCAAGCGCTGCGACGGTCACCTCGGGCACGTGTTCGATGACGGCCCGCGCCCGACCGGGCTGCGCTACTGCCTGAACTCGGCCTCGCTGTCGTTCGTGGACGAGGGTCAGCCCCTCCCGCTACGCAGCTGAGACCACTCGCGAAAGATTTTTCGAGGGCGTTGTCGATCTCGCCCGTCTCCGTTCGACCAATGGTCAAAGGAGATACCGAGATGAGCAAGTTCGTTTGGTTCGAGTACGTGAGCAAGGACATCGCGAAGGCGCAGGGCTTCTTCGGCGAGCTGTTCAACTGGGGCGTCAAGAAGGTCCCGATGCCCGGCGGCGACTACACGATGATCAGCGTTGGCGAGCGCACGATCGGCGGGTATCAGGTGACGCCCCAGGGCGCGCCCCCCGAGGCCCATTGGCTGACTCACCTCGCGGTGGCCGATGCGCGTGCGAGCAGCAAGCAGATCGAGGCCCTCGGCGGCAAGACGCTGAAGCCGGCGTTCACCGTCGACAACTTCGGGACGATGGCGATCGTCGCGGATCCGCAGGGCGAAGCCTTCGCGTTGTGGCAACCGGCGAAGGCCGAGCCACAAGCAGCGCCAGTCGATGGCACGTTCTGCTGGAACGAGCTCGCATCGAAGGATCCCGCGAAGTCGGTCGAGTTCTACTCGAAGATCGGCGGCTTCACCGCGAAGGGAATGGAGATGGGCGAGATGGGCACGTACCACGTGCTCGAAGCCGACGGCCAACCGCGCGCCGGGATCATGAAGCAGATGATGCCGCAGCAACCGCACGCGTGGCTGCCGTACGTCCAGGTCGCGAACCCGGATGCGACCGCGGAGAAGGCGAAGAAGCTCGGCGCCACGATCGTGGTGCCACCGACGGACATTCCGAACGTCGGGCGGTTCAGCGTGCTCGTCGATCCACAGGGCTGCGCCCTCGGCATCTTGAAGGGTTGATCACTTCGCCGGCGGCGGCGGTCGTTTCGTGACGAGCAAGACGTTGCCGTTGACGCTGATCACGAGCCGATGCACGGCGGCGACGGTGCACGCGATCTGATCCCACGGCACGCGCTTGAGGCGCAGCGTCACCTTCCCCGCGACGTCGTCGGGCAGCACGATGTTGACGCGGCCGACGTCGGAGAGCAGGCGGTAGACCTCGTGGATCTCGGCGTCCTTGACGTCGAGGTCCACGACCGCGCCGCGAAACCGCGCGTTCGGTTCGCACAGCTCCCCAGCGGAGGCGACACCGGAGCTCGAGACGAGGAGCATCGCGATCACGAGCACACGCATGACGCTCAGTGTACCGTTCTGCCGCGATGTCGAAGCTGCCATTTCCACCGCCCGTCGAGCCGATGCTCGCGAAGCTGTCGAACGAGCTTCCCGAGGGAGATGGCTGGATCTTCGAGCCGAAGTGGGACGGCTTCCGCGCGATCGTGTTCAAGGCCGGCAACGAGATCATGATCCAGAGCCGCGACCTCAAGCCGCTCGGTCGGTATTTCCCCGAGCTCGAGGCGCACCTGCGCGCGATCCTGCCGGAGCGCTGCGTGCTCGATGGCGAGGTGGTGATCGTCAACCAGGGCAAGCTCGACTTCGACGCGATGCTGATGCGCATCCATCCCGCCGAGTCGCGCGTCAAGCTGCTCGCCGAGCAGCATCCGTCGTCGTACGTCGCTTGGGACCTGCTCGCGTTCGGGGACGAAGATCTGCGTGGGAAGCCGCAGGCCGAGCGATGCGATCGTCTGCGCGAGGCACTCGAGCACGTCAAGCCGCCCGTCCACATCTCGCCGATGACGCGCGATCGCGCCGTCGCGACGGACTGGTTCAATCGCTTCGAAGGCGCCGGACTCGACGGCGTGATGGCGAAGCTCGACACCGGCGTCTACCAACCCGGCAAGCGCGCGATGCTGAAGATCAAGCACGCGCGCACCGCCGACTGCGTGGTCGCCGGCTTCCGCTGGTACAAGGGCGGCAAGGACAAGCTGCTCGGCTCGATGCTGCTCGGTCTCCACGATGCCGAGGGCCAGCTCCATCACGTCGGCGTGTGCTCTGGCTTCAAGAACGCCGAGCGCGAGGCGATGGCAGATCTGTTGCGCCCGCTGATCGAAGGCGCGAAAGAGGTCCACCCATGGCGCTCGTGGGCAGAGTTTACCCAGGGCGAGAACGAGCAACGCATGCCCGGTGCGAAGTCGCGGTGGACGAAGAAGGACAAGGATCTGTCGTGGGTGCCGCTGCGGATCGAGCGTGTCGCCGAGGTCAGCTACGACCACATGCAAGGCGCTCGCTTCCGCCACGGCTCTCACTTCAAGCGCTGGCGGCCCGACAAGCCGGCGTCGGACTGTCGCTACGACCAGCTCGAGGTCTCGCCGCCGCAAGAGCTCGCGGAGATCTTCGGGTAGACCAGAGGTTCGACGCTCCTACGATCGAGATCGCTCGAGCTCGCTGGGGCGGTCTCCTCATGAGGTCATCGCTCGGTATCCGTGCGCCCGCTCTCCGTTCACGCGAAGTTCACGCCAGCATCCCGAGTAGCTACCGACCGGCGCTCGTTCGATCCCCATGCGGATCGTCATGGTTTGCTTGCTGCTCACCGGCTGCATCGTTCACCGCCGCACGGTGATGCCGATCGATCTGGCGCGCGAGGCGAAGCAGGTCGTTGCCACCGGCAAGGCCACGGTGCTCGTGAAGGAAGGCATGGTCGAGGTCTCCGCCGACGAGCTCGTGTTCGTTCGTCTCCGCGACGACGGTGGCACCGAACGCCCAGTCGAGCTCACGGTACGCGCGTTGGTCGAGGGTTGCGTCGAGAGCCTCGATGCGCCGGGATGTAAGGCCGGTCGCTCGGCCGAGGATCAGCCCGCGCTGAAGAAGCAGCGGTACGAGCTCTCGGGTAGCAAGGTGGCGACCACGCTGACGTTCGCCGCGATCGGCGGTGGCGTCGGCTATTGCGTCGCCGAGTGCGCGGGCAGCGGCGGGCTCGAGCGAGGAGTGAAGTACGTCGGGATCGGCGCGGCGGTGGTCATCGGATCGCTTCTACTGCTTGCGCTCGCCGGCGGCTGAGGTGAACCAGTCCTCCCATTCGCCCTTCACGTCGTAGTCGGGATCCGGCGTTCCCTGCGCGGGCCGCTGATCCTCGGGCACGTTCGACAGGTTGATCCGCACGCGGTACCACGCCGTCGCGCG
>JBBQJJ010000424.1:0-7731 GCA_038325805.1 Haliangiales bacterium
GAGCAAGTCCGGCAAGCCGGAGGATCGGATCGCGGCGATCAGCGGTCTCGCGGCGATGGACGACCAGCGCGCGAGCCAGCAGATGGCGGCGCTGATGCACGACGCGGATCCGCAGGTCGCGCAGATGGCGATCGGCATGTCGTACAACGGCGGCCCCGAGGTCGATCAGACGCTAATCGGCATCCTCAACGATCCGTCGACCAAGGACGAGATCCGCAACGTCGTCGCGATCCAGCTGCGCGGTCGCGGCACCGAGCTCGACGACGCGGCCGAAGCGCAGGTCACCAAGCTCGCCGGCCCGCGCGGCGCGTACGGTGGCTACGGCTACGGCGGCGAGTTCTGACCGAGGGCCGTGAGCGGATACCCACACCGCTTCGCGAGCGATGACGGCTCGCCTGGTCGAGGATCGACACGGGGTCGCCGAGCGATCACGCAGGGACGAAGACGCGAAACACGGTGCCCCCACCCGGCGCGTCCTCGACGTCCATCCAACCATCGTGCTCTTTGACGATGCCGCTGCACACCGCGAGGCCGAGCCCGGTGCCGCCTTGGCCCTCCTTCGTCGTATAGAACGGATCGAAGATCTTCTCGCGGATGTCGGCGGGGATGCCGATGCCGGTGTCGGTGATCGAGACGGAGACGAAGTCGCTCTCACCTTCGAGGCCGGGACGCGCGCGGCGAACGAGGTGCGTTTCGATCGACAGCACGCCGCCATCGGGCATCGCCTGCACGCCGTTGAGCATCAGGTTGATCAGCACCTGCTGCATGCGATCCGCATCGCCTGCCACCGCCGGTAGCTTGTCACCGCGCTCGATCTTGGACTTCACCTTCGCGCTCGCGAGCTGGCCGGCGAGGAGCTCCAGCGTGGTGGTGACCAGCTCGTCGATCTTGAACGAGCTGCGCTCCGGCGAGCCGACCTTCCGCCGCGTGAAATCGAGCAGGCGCTGGATGATGCGCGTGATCCTCGCCGTCTGCTCGGCGACGATCTCGGCGTTCTTCTCGACGACCTCCGGCTCCCTCGACTTCTTCTGGATCGACCGCGCGCGACCCGCGATGACGTTGAGCGGCGTCCCCACCTCATGCGCGATCTCGGCGGCGAGCTGGCCGATGGTGGCGAGCTTCTCGGTGTGCCCGAGCCGCTGCTCGAGCGCGAGCTTCGCCTCGTTCTGGCGAGAGGTCTCGCTGCGTGACTCGCGGAGCGAGAACGTCATCTCGTTGAACCGCGTCGCGATCGTGCCGATCTCGTCGTCGCGCTCCGACAGGATGACGTGCGACAGGTCGCCCTTCGCCACGTCATCGATCCCGCGCAGCAGCTTCGTGATCGGGCGGCTGACGAACCGGCTCGCGAGGGCGCCGACGACGATCGTGGTGACGACAACGATCAGGAGCACGAGCACGAGTGCCCGCTGTTTGTCCTCGTTGGTGATCGCGAGGATGTCGGCGGAGCGCGTGATCTCGAGCATCCCGAGCACCTTGGCTTCATCGCCACGACCCGACGACAGGATGGCGTCGTGGAAGTACAGGTCGTCCTCGACATCGGCGAGCGTGACGTGCGGTGCGTCGAGTAACTGGCGCAGCCGCTTGAGCTGGCTGTCGGAGTACGCGGGGCTCGCGGTCGCCGCAGTCTCCGAGGGCACCACCTGGACGCGCCATCCGCCGGTCGCACGACCGAGCTCGCGGAGCTCGGCGTCGCTCGGGATCTTGGGAAGGACGCGAGCCTCGAGTGCGACCCGCAGCGTCGTCGCGATCGCGCGTGCCTCCCGCTCGACGGCGAAGCGGCGGTCCGTCCCACGCTCGCGAAGGTCGAGGAGTGCGTAGGCCGCCGCCGCGATGGCCACCACGACGGCGGTGGCGACAGTGATGCGAGTGGCGACCTTCACGCGGGGGAGGATAGCCCGTCTACCCTCCAGACTTCGCCCGAGTTGCTCCTTCGAGCTTCGAGCTTCCTGCGTCGTGCGTCTCGGTGAGCAGGTGCATGACCAGGCGAGCGATGCGACGTGCTCTCGAGACGACCGTCGGTCTCGCGGCCGGCGGCAGAGTCAGGACCGGCCGAGGTGCCTACGTCGATCTCCTCGGGGGCCGAGGTTGGCGACAGCTTGCGCGAACCCACTGCCTCGGCTCCGCCAGCGAGGACCACGGAGGTGGCGCTAACCCCGCGTCCGTTAGGACCCGTGGGACCCACCTCCGGTCACGCTCGTTATGACGGCGGTCATATCTCGGGGCGATGCACGCGATCCGCTCACTTCGCTTTCTGTGTCTCTCCGATCGTCCACACGTAGATCGGCTTGCCGGCAACCGTCTCCTCCCGATCCGGCTTCCAATCGCCCATCCCGAACACATGCGACACCACCCGCGCGCCCACAGACAGCTCGCTCCACAGCCGCGGGCGCAGCTTCAAGTTCAAGTGCTCGAGGAGATACAGCGCGACGACCGTCGCCTTCGACAAGTCGGTCTCGAACATGTTGCCGACCCGAAACTCCACCTTGTCCGCGACGCCCGCTGTCTTCGCCGCCTCCTGCGCGTCGCGGATCAGCTTGTCGTCGATGTCGATGCCGACCCCACGCGCACCGAAGTCACGCGCTGCCGCGATCACGATCCGCCCGTCACCACAGCCCAGGTCGTAGACCACGTCGCCGGGCCCGACCTTCGCGATCTCGAGCATCCGGTGCACTCGCACATCAGGCGTCGACCAGAACAGGACATCGCCCTTCCGCATCGGAATCTTCTGGCCCGCGACGTACACCTCGTCGGGCGGCTTGTCGGGCGGCTTGTCGGAGGTGCTCGCCGGTTGCGAGTCACCGCAGGCCGCGATCAGCACGCAAACCAGCATCTTCATGGCCACGCGTCTCACGTCGGGAGCTCGGTTGCGGCGTGCGTTCGTCCTCGTGCGTCCTAGTGCGTCGTGCTGCTTCCCGCCACCGCGGGCGCCGCCACCGAATCCGAATCCGACTCCGCCGCTCTCGCCGCCACCGGATCGGAGCGATCCCTCTTCAACTGCGCCTTGATCGTCCCATCGCTCGGACGCTCCGTCTTGTCGCTGCCGTTGCGCACCTCGACCGGGGCGCGCGCCCGCTTCGGCTTCTCCTTATCGAGCTTGGACAGCTCGGACGCCTTCGTTTCCTTCGCCTCGCGCTCGCGCTCGAGCTCGCGCTCCTCGCGGCGCTTGTCGCGCATCCGGCGGAGACCACCGACCATGATCTCGGCGATCAGCTGGTCGTACTCCATGCCACTCGCCTTCGCGATCAGCACGAGGTCCGAGTAGTCCGGCGTCAGCCCCGGCAGCGGGTTGACCTCGAGGACGTAGATCCGCCCATCGGCATCCATCCTCATGTCGACACGCGCGACATCGCGGCAATCGAGCGCCCAGAACGTGGCGCGCGCGATCTTCTCCATCGCCTTGAGCTCGGACTCCGACAGCTTCGCGGGGCACTCGTAGTAGACGTGCTGCTCCCACTCCTGCTTGACGCCGTAGTCATAGACCGGACGCTTGTTGCCCTCGTCTTTGAACTTGATCTCCATCGGGGGCAGCACGCGTGGGCGCTTGTCACCGAGCAGCCCGACGGTGAACTCGCGACCGGTGATGTACTCCTCGATCAGCGCGGGCTGGCGGTACTTCTCGACGCAGTTCTTCACCGCGATGCGCAGCTCCTCCTCGCTATCGACCACGTTCTTCGCGTCGATGCCCTTCGAGGAGCCTTCGGCGTTGGGCTTCACGATCAGCGGGAACTTCATGTCGCTGTTGAGCCGCTCGCGCGCCGACTCCATGACCTGGAACTTGGGCGTCAGGATGTCGTGCTGGAGCAGCACCTTCTTGCCGAGCGCCTTGTCGAGCGCGATGGCGAGCGTGGCGGAGTCCGAGCCGGTGTACGGGATGCCGAGCAGCTCGCAGAGGGCAGGGACCTGCGCCTCGCGGTTGCGACCTTCGACACCCTCCGCGATGTTGAAGATCAGGTCGACATCGGCTTCCGCGAGCACGCGCGGCAGATCCGGCGTGGCCTCGAGGTGAACGACGATATGACCCTGGCGGGCGAGCGCGTTGGCGATCGCGATGATCGTCTCCGGCGGATCCCACTCGGCTTCGTCATCGCCCTTATCCTGGCGCTTGACGTTGTACGTGAAGCCGATCCGGATCGGCTGCTTCGACCGCTGCTTGGTGCGACCGCCGAGCTGCGAGGCCGTGGCGAGGCCGGTGCGCAGCGCCGCCGCGTTCAAGATCGACGCGATGGTGGCGTTGTACGTCAAGCCGAGCTGCGCGGTGGCTGCGAACAGCGAGCTCGACGAGCTCAGCGCCGGCAGCGCGTTGACCTCGAGCAGGAAGATCCGGCCCTCGGAGGTGACCCGGTAATCGAGCCGCGCCACATCTCGGAGCCCTAACGTCTTGATCGCTTCCATCGAGATGGTGCGCACGCGCGCCGCGACATCGCGCGGGATGTTCGCGGGGCAGCGGTACTGGACCTTGCCGGGCTCGATGTTCTTGAGCCGGTAGTCGTAGATGTTGAACGTCCGGCCCGACTCGCCAGACTCCATCGACACCTCGACGGGCGTCAGCAGGCCGTTGTCGTGGCCGATCCCGTCGATGAAGCCCATCGCGACATCGATGCCCTCGATGTACTCCTCGATCAGCACGCCGTCGGGGTACTGGCGCAGCGCGCTCTTGAGCGCGGGCTGCAGCTCGCGCGGCTCCCTGATCACCGAGCCGCCGAGCAAGCCACCGAACCGCGCAACGAGGTCCGTGTTGTAGATTCCCTTGGAGCTGCCCTCGTGGTTCGGCTTGACGATCGCGGGGAACGCCAGCCCGGCGCCGCGCTCGATGATCTGCTCGTAGTTTCTCGGAGTGACGAGCACGCTGCGCGGCGTATCGATGCCGGCCTTCTGGACGAGCAGCTTGGTCAGCCACTTGTCGAGCGTGATCGCGTTCGTGTACGCGTCACTTCCCGTGAACGGGATGCCGAGCTCCTCGAACAGCGCGGGATAGAACGCCTCGCGCATCCGGCCGCGAATCGTTGTATCGCCCTCGGCGGTGTTGAAGATGATGTCCGGATCGATCGTCTCGAGGCGCTCGAGCAGATTGGCCGCGGTGCCGGAGACTTCGACCTTCTCGACCTCGTGGCCGGCGGCTTCGATCGCAGCTGCGATCGCGCTCACCGTCTCCGCGCTGTCGTATTCGGCTTCCTTCTCGGTCTCGCGGACGTCAGTGAGGCGGAGGTTGTGAGTAAACGCGACCTTCATTGGATGTGTGATCACTAGCAGAGCGGTGTGACAACGAAACAGTCAAGCCAGAATCGCGGCTTGAGCCGCCGCACACCGATCACGCCCGTGATGCGTCATAACTAGGTATGCGGTTCGCGTCTCTGGTCTTCATCGTCGCGTGCGGCGGCGCTGCCACCGGACCCTCACTCCCCAAACCCGCCACGCCGGCACCGGCGATCCCGGCAGACGATCTCGCCATCGCGAAGGATGGTGCGAAGCCAGCTGATCGAGATCTCTCCCTCAAGGATCCTCGGATCATCGATCTCGACATCATCCGCATCCACGCGCCGAAGCCCGGCGAGCCCGACAACGGTGGATCCGTCGCGACCGCCGATCTCTTCCGTCTCGCCAACGACGCGACGAAGGCCGGCAACACCAAGGATGCGATCGCGCGCTACCGCCAGCTGGTCACCGAGTTCCCGACCTCGCTCTACGCACCGGTGTCGCTGTTCAACATCGCAGCGCTGCTCGACAAGCAGGGAGATCCCGTCGCGACGATCTCCACCCTCCGCGAGCTCGTCACCAGCTACCCCGAGTCCCGGGAGTCGATCGAGGGCCACCTTTATATAGCGGCGCTTCAGAGCGAGAAGCAGCAGTGGTCCGATGCGCTCACCACGCTCGATGCCGTGGTCGCGCGCCCGAACCTGACGTTCGCCGACCGGGTCGAGGCCTATGCCCGCCGCGGCTACGTGCTGCTCGAGCAGAAGCAGTTCGACGATGCCGACGCCGCGTTCACCACGGCGATCGGCGAGTGGCGCAAGGCACCGCGCATCGACGACACCTATTACATCGCGATGGCCTCGTACTACGCGGGCGAGGTCGCGCACCGGAAGTTCCTCGACGCACCCCTCCGCCAACCCGACGCCGTCCTCTACGCCGACCTCGACGCCAAGCGCGTGCTGGCGGTGAAGGCGTACGACAAGTGGAAGGCCTCCCTCGGTCACAGCCACGCCTATTGGGGCACCGCGGCTGGCTACCAGATGTCCCACATCTTCTTCGAGCTCTGGGAGCTCACTGTCAAGGCACCGTTTCCGCAGCAAATGGCGTCGTCTGCGCGTGCGCAGTACGTCATCGAGGTCCACGACCGCATGCGCACCTACCTCAAGAAGGCGCTCGACGGTCATCGGATGAACCTCGAGCTGGCGAAGGCCTATGGCGTCGAGACCTCGTGGAGCAAAGGGAGCGCAGTCCGTGCGGTGCAGTTGTTCGAGCTACTCCAGAAGGACAGCGCCGGCGATTACATTAAACCGAACTGATCGACACGCTGGTACGATGGGACACGTGCGCGGCGTTCTCCTCCTCGGACTCTGCGGAGCTCTCGGTTGTGGCCGGTTCGGCTTCGACGAAGAGGCTGCGCCTGCCGCCGATGCCGCGATCGCCGAGCCGCGGCTGTGCAGCCCGCGCACGGTCAGCACGCTCGACCTCAGCGGCGAGAGTGCGATCAAGCTGCGCGCAACCCAGCTGTCGACCGGCTGGGCCGTCGCCATCCAATCCGACACGCTCAACACGTACATGGTTCGCCTCGATCGCACCGGCGGATTCGTGTCGCGCCACGACGCGCTCGTCGGCGGCTACACGTTGCACGGCATCTCTCAGCTGCAAGATCGCCCGTTCGTGTTCGTGTTCGTCCAGGGCTCTGGGTACGTCAAGCTGCTGGCCCCCGATTGGGAGAGCTACGACACCGGTCCGTCTTCGCAGCTCAGCGCGATGGATCCGCAACAGGCGACCGCGTCGACGGGCGACTTCGCGCTCGTGGGCTCGATCAACGACGATCTCCTCGTCGTCCGACGCCTCGACGTCAACAACGTGGTGCTCGGACAAGCTGATTACTCACCACCTGCGACGTTCGCTTCGTTCGGCGCGATCCCGACAGGTGCGCGCGTGGTCGTGGAGAAGGACGGCGTCTGCACCACCTTCACGATCGACAACGATGGACCTACCGGGCCTCGTCACGACGTCTCCCCATGCTTCCAACCTCGGCTCGCGACCCTCGGGAACGAGGGCTCGATCCTCTATCGGACCAGCCCGGACGGTCCGCTCGCGCTCCATCAGATCCCGGTCGACGCGGCGACCGCCGGTTTCACCATCCCACTCGAGATCGGGAGTAACCCTCGGATCGCGACCGTCAATGGCGAGATCTGGGCTGCTTATTTGCGCGGCGCCGGCACCCTTCGCCTGCACCGATTTTCCGGTGAAGCCCAAGCAGTCCACGATGATGAGTCGATCACGACCAGCTTCGATCCTCCATAAGGACTACTGGCGCTGAGGAGGACCTTCGAACGTACGGTCGATCTGTTTTCTCGAGATCCCGACTCAACCTCGCGGCTGCTCGATCAAGTGCTGAGAACGTGGGCGCCGCGAAGCGAAGGCCATCTCCGGCGACTGCGCGCGAAACATGGTCGCAACTTCTGCCGCGGAGATGCCCTCGACTTCTCGGCGACGAATCCGCGAGCGCCGGTTCCTCGTCGGTAGACGGTGCCG
>JBBQJJ010000425.1:0-7630 GCA_038325805.1 Haliangiales bacterium
GACGTGATCACCGCGGTCGACAAGCCCCCCGAGAAGGTGCTCGAGAAGAAGCCGGAGAACGGCAAGTTCACGCTCCAGCTGTCGTCATTCCAGGACAGGCACGAGGCCGAAGCGTTCCTGTCGTCGGTCAAGTCCGCCGGCTATTCGGCGTACGTCACCGAGGCCGAGGTCAGCGGCAAGAACTACTACCGGGTGCGGATGGGTAAGTACACGTCGCTCGAAGCGGCGAATGATGCGAAGGCGGATGTCGAGAAGGCGATCAAGAAGTCCGCGTCCGTGATGCGTCTGTGATGGATGTGATGGATGTGATGGATGTGAGGCGGTGAGAAGGTTGCGCTCGCCGCGGTAGGGCGCGATGATCGTCCAGATGGGGCGAATGGTGTGTTTCGTGTCCGTGGTCGCATTGCTGGCGAGTGCGTGCGGCGACAAGGATGACTTCGGCAACCCGGATCTGCCGGACTCGGGACCCTTCCCGGATTCGCAACCACGGGATGGTGGTGTCGACGCCTCCGATGGCTCGGTGACCGATGCGCAGGATGCGACGCCGCCGAAGATCACGGTGACCAGCCCGACGCCGGGGGACGTCCTGCGCGGCTCGATCGAGGTCACGGTCTCGGTCGTCGACGATTCGCCCCCGATCACGGTCACCGCGACGATCTCGAACCTCGAGATCGACATGGTGCAGGTCACGGGAACCAACGACTTCAAAGGTACGGTCGACACGATCACGCTCGCCGGCTTGGTCGCACCGACGATCATCGTGCGCGCCACCGACAACGGAGGCCTGCAAGCGGAGGTCGGCGTCCAGATCGTCCTCGATAACGAGGGTCCGATCGCGTCGCTCGATGCACCGGCGGTCCGGCTCAAGCGCGATGGCGAGAACGGCATCGAGTGTAGCCGCGACTTCGATCCACTCGGCGCCGACGCACCTAACGACGGCGAGGTCGTGCCGCAGTTGTTCGAGCTCCGCGGTCGCGTCCACGATCTCAGCAACACCGGCACCGTGAACAGCGTGCTGTTCGTCCCGCGTGCCGGCACCGATCGCGTCGAGCTCTACGTGTTGGACGACACCACGAAGCCGCTGGTGGTCGACACCGATGGCGATGGCGAGTGCGATGACGTCAACCCCGATATCGTGCCGGCGATCACCCCACAGACCTCGAACGAAGCCGCGGTGATCACGCTCGCGCCGATCGATCCGGCGGGCACGGCGTTCTTTGCGAGCGATACGTTCGGTGGGTTCAACGCGGGCTGTGCCCCTGGCGACGACGTGGATCCGCCGGAGCCGCTGTGCCTCGGCGAGACCAGTACGTCGATCATCCAGGACCTCGATGGCACGCCGGAGATCTATGGCATCCCGCCCGTCGACGACTTCAACTGCCTCGGGTTCGCCTTCGACGCGCGTGCCTCGAATATCAGCGACGGCTTCGCGTGCGCTGCGCTCCTCGTCACCGACAACCTCGGCAACCGCCGCGTCTCGGAGCCCCTCCGGATCTGCGTTGACTCTGATCTGAGTGGCGGCGACTGCAACGGCTCGACCGTCGGTCAGATCGTCGGCGTTGGTAACCGGCCGAACTGCACCGGCACGGTGACCGGCGGCACGGTGAACAACACGGCGTGCACGCCGAAGCGGTTCTTCAGCGGCGTCGCGAACGAGTTCGAGCTGATCCAGGAGTAGGGGCTGTGGGAGCGGTGCAGCCGGTCGAAGCGCGCCCTAGCGGTCGATCTCGAACACGTAGAGACGTTCTTCGCTGTCGCTGACGACGTAGAGCGTGTCGCCATCGAAGGCGATACCCTCGGGATGGTTGATCGGTAGCTTCCACGCCTTGTCGACCTCGAGCTTGTGGTCGAGGAGGAACAGCGTGCGGTCCTGATCGGAGAGCGCGTAGAGCTTACCGGTCTCGGGATCGATCGCGAGCGCCGAGAGGTCATCCGCGAAGTCGACCTTCTCGTCGTCGAGCTCGCCGGTGTCGAGCTGGTAGGTGTAGATTCGCGCGGGGTCCTTTTCCTTCGCCGCCCACAGCTGGCCGTCCTCGTCGAACGCGAGGCCCTCGATGCCACTGTTGTGATCGCGGCCCAGCTCGATCGGGTCGCCCTCGCGCTCACCGTCGTCGTTGGTCCGCCAGATCTTGCCGCTGCTCTCTTCGGCGTAGACGAGCGTGCCGTCGTGGTCGAACGCGATCGCCTCGATGTCGGTACCCTCGACGTTCAGCTCGTCCTTGACGTCGCCATCCTTGGTCGAGATTCGATAGACCTTCGAGTGCCGGTCCGAGACCGTGTAGAGGTCGCCGTCCTTGATCGCGAGGTCGGAGGGCTCGTCGACATCGACCTTGAAGTCGTCCTCGAGGTGCAGCTTGATCGAGTGGCCGTCGCCCTTGCTGTTGTCGATGAAGGCCTCGATCTCGAGGTCACCGGCCGTTGCGCAGCCCGCAACCAACGTGGCGAACAGGGCACCGATCGGTCGCAAGTAGGTCACACGGCGCGGCGCAGCAAGTGCCGAGCCACGCGGGATCTCGGGTCAAACCGGCGTGATCGCTAGCCGGTGCCTGGCTCATGGATCAGCCGTTTGCGGCTAGGTGACAAGCCAGCGACGAAGCGAAGCTCGTGTTGTTGCGCAACGTACGCGTGACGCAGTCGGGCACGTCGCTTGTAGAAGGCGGCAGCACGATGCGTATCAACTGGCCGATCGCCCTCATGCTCACGATGGGTTGCACTGGGACTGGAGGTGACTCCCGCGACGATTCGTTTGGTGGGAATGGAGCCAAGGAAGACGGCGGGTTCTCGACGTGCCAGCTCGCCGAGGTCATCAAGTTCGCCAACGAGTCGACCTCGACCGCCGACCGGCTCCGCGAAGCCGGGCTCTCCGACGAGGCGGCCAAGGCGATCGTCGCGCACCGCAACGGACCCGATGGCGACGCCGGCACCGCCGATGACGATATCTACGATGATCTGAACGAGCTCGACGGCGTCGACTTCGTCGGCAACCTCGCGCTCGGCAAGATGGTGATGGCGATCGTCCCGCGCTGCGAGAACGATCTGAACGACCGCCCGTTCATCGACGACCAGACGTTCACGGGACAGAGCTTCTCGTTCGCCCGCGACAATGAAGAGGTCGAGGTCGTCCTCGGCGTTCAGGGAACGACGGGCCAGCGCCTGCGCTCGCTCCTGCTCCAGCAGAACAGCGACGGCCGCACGTTGTACGACCGGATCCGCAAGAACCGGATCATGGAAGCCTTCACCTACGGGTTCTCGCTCGACGAGATGCCGTGGGATGCCGAGCATCAAGCGGCGCGCGAGCGGATGCCACTGGTCGCACTGACGGTCGAGAGCGATCGGTTCGCGGTCGATGAAGCGAGCGGCGAGCGCGAGCTCTCGCTCGGCACCGATCTGATGGATGACATCTACTTCGATACCCACGGCTACAACTTGCTCGGCAACGGCATCCAGCTGCGCGGTCGCGCGCGCTGGGACAACCCGACCACGGTACGTCGCCTGCTGATCGCCGCGAAGATGGGCACCGAGATCGACGCGGACGGCAACAAGACCACCGCGAAGGTCGACATCCGCAACGACGGCGCGAGCGCCGACGAGGTCAAGGCCCTCGAGGCGGACGTTCGCCGCGGCAAGACCAGCTGGAGCAGCAGCGACGCACCGGCCACGCCGGTGAAGGGTGTCTACGAGGCGCTCAAGACCAAGAACCTGTTGCTCGACATCGGCACGCACAAGGGTGTGCTGCTGCTCGAGCCGGCCGTGCACCTGCGGTCGACGCGCAGCCGCTATCACATGAACGAAGCGAGCACGACGAACCTCAGGACGATCTTCACGAACGGCACGACGCGGATCCAGGGCGTGCTCAACGTCCTCGACCGCGCGCGGACCGCCGGCATCATCTCGGCGAGCGACAAGCCCGAGGTCGATGCGATGGAAGCGCTGGCGAAGAGCGTCCTCGACAAGTCGCTGATCGTCAGCCGCCTCAAGACGGCCGGCGTCACGGTGACCGCCGCCGAGCTCAAGCTGCCCGGCGAATTCCCCACGGTGGCCTCGCCTGCAGATCTCGAGAAGCATCGGATCATCGCGGAGACCGTCAACGAGATCTACCACGAGCTCTCGGTGTCCTTCGACGACACCGATCGCATCATCACGAACGCCGTCGACGAGGACTTCGATGACTACGTCGACTACTTCCGCGCGTGGCGCGTCAGCCTCGACAAGACGATGGCGCGCAAGACCACGTTCGACTCGTTCCTCGCGTCGTACCGCTCGTTGTCGACGGCGGCGAACCGGGCCAATTCGCTGGCAGCCTTCAACACCTTCGGCGAGGCGCAGAAGGCGGCCGACAACAAGGACTTCGAAGACTTCGAGGCACTCGACGACGCGGGTTGGGATCGCCTCGAGGGCTACATCGAGAAGGCCGTGCTGACCATCGGGCAGCGCCAGCTCGACACCGCCGGCCTCGCCGGTCGCATGCTGTGGTTCGATCAAGCCCGCGCACACTGGGTGCCGTCGAGCTCGCGTGCCTTCTCGAACTTCATGATCGACACCACCGACATGACCGACATGATCTCGCACGAGGAGTGGATCTCGATCCCCGAGACCGAGCGCACGTTCGCAGCGCCGCTCGCCGCCGCGAAGGTCTTCAACACGACGTTCGTCAACGAGCTTCAGGTCGAGCTCGGCATGGAAGAGGACTACGTCAACCGCCTCAAGGAGCTCGACGACAAGCTCGCGATGGACCCGAACAACGCCGAGGCGAAGCAGCAACTCGAAGGTGCGCGCTTCGTGTGGAACGAGTATCGCGCGGCGATGAAGGTGCTCGTCGAGCTCAAGGGAGAGACGGTGATCGCACGGCTCAAGCGTGCCGGTGCACCCAACTCGATCAAGTGGTCGGCGCCCGCCGACAGCAAGGGCAACATCGCCCTCCAGATCCTCTCGGACCGCGACTAGCAGTGTCCGAAACCCGGACGCCAGGAAGCCGTCGTCGTGCAACGTTCTGCACGACGGCTCGATTTCCCGCACCAGGGGAGAGGTGTTTCGGGGCCTAAGCCCGCGAGGTTGCGCAAGTTGTACGACTTTGCAAAGTCGGACAACCGGACAGCGCGGGTCTAGCCGGCGTCGTAGGCCGACAGCTCGGTGACCCAGCGGGGCGAGCCTTCCTCGACCACGATCACGGCGCTCGCATCGCGCGGCCACGGCACGGGGCGTTGTGGTGGAGCGGTATGGACGAGCGCGACGGCTTCGTGGAGGCGCGCCTCGAGGAGACCGGTGCGGACGTCGCCTTCGATCACGGCGATCCGGCCGAGTTGTTCGATCAGCGCGGCCTCGAGCGAGTCGTCGGTGCGCCCGCGTCGCACGAGCTTGAAGGCACCGTGGCGGATCCCGCGCGGCGTGAGGCCCGCCAGCCGGATCGCGTGAGGTGGAGCGCTGTCGAGCAGATTGGAGGCGCCGTGACGCAACCGAACTCGACCGTCGGGAAGTCGGCGGAGCAGCGCGAGCTGGGCGAGCTCACCCTGGCCGAGAGGCTCCGACCAGTCATCGGTGATCTCGGCGATCCGTGCGATCGACAGCTGCTCGCCGATCAGGTAGAGGCCGTACAGCGTGGTGAGAGCGCGGTGTGCGGCCGCGCCGAGCCCGAGCCGGGCGGCGAGTTGACTGATCTCGCAATCGTCGGGGAGAGACAACGATGCAGTCTCGCCGCGTACCAGCGAGCGCGCGGCCGCGACGAGGACTTGCCGCCACGGGACCGGTGCAGCGGCGACGGTGTGACTGACCGAGCGCTGGAGCTGTTGGGGAGCCGCGACCGGCGTGGCTGCGGCGTGCGCGGTGTCGAGCGAGACGCGCCAGATCTCGCCGCTCTCGGTGACCCCGACGAGCTGGACCGCATCGCCGGTGCCGTGGATCGCGAGCGCGGTGCCGGGCGTGTAGGGCGTGTCGATCATCGTCAGTGAGTGCGCGAAGCAGTTGATCCGCACGAGGCCGCGCGGCGTGACGAGGACGACGATGCCCGACGCCGGATGACCGATCGCACGCTCGACCTTGGAGCCCGCTTGATGCCGGAACGGTCGGCCGTCGGAGAGCCGGTAGACGTAGACCTCATCGCTGCCGGGGCGCGTGACGAACAGGTGGCCGAGCGCCGTGCCGACGACGCGTGGAGGTGGCGGTAGCTGGAGCTGCATGCGCAGCATCGGGCGTGCCGAGACGGCGTCCCAGACCTCGAGCTTCTTCGGCAGGCCGAACACGAGTTGATGCTTCTCCATGCCGGCGACGAAGTCCGCGACGCCGGGCTCGATGCCTTGCGGAGCGAGCGCGCGAGCCGCGATCCGCAGGATGACGTAGTGCGGACCGTTGCTACCGAGCACGACGCGCGATCCGGTGACCGCGACGACCCTGTACGTCGCCTCGAGCTCGATCGCCGCGACCGTCTCGAGCTCGGGGAGCGACAGCAGCAGCACGCGCGTCGCCGGAGCTCGCTCGACGACGAGCAGGCCGCCGGGCAGCACGATCGCCAGATCGACATCTTCCGAGGCGAGCGCCACGCACGGCGGTGGACCGGGATTCTCGACGAGCGGATCGACCGGCCGCTCGACCACCGTGAGCAGGGTGCCGACGCGCGTGACGGCCCAGAGACCGTCCGTCGACGTGGCGATCGCGGAGGTCACTTCCCGCCGAATCCGCGGATGATCTTGACCAGTCCGTTCAGCACCTCGGGCTTGTTCCCCAGCGTCGGGTTATCGGGCATCGACGGGCTCTTTCCGACGCCCTTGCCACCGAGCAGGATGATCTTCTTGATGTCGGCGTCGGTGACGCTCGCCTGCCACTTGGGATCGGTGTAGTCGCGCGGCTTGACGGTGAGCGCGCCCGCCGAGATGCCATCGCCCTTGCCGCTGTTGCCGTGGCACATCGCGCACTGGTTGCGGAAGATCACGGCCGGATCGTCGGCGGACGGCGGCGGGTTGCGGGTCTCCGTTCCGTGCGACGGGCCGGACTCCTGCGTGAGCAACGAATTCGACGACGGCGGCGGCGGCTTGTCACCCTTGCCACACCCGGCAACGAACACGAGCAACATCAGGAGGCGCATGTAGAAGCGCTACCGTGCGACCGGCCGCAAATCAACCTGCCGGGGGCACATCTCGGTCGCGCGCTCGGTTCACTCGTACTCCTGCTTGCGCGTCCACGTGCGAGTCACGCCGGTGCCTTCGATCCTGATCTCGACCTCGTAGGAGCTACCCGAGCCATCACAGTCGAGATCGCCGGTGGCGCGCACCACCGCGGAGCGACCCGAGGCGTCCGGCTGATAGGAGTAGGTGTAGCGGTAGTCGCCGTCGATCGAGAACTGGAGCGCCTGCCAGCCGGGCGTGGCCCAGGTGGCGGGATCAGGCTCGCAGGCGCCCCCGACCTCGCAGCACGTGGGGAGTGGCGTGGGGCCTGCGGCGGTGCCGGGCACGTGGCCCGTGGCCTTGATCGATGCCTCGACGCGATCGGCGATGTACTGGAGCAGTTGATCGGCTTCTTTCGCACGGCGCTTGGCGGTGCACGCGCGCTTCGCGGCCGGGCAGGTCGCGATCGAGCACAGCGCGATCATCAGCAGGACGTATCGGAACCGGCGCCACCACATGGCGAGGGGACCCTACTA
>JBBQJJ010000426.1:0-7626 GCA_038325805.1 Haliangiales bacterium
TACCTGAGGGCCGCACACATGGACGACGTCTGGAACGACGACGAGCGCGGCGCCGTGTTTCTGTTTCCGATGGCCGTGCTGTCAGGCGAGGCCAACCTCGTCGGCCACACGGACTCCGACGGGAAGGTCATCGAGGATCCGACACCCCAGCTTCGACGAGCGCGCGAGCGGCTCGACGTCACGGTGCGCGAGGCGCACCGCTACTGGACCGCGTGGCGACGCAAGCGCATCGCGCCTGTGGTCGCCGCTTCGCAGAAGGTCGGCCGCAACGAACCGTGCACTTGTGGCAGCGGGCTGAAGTTCAAGAAGTGTTGCGCGCTGAAGAATTGACGCGGAGGCTGGGAACGATCGCATGGCTCCTGGAGACCGCGGCTAGATTCCGATCAGGCGCGCGCGCGATCGCGATCGTCGCCGAGCGGGGACGCTTGCCAATCAGCGTCGACGGCCAGGTGCTATCCGGCGTGACTGCCGGTGATCTCGCAATCCTTGGGGCCGCCGAGGAAGGCTTGCGCTTGGGGCCCGGTGCGGTCGGCCGAATTCGAAGAGGCCCACTTCGAGGCTGGTCACCGGTCGATCACAGCGTGCCTTCAATGGTTGCGATCGCTGTTTTGAGCCAACGCTCCGTTTCCAGCAGAGCACTGTTCTTCTGGTCATTGGCGAGGAGGTTGCGAATGATGACTCGACCCGAGCGGTACTCGGTCAGCGCCTTCGCGTAGTCCCGGCGATCGAACAACGCCTCGCCCATCCCGATGTGACATCTCGCAAGGACATCTTGCAGATCGAGGTTCCGTGCAGACGCCGTGTCGAGCTTCGCCGCAACCTGGATTCCCGCCCGGTATGCCTCAGGGCGCCGGTCTGGGTGCGCTTGCGGCGCGCCGCTCGGCGTCGATGCGGGCGCGCTCGCGCTCGTACATCTCCTTGGCCATGTCCTCGGTCGAGCCCGCCATCGCAGCGATGGTCAGGTCGGCTGGTGCGCTCACGTCCTTGCTTCGCCTCGATGTACGATCGTGCATGTTCGAACCCTGGCTCGCCGCGCGCGAGGCCGCCGCCGTCCGCGCGGCCTGGACCGCTCTCTCGCCCCGTCAGCACCAGGTCGGATCGCATGGTGATCGCACGCTCACACTGCACGGCGCGGCCCGACTCGCCGAAGCGATGCTGGGCGAGCGCGCCGACTGGATCGTCGACGTCACACACCCACCGGACTTCGAGGCCCACCGCGTGGTGGACGAGACCTACTTCGACGAGATCTGGAACGGACCGCAACCGTGTCACGAAGTCTGGAAGCTCTGGGAGCAGCGCGATGGTGACCGGGGCGTCCAGCTCGCCGAGATCGGCGCAGGATCGATCGGCGGGCAGCCCGACGGCAGTGGGCTGGCGTTCGTGCGCGTGTTCGATCACGTTCGCGCTGCGAGCATCGCCATCGACACGGTAAAGGTGTCCACGATCGGCGAGGTCGACCTATCGCCCCTCGATCTCATGCGCTTCACGGCGGCCTCGTCCATCCCCCCGGCCACGACCTATGTCGAAGCGCTTCGCGGGCTCCTCGCGCGGCTCGCTACCGAGCTCGACGCGCACTACGACACCGGTCCGCTCTGGCCACGCATCGACGGCGGCGCCGCCGATTCCGATCACCAGACGTTCGGCGAAGGCGAGCGCGCTATCTCGATCCGACATGATCGGTCGTTCGGCTGGATCATCGCGAGCGTCGAGGGCCTTCCCTGGGGACAGCAGCTCGCCGTGCATCTCGGGCTCAACGGCAGCCAGCAGTATCTCTACGGTCGACTGCCCGACGCCGACATCGACCGCGTCCTCGCGCGCCACGCCGCGAGCCGCGCTTGAGTGAATCGACGCGAGCGCGGCAACGAGCAACCGCACGGGCGAAATATCCAGGTCCATGACGGTGCCGTTTGGTCCCGAGACCTCGACGATTCGTGCAGCCACGTGATGATCATAGTCGCTGCCGGCGACACGGTGGAGACGGTTGTCCGGGGGATAAGCGGCTCTTCCGGGCCCAGGTCCTCGTGATAGTACCGGGCGTGGCCTATCGTGAGAGCTTCGAGTCGTGTCCTCGGTGCGGTGTCGGCCTCGAGGATGCCGGCCGTGTGCGCGCGTGCCCAGCATGCCTCGGCCAGTGGGTCCTCGAGCCGGTGCTCGCGGAGATGTTGATGGCCATGCTTCCGGCGGGTGTGCGAGGGGAGTTCTCGCTCGTTCCGATCGCGCAGCGCAACGAGCCCACCGCGTGTCCAACGTGCGGCGTCGCGATGGACGTGGTGAGCCTGTACCGCGTCGAGATCGAGCGATGTCCAAAGGACCACGGCCTGTGGTTCGACCCCGCAGAGCTTCAGAGCGGCCTGATGCGCCATGCGGAGAACCCAGCCCAACCTCGCGATGAGATGCCGCCGGCGCCCCCATCGCCGTCGGCACGCGAGTCCCACGAGAGCATCTCCGCGCCGACCCATCGACGTCGAGAGTTGCAGCGTCTCCTCGTCCGAATGGGTCGAACCAACATCGGTGGCGGCTACGAAGCGTGGGAAGGGCAGGGTGCGCAGCACTCCACACCGGAGGAGCAGGCGGCGATTCGTGCCGACGCGAAGGCGACATTGCGGCAGCACGACCGCGACAAGGAGGCGTTGCTCGCGCTGATCGCATCGACCGATCACGACGAGCGGCAGGCATGGGCGGACGCCCACGAGAAGTACTTCAGCGAGTACCTGTCCGAGCTCGCGGCCAAGGGAGAGGCGAACAGCATCGCGGCGGAGGTCGCCACGCGTGGTCTCGACGAGTGGGCACAGGTTCGTGCAGGCAAGCAGCCGTACTCGGGTGCGTACGTGGAGATTGACGAGGCGCGCTATCGCAGGTACTTCGGTATCGATCCCAGAACGCTCGACGACGTCTGACGCACCGGCGCGAGCCGCTTCGCCGGAGTGTCATCGCTCGTCGTTCGACCGCGCAATCGACGCCACACCCACGGCGCCGTATACCACCACGCTTCTCCGGGACGCTGACGGCACGATGCCGCATTGCACCATCGTGTTTCTCGTCCCGCTGGATAGCCAACTTCCGTCCGAGGACGCGATCGCGCAGAGCGGCCCGAACGGCTGAGCGGCGCGTTAGTATTCTTCACACGACGATGGCGAGCTCGATCGAGGACACGGCGAATCAGATGTACGAGTGCGAGCTCGCCCGCATCGACGCGGAGCGGCGAGCGAGTCGTAAGCGTGTCATGCGCGTCCTCATCAGGGTCGCGGCCGTACTGTTCGTAGTTTCGGGCATCATCCTGAGCAATGGGGGCCACTCGACGGAGTGGCAGATGGTCGATCCGCCGGTCAGCGTGATGATCGCGATCAGCGTGCTGCTGGGTGGGACCACCACGGTCTGGCTCATCGTTCGGCGTGCGAAGGACCTCGATGTTCTCGAGGGAGCCCTGTTCCTCGTCGCTGGTCTCGTGTTCGCGAGTGGATCGTTCGGCGTCGTTGGGTTCGGCTATTTCTCGGCCGCGAACGCCTGGTTCGACGACAGCGCGCCAGAGCCGCATCGGGTGAAGGTTCACGAACGCGTTCGCAAACGAGGCGTGAAGAGCCTGTCGGCGCGCCCCCAGCTGGTCGTCGAGTCATGGCGACCGGGCCGCACGCGAGAGACCCTCTATGTCCCTGACGCCGTGTTCGACGCCGACCCAGGCACGGTGATCGTCACGACCCGCGCCGGTTGTTTCGGCTACACATGGATCGCGAACATCGCGGCCGGCTCGCCGTGAGTGGGCGGCGGGCGGCGAGGCTGGTGACTCGTCGACAGGCTGCGCGGTGCGAGCTGCGCTTCATCTGTGTGCGTGCTCCTCCTTCGCATGCAGCGGTGCAAGCAGGTACGGGTTGCGCGAGTTCCGGGCGTTCAGAAGCGTGTACGCCAGACCGGTACGATCGTCGCCCTGGACGACGACGATGGTTCGTCCTTTCTTGAATTCGTCGTCGTAGTACGCGGCCTCCTCATCGCTGACGCCGAGCCCGATCAACGTCCCCACCAGAACGCCCGCGGCTGCGCCACCTGCGGCACTCGCCGCGACCGCAGCCAGAATGCCGCCGGCGATCACGGGTCCGATCGCCGGCAGAATTCCGACTGCGATGCCAAGGGCCCACAACACACCTCCACCCGCACCCGCCGCTGCGCCAATCGCAGCGCCACTACTTGCCTTGTTGCCTTCGAGATCGCGGAACGACTTGACCTCGGGATCGCCGTCTTTGTCGTGAGTGAGGAGCCCGATCTTCTTGTCCGAGAATCCGGCGTCGCGGAGATCCTCGATAGCGCGTCGTGCGTCGCCGGCGGTGTGAAAGACGCCGATCATCAGTTTGTCTTGCTTCGTGCCCATGGTCTTGTTCCTTTCAGGGTTACGTTGATTGATCGATTGTTCCTCGAGACCTATCCATCCAACCGAACCGTCACGCGGCGGTCGTACGGCCAGCCCTCGGGTTCGGTTGGGTCCGCAGTCTCTTCTCCTCGCGAGATCATCTCGATGCGCGCGTCAGAGACACCGTAGGACTGCAGCGCTTCAGCGACCGCACGTGCTCGGTTCATCCCCAGCTCCTTGTTGTACTCGTCGGTGCCGCGAGGATCCGTTCGCCCCACGACACGCAGCGCCTTGCCCTTGGCAGGACCCTCGAGCGCGCAGGTTGCGATCTTCGCGAGAAGCTCCTTGGCGTCTGGGCGCATCGCGGCCGAGTCGAACGTGAAGAACACCTTGCTGTCGGAGATCCCGCAGATGACGGCGAGCTTCGTATCGATATCGACGGCGGTCACCGTGATGATCGCTAGCTCTGGAGCTGCTTGTTGCGGAGTGTTCGTCCCCGCAGGCGGTGTCGTCTCCGCAGTGGAGGGGGCGCGAGACACGGGTTCTGGCTCGACCTTGCCCCTGCAGCCCATCGCGGCGAGCAGAAGACACGGCATCATCATTTTGTTTGACCTCATACGTTTGTACTTTGCAAAGCGCGTTCCCCAATAACTGGCAGCCCAGGCGAGAGTCAAAGAGCCCAGGACGCGGCGTCGCGACGTGCGCGGGAACCTCGGGTGAGCGCACCGAACGAGCGGATCGGCACGACGCTTCTTCGCTGAATGACGCATGCTAACTACTTTGACCTCAAACCTTCTATACCTGGACGAACGAGAATCCCGCGCCGCTTGCAGCTCAACGCAACCACGATCTCATCACGACACGCAGACGAGCCCATGCCGACCGGCTGGCGGTTGGCTGTGACGCGGAATCGTCCCACCCGAGTTCGACAAGCTCGCGCCCCAGATCCGGCCGCGCCGGACGTTCGTTCGTGGAATCCGCCCGCGAGCATCCGCGCGCGATGTGAAAGTTTTGCGCCACGCTCCGCTTGCCTGACCTCGCGCACTTGCCGCGCAGTCGCGAGACCTCGCGGCGCACGATGTCGGCCGACGCAGAAGCCGGTGGGCGTGCCGCCGAGGTCTCGACCGACGAAGGCGGGACGTTCTCGCTGTTCGGTGGTGCGATCCACGGACGCCACATCGAGCTGGTGCGTCAAGATGTGGGAGCCCGGCGTGTTCTCGATGGTGCGCTTCACGCTCGCGGCCGAGGGAACCGGAACCAAGGTCGTTCTCGACCACTCGGGATTTCCCGAGGCGATGCAGGAGCAGCTCGCGGCCTGCTGGGCGACGAACTACTGGGAGCGGCTGACCAAGTGCTTCAGCTAGTTTTTGTGCACGGCGTGCAGGCGAACGTCGACGTTCGGCTTGCCGGGCACGAACAGCTTCTTGTCGCGATTCACGATCGCGTCGGCGAGTGACTTGTACGTCGCGGACTTTCCCGGCAGACCGCGCCACGTGCTCGTTGCCTTCAGCTTCTTGAAGGTCGCGCCGACGACATGACAGAACGCATCGCTCTCGACGACGAGCTCGGCGCCCGCGATGCCGAGCTCCTTGACCACCGTCTTCGCGGGCGCCCAGAACGCACCGGGATGCACCGCGAGATACGCGCGCAGCCGGAGGTTGTACCCCGGGTCGCCCTCGAGCTCGCAGCCGTAGCCGGGCTTGAGATCGTGCTTCTTGGCGAGCGCGTTCGATAGCTTCGCGCTGCCGGCGGGTCCCTTGACCACGACGCCGTCGAGGTTGGTGTCGAGTGCCTCGCCGTTCTGCTGATCGGGGATGTGATCGAGCACGAACTTGATCGGATGCTCGGTGTACACGAAGCCGTTCGAGCTGAACGAGAAGCGCTCGACGCGCGTCGTTTCCCACGGCGAGAACGAGCCCGAGATCCGCTCGATCACGACGGCCCAGTCCTCGCCCTTCTTCGAGCGCGCGCCGATCAGGCGGAGGCCGAAGTACTCGTAGCCCATCGGGTCGTCCTCGATGCCCGTGTCGAACTTCGGCCACGCTTGTGGCGCGGGATCCGCGGCCGCTGCATCGAGCGCCGCCAGGATCACCTTCGCGGTGACGGGCTCGACCGGCACCGCCCCGAACGCCTTCTCGATCGCGGCCTTCCCACCCTGCACGAGCCCGAGCCGCTTCACGAGTGCCTTGAGCCGCTTGTCTTTTGGCGTCGCGGCGGTCCGCTTCGCGAGCACACGCGCGACGACCTCCGGATGCTTCGCCATGAAGTTGTCGATCGTCTTCTCCACGGCGACGTCGATGCGCGCCTTCGGGTCGAGGTCCGACAGTGCCGCGATGTCACCGACCGGGTGTTTCTGCGGCTCGTCGATGTGATGGAACGCGCGCACCTTGAGGACGAGCTCGAAGGCCGCTTCGGAGCCGAGCATCACCAGCGCGTCCGCGATTTCGTAGGCCTTGACCTGCAGGTTGCCCTCGCGAGTCCGCCCGCCCGCAAACCACGGAAGCACGGTCTCGCCATACCGCTCGACGAGCGTGGTCGCATCGAACAGCGGCAAGCCCCAGGTGAGCCGCGTCAGATGACCGAGCGCTTCGGCACCGTCGTCGAGGGACACCAGCGCGGCGTGGATCTCGTGCGACACCGGAATGTTCTTGGCCTCGCTGGCATCTCTGGACTCGTGGTCGTATGCGCCTGGATAAGTCGATACGCCCTTCAGGATCTTTCGCGCGACATCGATCGGTAGCAGGCCTCGCTTGTCGGTCGTCAGGCCTGCGTACTGGATCGTCTTCTTCAGCATCGCGGAGAGCGGCATGCGAGTCGCTACGTAACACGGCACGACGATCGCACGTGCGAGCGCTGGTCCTTGATCGCGCGGAGCCAGGCATCGAGCGCATCGCCGGAGCGTCCGCTTGTGGTCCACCGAAGGGGGTAGGTCGCCGGCGCGGATCCCGCGCTGCGTGACGCGATGCTCTTGGGCCGCGAACTCGGCGTCGCGCTTGGAAGCAAACGAGCCGACGTAGATCCGGACGCTCTTATCGCGCACCCGCGAACGGCCGTAGACCTGGAAGGATCTCGTTCCGTCCATTCCAACGCGCACCTTGATCATGGCGCCCGAGCATTTGGCAGGGGCGCAGAGCGCATCGACGAGGCGATGGAGATCGTGAGGCGGCACGCGCGTGAGGAGCACGAGCAAACCGCCGCCCCAGCCACCCAGCGACACGCTTGCCCTCCCGGCGGCACCTGCACCGCCACCAAACGGCGGCTTCGTCGTCATGCGTGCCTGCGACAAC
>JBBQJJ010000427.1:0-7594 GCA_038325805.1 Haliangiales bacterium
CCGGACTACTTCATCCCGAAGCCGTTCGATCCGCGCGTGCTGTGGTGGGTGGCTCCGGCGGTGGCGCAAGCGGCGATGGAGAGCGGCGTCGCGCGCATCAAGTTCGACATCGACGAGTACCGCGAGAAGTTGATGTCGAAGGGCAGCAACGCTGCGTACTCGATCATGCGGACGATCAGCAAGGAGGCGCAGCGCGACCCGAAGCGGATCGTGTTCCCGCACGCGTCGAGTCCGCGGCTCCTGCGTGCGATCCAGCAGATCGTCGACGAGGATATCGCGAAGCCGATCCTGCTCGGACGCCGCCACGAGATCGAGGAGATGTGCCAGGAGATGCAGCTCGATCTGATGTCGCGCGTCACGATCATCGATCCGCGCGATCAGCCGAACGCGCAGTACTCCGACCGGCTGTACGAGATGCGCGCCCGCAAGGGCCTGACCCAGGAAGCATCGCGCGCGCTGATCCAGAAGAGCGACTACTACGGCGCGATCATGGTCGACCGTGGCGATGCCGACGGCATGGTCACCGGGCTGCGCCTGAACTATCCCGAGACGGTGCGGCCGGTGCTCGAGATCTTCGGCCTGTCGCCGGGCGCGAAGGTCGCGGTCGGCATGTACATGATGGTGATGCAGAACGCGGTGAAGTTCTTCGGCGACACCGTGTTCAACATCTTTCCCGACGCCGAGACGCTCGCCGACATCACCGTGCAGATGGCCGATGCGGTGCAGGGCTTCGGCATCACGCCACGCGTGGCGATGATCTCGTACTCGAACTTCGGGTCGGTACGGCACCCGGACGTCACGCGGATCCACAAGACGATCGAGATGGTGCGCGCGCGCAGGCCGCAGCTCGAGATCGACGGCGAGATGCAGCCCGAGATGGCACTCGACGGTGATGCGCGCCAGCGGGAGTATGGCTTCTCGCGGCTGACGCGCAGCGCGAACACGCTGGTGTTCAGCTCGCTCGCCTCGGGAAATGCCGCGTATCAGATCGCGAAGACGATCGGCGGCGCCTCGGCGGTCGGGCCGATCGTACTCGGCGTCGGCAAGCCGGTCGCGGCGATGCAGAACGCGGCCACCGTCGAGGAGATCGTCAACATGACGTCGCATGTCGTGTTGCAGGCGCAGCAGCAACAGCTCCAGCAGCAGAAGCGCACGTGAACGTTCCGATCGGGATCGGCGCCGCCTTCGCGTTCCTCGTCATCGCGGAGCTCGGTCGGGTAGTGATCGCCAGGCTGTTCGGCTATCCGCCCGAGCGCCACACGATCCCGATCATGAAGCTGCCCGGGATCCGCGGCACGACGGGCTTTCGGTTGATGTTGATCCTCGCGGGTCCGGTCACGGTGTACCTGACCGTCGCCGGGCTCGCGTTCGTCTTGTTTCGCTGCAATGGCATGGTATCGCCGGAGGGCGCGACCTCCGTCGAGCAGGTGATGAAGGACGGAGGTGCCGCCGGCACGCTCGAGCCGAACGACGCGATCGTCGAGGTCGATGGCGCGCCGTTCCCCGGAGGTGCCGCCACGCTGAGCGACCTGGTCAACGCGAAGGCGGGTGCGCCGGTGATCGTGACGATCGAGCGCGCTGGTGCGAAGCAGAGCTTCACGCTGAAGCCGACGCAGCGCGACGGCCGCTGGTTCCTCGGGGTCCAGCTCACCGCGAAGCGCCAGCACAGCACCCTCGGATCGCTGAAGGAGGGCTTGGTCTACCCGGCGAGGCAGGCGGCACGCACGGGGCAGGAACTGATCGAGATCATCAAGGGCACGGACGAGGTCGACGCAGGCGGTCCCGTCCGGATCGTCGAGGAGCTTCGCTCGGCCACGATTGAGACCACGACCGGGAACCTCGTGCTGATCACCGGGATGGTGGTCGGGACGTGGACGCTGATCCTGCTCGCGCTGTTCGATCTCGTGCGTGCGCTGCTGCTGATCCTGTTTCGCAGCTGACAAGAATCCACGCTTCACGATACGGCATAGACTACGGCGATGGCCGGGCTCGACGATCCAGACCTCCTGCGCGCCGCCTCGCGCGCGCTCGACGAGCTGACCCGGCGCGATCGCGACACGCTCGAACAGGCGATCCTCGACCACAAGCCGATCGAAGAGATCGCGCGAGCGAGCCTGATCTCGATCGAGCGTGCAGCCTTCTGGATGGACAACGCGCGCACGCAGTTTCGCGAGAAGCTTCGCGCCCAGCTCGGGGACCTCGAGCTGTCGCCCACCGAGGACCTCGATCTACTCGCCGTGGCCCTGCGCGAGAACCGCAAGCCCCGGGCGCGGCAGACCGTCGTGATCCCGCGGCAGACCGTCGAGATGCCGGTGCTCGATGCGTCGGTGACGTGCCCGAAATGCGGCGCGCAGTTTCACGATCACAACAGCCAGTACGCCGCGTACGCAAAGCTCGCCGCCGAGGGTCGCCTCGGGCTGATGATCGGGTGCACCGGATGCAGCCTGCTGTTCGTCCCGTAGCTATGTGAGCGGCGACCAAACACTGTGTCCGCCGATCGGTTCCAGCCGCTCACGAATCGCCTTGGCCCAGTCGCGTGTTCCCATCGCCGTGGGTCGAGCTGCCGGATGATCAGCGCAGCTGCGAGTCGAACAGTCGATCGAACTCCTCGGGATCGAGCCACGTCGACTCGCGCGGCGCCGGAGCGACAGGCTCGACGGTCTCGACCGGGATTCCGAGGGCCCGCACGGCAGCGACCTCGCTGCGGCAGTCTCCTGCGAGCGTCAGCTTCGCGAGCTCGCGAAGCCATGCTGCGCGGTCGAGTAGTTGCCGCAACCCAGCCACCGACAGCCTGAGGTCGAGATGCGTGACCGCCGGAAACACCGTGCGTGCTCCGGCCAGCGCGTCGAGCGACCCCTCGCGGCCGTACCCTCGTCCGAACGCGAGCTCGCGCCACGGCAGCGGCACGCCATGCGCGAGCAGGAGCGCGACCTCTTCGGTGTTGAGCGGACCGGCGCGCCGCAAGTGCCGCATCGCCGGATCGTGAATGAACGAAAGCATGCGCGTCTCGAGCTCTCGTTCGCGGCGTTTGTCGAGGTGCCCGGTGCCGGAGAACGAGTGGAGATCGAGCGTGTGGACGGTCGCCCACTCGACGGCACCCGTGGCCTCCTGCCACGACGTCTTGCGGTGCGCCGCCAGCGCTCCCGACGCGACGAAGCCGCGCTCGAACCTCACCGACTTCACCGACAACATCCGCCACACCACGGGTGCGCAGAGCGCTGCCGGTTTGCGCAGCAGCGTCTTGATCCGCGCCTCGGTTGCCGCCGTCAGCGGTGCGAGCTGCAGCGCGATCAGCTCGCCTTGTGGATCGCCGATGGTCTGGAGGTAGTCTGCGAGCACGGCGCGCGGCGCATCGTCATCGGGAGCGGCGTAGACCGCCGCGAAGAGCTCCTCGCGCGTGGTGGTCACCTTCGAGGCTCGCTTCGAGGGCTTCGACTTCAGTGCCATCCCACAGCCTACGCGCGGAGCGGCCTCGAGCGAGCCCCCTCGGAACCGGCGATGACCCGCACCGCAACCGAACCTAACTGCGTGAAAACCGAGGGACACGGTTCTTGCGAGCCCCCTCTCGTTTCCCTATAGTCCGCGCGAAATGTCCAAGCTTCTCCCCGTGATCGGCGGGCACGAGCCGGGGTTCTGCAAGACCCACCGAACCGATAACTGGAAGAGCGGCCCGGCGATCACGTTCACCGTGTTCAGCCTGTTCGTCGTCTACACGACGTGGGCTGCCTTCCAAGGCAACCACTACTTCGTGGAACCCTACATCTCACCGTTCTACTCGCCGGTGGTGCACGCCCGCGACCTCGGTCCGATGGCCACCGAGGCGACGTATGCCGCGCAAGGCATGGTGTCGCCCGCGCACGCGTGGTTCGGCTCGTTCCCGTCGTGGTGGCCGGCCTTCATGCCGATGTCGCCGGCGCTGCTGATCCTGATGTTCCCCGGTGGCTTTCGCTTCACTTGTTACTACTACCGCAAGGCGTACTACCGGTCGTTCGCGGGCTCGCCTCCGGGCTGCGCCGTCGGGCCGCTCGCAAAGAAGAAGTACTTCGGCGAGACCAAGCTCCTGATCATCCAGAACCTCCACCGCTACTTCCTGTATGCGGCCATCGCCTTCATCTTCCTCCTCGGCAAAGACGCGATCGAGGCGTTCTTCCGCCACGGCAAGTTCGGCATCGGCGTCGGCAGCATCATCCTGACGATCAACGTCACGTTGATCGCGAGCTACACGTTCGGCTGCCACTCGTTCCGCCACCTGATCGGCGGCCGCAAGGACTACATGTGCAGCTCCGGCGGCGCGCCGAACCTGGGCCACAAGGCCTGGAAGGGCGCCACCTGGTTCAACGAGCGCCACATGCAGTTCGCGTGGGCCTCGCTGCTGTGGGTGATGGTCACCGACCTCTACGTGCGCCTGTTGTCGATGGGCGTGATCAAAGACCTGAACACCTGGTGATGCAGTCATGACACTCGACGTCTCGGAAATTCAAACCATCGAGCATGACGTGCTCGTGATCGGTGCGGGTGGTGCAGGCTTGCGCGCGGCGATCGCGGCGAGCGGGCACCGGCTCTCCACCGGCGTGATCAGCAAGTCTCTCCTCGGCAAGGCCCACACGGTGATGGCCGAGGGCGGCATGGCCGCGGCGATGGGCAACGTCGACGCGCGCGACAACTGGAAGGTCCACTTCCGCGACACCATGCGCGGCGGCAAGTTCCTCAACGTCTGGCGGATGGCCGAGCTCCACGCCAAGCAAGCGCCGGATCGCGTGCGCGAGCTCGAGGAGTGGGGCGCGGTGTTCGACCGCACCAAGGAAGGCTTGATCTCGCAGCGCAACTTCGGCGGCCACCGCTATCCGCGGCTCGCGCACGTCGGGGATCGCACGGGTCTCGAGCTCATCCGCTCGCTGCAGGATCACGGCATCCACCAGGGCATCGACTTCCACATGGAGTGCACCGCCCTCGAGGTGCTGATGGACGGCCCGCGCGGCCGCGTCGCCGGCGTGCTCGCCTACTGGCGCGACACCGGTCGGTTCGTCATCTTCAAGTGCAAGTCGCTCATCTTCGCCACCGGCGGTGGTGGCAAGGCGTGGCTCGTCACCAGCAACTCGTGGGAGTACACGGGCGACGGCATCGCGATGGCGTACGACGCCGGCGCCGAGCTGATGGACCTCGAGTTCACGCAGTTCCATCCCACCGGCATGGTGTGGCCGCTGTCCGTGCGCGGCATCCTCGTCACCGAGGGTGTCCGTGGCGACGGTGGCATCCTCAAGAACAGTGACGGCAAGCGCTTCATGTTCAACTACATCTCCGAGCGGTTCGCGCCGGAGACGGCGGACAGCGAAGAGGAAGCCGCGCGCTGGCTCGAAGGCGACAAGACGGCACGCCGTCCGCCCGAGCTCCTGACGCGCGATGAGGTCGCGCGCGCGATCACCACCGAGGTCAAGGCCGGTCGCGGTTCGCCGCACGGTGGCGTGTTCCTCGACATCGCCTCGCGCCGCCCGCCCGAGTTCATCAAGAAGAAGCTGCCGTCGATGTACCACCAGTTCAAGGAGCTGGCCGAGGTCGACATCACGAAGGAGCCGATGGAAGTCGGCCCGACGCTGCACTACTTCATGGGTGGCATCCGCGTCGACGCGGACTCGCAGATGTCGACGGTGCCCGGCCTGTTCGCGTGCGGCGAGTGCGCCGGTGGCATGCACGGCGCCAATCGCCTCGGCGGCAACTCGCTATCCGACCTGATCGTGTTCGGCAAGCTCGCCGGCGACGGCGCGAACGACTACGTCAAGGGCCTCTCGACCGGGCCCGAGATCGACAAGGACCAGGTCGCCGCCGCGGTGCGCCGCGCGACCGACATCCTCAATCGCGAGAAGGGCAACAACCCGTACCTGCTGCACGAGAAGCTGCAGGACACGATGGGTAAGGGCGTCGGCATCGTGCGCAAGCGCGACGAGCTCGAGACCGCGATCGCGGAGATCGAGCAGCTCAAGGAAGATGCGAAGACGGTGCGCGCGCCGGGTTCGAGTCAGTACAACCCGGGCTGGCACGAGGCGCTGTCGATTCGCTCGCTGCTGATCACCTCGGAGGCCGTCGCCCGCGCCGCGCACATGCGCGAGGAGAGTCGCGGTGCACACACGCGACTCGATCACCCGGGCGAGAGCGCCGAGTGGGTGAAGTACAACGTGATCCTGAAGAAGAAGAGCGACGGCACGATGGAGGTGGAGAAGCGGCCGAAGCCCGAGGGCCCGCCGGAGCTCGTCGCCATCGCCAACGCGAAGATCGAAGACCTCGAGTCCGGCAAGGTCGGCAAGGACAGCAAATGAGCAAGCGTCTCTTCAAGGTCTGGCGCGGCAACGCAGAAGGCGGCGGGTTCGAGGACTATCAGATCGAGGTCCAGCCCGGCATGGTCGTGCTCGACGTGCTGCACCGGATCCAGGCCACACAAGCCGAGGACATGGCGCTGCGCTGGAACTGCAAGGCCGGCAAGTGCGGCAGCTGCTCGATGGAGATCAACGGCAAGCCACGGCTCGCGTGCATGACGCGGATGAACGTGTTCACCGACGAAGAGACCATCACCTGCCAGCCGCTCAAGACGTTCCCGGTGATCAAGGATCTCGTCACCGACGTCTCCTGGAACTACGCGCAGAACAAGAGGATCCCGAAATTCAAACCGAAGCCGCGCGAGAAGGACGGCACGTATCGGATGTACCAGGAGGACGTCGATCGCGTGCAGGAGTTCCGCAAGTGCATCGAGTGCTACTTGTGCCAGGACGTCTGCCACGTGATCCGCGATCGCGACCGCAAGGATGCCTTCGTCGGTCCGCGCTTCATGATCCGGCTCGCGTCGCTGGAGATGCACCCGCTGGACACCGACGACCGCGTGCCGGAGATCCGCAAGGAGTTCGGCTCGGGCCTGTGCAACATCACGCGGTGCTGCACCGAGGTCTGCCCCGAGCACATCGGCATCACCGATAACGCGATCATCCCGCTCAAGGAGCGCGTCGTGGATCGGTACTTCGATCCGATCACGGTGATCGGCCGCAAGCTGTTCGGCATCCGCAAGCGCACCGAAGCGCGCAAGACCGAGGACCTCGACAAGGTCGAGACGACGGAGAAGGTCCGATGACGAGCGGAGCACGATGAAGTCCCGGGCCGAGCTGAAGCTGAAGTCGATCAGCCCGGACGGCATCCCGCACGCGCTCGAGAAGGCCGAGCGCTATCGCCTGCTCAACGATCCCGCGCAGGCAGAGTCGATCTGTCGCGACGTGATCGCGGTCGATAGCGACAACCAAGACGCGCTGCGCACGCTGATCCTGACGCTGACGGATCAGCTGGGATCGCAGCATGCCCACGAAGCGCGCGAGCTGGTGATGCAACTGTCGACGGAGTACGAGCGTGCGTACTACTCGGGGATCGTCGACGAGCGCGAGACGCGTGCGTACCTCGACCACAAGAACGTCGTGCGCAGTGCCGCGTACGATGGCTTCCGCCACGCGATGGAGTGGTACGAGAAGGCCGAAGCGCTGCGACCGCCCGGCAACGTCGATCCGATGCTGCGGTGGAACTCGTGCTTGCGAACGATCGAGCGCGAGAAGCTCGAGCCGGA
>JBBQJJ010000428.1:0-7585 GCA_038325805.1 Haliangiales bacterium
CTCGGGGATCTTGGTGCGCAGGTCCTTCTCGAACGTGTTGATCGTGTCCTCGAGGGTCTCGATCGAGAGGCCTCGCTTGAAGCGGATCTTCATCGCGACCATCACCTCGCCTGGACCCTGCTGGGTCGACAAGATCTGGACCACCCGCTCGATGTTTTCGGTCGCCTCGGCGAGCTGCTCGATCGCGGCGAGGAGCCTCGGATCGGCGGACTCGCCGACCAGCAGCGCCTTGATCTCGCGGGCCAAGAAGATCGCGACCCCGACCAGCACGATGCCGATCGCGAGCGAGCCAACCGCGTCCCACCGGCCATCGTTGGTCTGCTTGGCAACCACGACCGCGATCATCGCGATCACGAGGCCGAGCACCGCGGCGCTGTTCTCGCCGAACACGACGACGAGGTCCGAATCCTTGGACTCTTTCAGGTACTTGACGAACGGCGTGTTACCTCGCCGCTGATTCATCACCTTGATGTTGCCGAGCGTCGCCCACCCCTCGAGTGCGATCGCGACCCCGAGGATGATGATCGCGATCAGGATGTCGCCCACCTCCTCCGGGTGCTGGAGCTTGTGGATGCCTTCGTAGATCGAGAACACACCACCGCCCGAGAACAGCAGCAGCGCGACGATGAACGAGTAGAAGTACATGTTGCGGCCATAGCCGAACGGGTGCGAGGCATCCGGTGGCTTGTCACTCTGCTTGATGCCGACCAGGAGCAACACCTGGTTGCCGCAGTCAGCGAACGAGTGCAGCGTCTCCGCCAGCATCGTGCCTGACCCCGTGATCCCCGCAGCGACCCCTTTGCTCGCGGCGATCACCAGGTTGACGATCAACGACTTGACGACCTCGCTTGAAGACCCGGCCATGACGTCCCCTACTTGATCAGCTTCGAGAGTGTCTTGAAGTCGTCGGTCCCTGCACGCCCCAGCAGGTCAAACACGCAGACCTCGGTCGAGGTCGGGATCGCGCCGGCACGCTCGATCAGGTCGAGGCCGACGCGCCAGTTCGACTTCGTGCGGCTCGAGACCGCGTCGACCGGCACGTGAACTTGATAGCCCCGACCGACGAGGTCACGCGCGGTCTGATAGACGCAGACGTGCGTCTCCATGCCGGTGACGATCCATTGATCGCGGCCGAGTTTCGGTGCGAGCGCGGAAAACTCCGGCGTGCTCGCGCCCGAGAACTCGGTCTTGTCGAAGCGATGGGGCTGCGAACCCGGCGCGATCATCAAGCTCGTCTCGAGCGCCGCCACCGTCGCGCCGAGCCCTTTGGGATACTGCTGGCTGACGACGACCGGGAGCCCGAGACGCACGGCCGTCTCGATCAGGATCCGCGAATTCTTGATCACCGCGGCAGCGACGGCCTCGGGCATCGCCGGCACCAGACGCTCCTGGATATCGACGACGAACAACGCCGCACGGTCACGGGATAGCTTCAAGACGCCGCTCCGAGGGTCGCGAGCGCCTCGATCAAGTGGTGGTGCCGCGCCTGCTCGTCGATCAGCCGCTGGCGGTTCTCGGCGACCACTTCTTCGGCGGCCTTCGCGAGGAAGTCGGGGTTGCCGAGCTTCTTCTCGATGTTCCCGATCTCCTTCGTCGACTTCTCGATGTCCTTCGCGATGCGCTTGTGCTCCGCGGCGAAGTCGATCAGCCCGCCGAGCGGGATGATCACCTCGATGTCCGGACCGACCAACGTCTTCGCTGATGCGGGGACCGGACCGCCGCTCGCGGTGATCGTCCCCTTGATCCGTGCCATCTTCTCGACGAGGCCAACGTACTTGGTCACCAGCGCGTGGCGCTCCGGGTTCCGGATCCGCAGCTCGACCGCGATGTTCTGCGCCTGGGGCACGTTGTAGATCTGGCGCAGCATCCGGCACGCGACCGCGATCTCCTGGATCAACCCCATCTCCGCTTCGGCGCCTGGATCGACCAGGTCTTTGAGCGACTGCGGGAACACCGTCACCATCAGCGAGTTCGGCAGCTCCTGGAGCTTCGGTAGCTTCTGCCAGATCTCCTCGGTGACGAACGGCGCGAACGGATGCAGCAGCCGCATCGTGGTCTCGAGCGCGGTGGCGAGCACCCCTTGCGCGAGCGCGCGGCGCGCGGCCTTCGGGGGGTCAGGCTCGGTGCCGGCCTCCTGGTGGAGATGCTGCTTCGACAGCTCGATGAACCAGTCGCACAGCTCGTCCCACACGAAGCTGCGGATCCGCCCGGCCGCGTCGGCGAACCGATAGGCCTCGAGCGAGGTTTGCACGTCGGCGGCGGCGGTCTGAAGTCGCGACAGGATCCAGCGCTCCGGCATCGTCAGCTGCGCGCGACCCGCGGCCGTCTTGATCTGGGCGTCGAACCGCTCCGGGTCATACCCGTCGAGGTTGCTCAACGCGAACCGCGACGCGTTCCACAGCTTGTTGATGAAGTTGCGCTCGTCCTCGACGCGCTCGACCGACAAGCGAATCCGCCCGGTGGTGTTGCGCACCGCGAGTGCGAACCGCAGCGCGTCGCTGCCCATCGCCGGGATGCCCGAGACTTCGATCGTCTCCTCTTTGCCGTCGCGGCTCTTCTTCTTCTTCTTGCGCGGCCCGAAGTTCTTCTTGATGCCGTCGACGGCGCTCTTCGGCGCGTTCTCGGCGTCCGCGCGATCGAGCAGCTGCTGATACGAAGCGCCGTTGACCAGATCCAACGGATCGAGCACGTTGCCCTTGGTCTTGCTCATCTTGTCACCGTTCTCGTCGGTGACGATCGCGGTGAGGTAGACCGTCTTGAACGGGACCTTGTTCGTGAAGTGGAGGCCCATCATCATCATCCGGGCCACCCAGAAGAAGATGATGTCCGGACCGGTGACGAGGACGTTGTTCGAATAGAACGTCTGCAGGTCGCGCGTCTTCTCGGGCCAGCCCAAGGTCGAGAACGGCCACAGCCCAGAAGAGAACCAGGTGTCGAGGATGTCGGGATCCTGCGTCAGCTCGGCCGAGCCGCACTTGCACGCCGTGGGTGCCGTGCGCGCGACCGTGATCTCCTTGCACGCGGCGCAGTGCCACGCCGGAATGCGATGGCCCCACCAGAGCTGGCGCGAGATGCACCAGTCCTGGATGTCCGTCATCCACTCCATGAACACCTTCGTGTACTGCTCGGGGACGAACTTGGTCTTGCCCGCAGTCACCGCCGCCGCGGCTTTTTCGGCGAGCGGCGCCGCCCTCACCCACCACTGATCCATGAGCAACGGCTCGATCACCGCGCCACTGCGCTGCGATCGGGCGCGCGGAACCTTGTAGGGTTTCTCTCCGACGAGGAAGCCCTGCTCGGTGAGATCCTCGACCACCGCCTTGCGGCACTCGTTGACGGTCATGCCGACGTACTTCGCCGGTGCGGGCGCGATCATCTTCGCGTGCTTGTCGATCACGTCGATGATCGGCAGGTTCGCGGCCTGGCTCACCAGGTAGTCGTTCGGATCGTGCGCTGGTGTGACCTTGACGGCGCCGGTACCGAACTCGGGATCCGGGAACACCTTGCCGCGCAGCTTGATCTCGACCGGCACGATCGGAATCTCGCGATCGGTGAGCGGCAACTTCACCAGCTTGCCGTGGAGGTGCTTGTAGCGCTCGTCGGAGGGATGCACCGCGACCGCGGTATCGCCGAGCATCGTCTCGGGGCGCGTGGTCGACACGACGATCTCGCCCGAGCCGTCGGCCAACGGATACCGGATGTCCCAGAGCTGGCCGTTCTCCTCGACGGTATCGACCTCGAGATCGGAGACCGTGGTCTCGCTACCCGGATCCCAATGGATCATGCGCTTCGCGCGGAAGATCAGGCCTTCTTCGTAGAGCCTGACGAAGGCCTCGACCACCGCCGCGTTGGACTTGTCGTCCATCGTGAAGCGTTCGCGCGGCCAGTCGAGCGAGAAGCCCATCAGCTTCTCCTGCTCGGAGATCCGATTGCCGGACTTCTCCTTCCACGCCCAGGCTCGCTCGAGGAACTTGTCGCGCCCGAGATCGAAGCGGGTCTTGTGCTCGCGGCGCATCAGGTCGCGCTCGACCAGCACGTGGACGGCGATCGACGCGTGGTCGATGCCGGGCATCCACATCGCGTTGAAGCCCTGCATGCGCTTCCATCGGATCAGGATGTCTTGCAGCGTGGATCCGAGCGCGTGCCCCATGTGGAGCGAGCCCGTGACGTTTGGCGGTGGCAACGTGATGGCGAACGGGACCTTCGGGTTGGTCTCGTCCGCGTGGAAGAAGTTGTTGTTGATCCAGAAGTGGAGCCAGCGCGGCTCGACTTCAGTGGGATCATACTGCTTGGACAGCGACGACGTCGTCACGACGCGGACGCTAACACAAACGACTTAGCTACGACGCGCAGCCAGCTCGCTGAGGTTCTCGCGAATGATTTGCTCCGCGAGATCAGGAACCACTTCCCAGACGATCCGCTCGACGACTTCCGTCGACAGCTTGAGCAGCGCCGCGAGCTCAGGAGAACCCGCCGGCAAGCCGCTCGCCTCGGAGAGACGAGCACCCATCGTGGCGAGCGCTCGCTCGACAATGGCGGACTTCTTGGTGGGGGAACCGCTGATCATCGGAGCTCGATTCGCGGAGAGGTTGAGAGCGCCGGAAGGTGCAGCGACGGCGACGGCCGGGGCAGCTGCAACCGGTGCGGCAGCGGGCTTCGCGGGCGCACGCATCTGCGGTCCGGTGTTCGCTGGACCGGGGGTGGTTACCTGCGGAGCTGGTGCGATCATGTCGCCGGCACCCGAGATCGGCGGCACCGCCATCACGGTGGTCTTCGCGGGAGCGGCGGTGGCCGAGGGCGTCATGCCCGGCATCTTGATCGTGGGCATACCCATGATCGTCGCCGACCGTGGCGGCTGGTTGATATCGCCGGTGGGCGGCTTGGGAGCTGCGGCGGCGGCGGGCTTGGCTGCCGCGGGGGCTGCCGCACTGGCTTGACCGGGCTTCGCCACGCCGCCCGCTGCCTTGGTCACCACTTCGGTGACCTTCTCCAGCATGGTCTGCGTGTCCCACGGCTTGGGCAGGTTCGCATCCGCGCCGACCTGAACGCCCTTGGCGTTGTCGTAGGGGGCGCTGTTGCCGATCAGGATGATGACCGGAATGTTCGCGGTGGCGTCCGCCTGCTTGAGGGCGAGGCAGAGGTCATAGCCACTCTTGGTGCCGAGCGACGAGTCGGCCAGGATGACGGCCGGCTTCTGCGACTTGGCTTTATCCAGGCCTTCGTCGTAGCTGCGTGCACCGACGTACGTGAACTCGGTCCCGCGGAACGTGATGTCCGCGACCTGCTGCATGGTCACGCTATCGTCGACGCAAAGAACGATCTTGCTCACTAGGTTCCTCCCGAGGCTCCAGCTGTTTCTTGGTACCACGCGGTTCGACCGAGGGTCAATTCAACTGCCGAGAACTTGAGGGCCTTTTGCCGCGAGGCCGATCGCGACGCATCGGCGCGTGCTAGCGTCCCCAACCCCTTCACGGGCTTTTCCTATGCCGCTGCATCACACGCCTCTCCATCTCGCCGCTGCCGAAGCGGTTGCCTCGCACGCCGGCGTCGCCGCCAGTGATCTCAAGGTCGATACCCCGCCGCGCAGCGAGCTCGGCGACTTCGCGATCGGGTGCTTCGGGATCGCGAAGGCCCGCGGTGAGAACCCGGCGAAGCTGGCCGCGGAGATCGCCGCGAAGATCGTCCCCGGCGGCTTGATCGAGAGCGCGACCGCCACCGGTCCGTTCGTCAATCTCAAGGTCGACCGCACGCAGGCCTTTCGCTGGCTGATCGACGCCGCGTTGTCGCGCACGCTGATCCCGAACACGATCGGGGCCGGCAAGACGATCTGCATCGACTACTCGTCGCCCAACATCAGCAAGCACCTCGCGTATCACCACATCCGCGGCACGGTGACGGGCCACGCGCTCGTCCATATCTTCCGCGCGCTTGGTCATGACGTGGTCGGCATCAACTTCCTCGGCGACTGGGGCACCACGCACGGCATGTTGATCGCCGCGTGGAACAAGTGGGGGCCGGTCGAGCCCCTCGACATCGCGGGCCTCAACGGGTTGTACGTCAAGTTCAACGAGACGATGAAGGCGCATCCCGAGCTCGAGGGTGAAGGTCGCGCGTGGTTCAAGCGGCTCGAGGACGGCGATCCGGACGCCCGCGCGCTGTGGCAGCGGTTCAAGGACGTGTCGTGGGCCGAGTTCGAGCAGGTCTACAAGATCCTCGGCATCACGTTCGAAGAAGTCCGTGGCGAGAGCGCCTACGAGCCGGCACTGGCCGGCGTGATGAAGGAGCTCGACGACAAGGGCCTCGTCACCGTCAGCGAGGGCGCCCAGGTGATCCAGCTCCCCGGCGAGAAGAACCCGCTGCTGCTCCGCAAGGGCGACGGCAGCACGCTGTACGCGACGCGCGATATCGCCGCGGCCGAGTACCACTGGGACACGTACCACTTCACGCGGAAGCTCTACGTCGTCGGGCGCGAGCAGGCGCTGCACTTCCGCCAGCTCTACAAGGCGCTCGCCCTCGCCGGCCACGCGTGGGCCGGCACGATGGAGGGTGAAACGTTCAAGCCGGCGCGCCTCCAACACGTCGCGTACGGTCACATCCGCCTCGGCGGCAAGAAGACGGCGACCCGCCTCGGCAACGTGGTGCTGATGAATCGCGTGTTCGACATCATGCAGGACGAGCAGCGCCCTCGGATCGCGGAGAAGAACGCCGACAAGTCGGAGGCCGAGATCAACGAGATCGCGCGGATCGTCGGCATCGGTGCCGTGGTGTTCGCGAACCTCGCCTCGCAGCGCGAGAAGGACGTCGACTTCGACATCGAGAAGGTGACGTCGACGGAAGGCGACTCCGGTCCCTATCTGCAGTACGTGCATGCGCGCTGCGCCTCGATCATGCGCAAGGCAGGCGAGACGCTGCGCGAGCAGGGCGCCGATCCGGGGCGTGCCGCGAATGCCGCGATCGTGCTGGAGCGCCTGCGCATGCTCGAGCAGCACGCGCCGCCCGAGGTCGATCTGACGAGGCTGACGCACGACAGCGAGTGGGCGATCGCGCGCCGGATCGCCGAGCTCCCCGACATCGTGGTGCGCGCCGCCGACGCCGCGGAGCCGCACCTGATCTGCCACTACCTGCTGCAGCTCGCCGGTGACTTCTCGTACTGGTACACGCAGGGCAACGGCGACAAGTCGCTGCGCGTGATCACCGACGACCCCGAGGTCATGAGTGCACGGCTCGCGTTGACGGCCGCCGTGCAGCAGACGATGGCCACGGGCCTCGGCCTCCTCGGGATCGGTGCACCCGACTGGATGTAGTCCGGACGCCGAGCCCGAATCGCATCCGGAGGCGCCCGACACGCCGCGCCCAGCCTGGTACGCGAGCTCGGAGGGTCGCCAACCCGCCTCTGGCAGCGCGGTCGTCGGCGCCCCACCCTCAGCAACGATCGAGTGACTAACGCGGCGTCGTTGTTGCCGGAGCCGGCAGCGGCTTGAGCGTGCGGTAGCGATCGCGCAGCCGCGTCTGGTGCGAGTCGAGCGACTGCACGACGCCGTTCGTGATCACCGACTCGACGCGCGTCGACAGCTCGAACGGATCG
>JBBQJJ010000429.1:0-7566 GCA_038325805.1 Haliangiales bacterium
TCGATCGCGATGCCGTCGGCGCGGGTCTGGACCACGAAGGGATCGATGACCTCACAGCCCGCGCGATCCTCGATGTAGGAGACCAGGGTGTCGTAGCACCAGGTCTCGTCGTTCACCGTGATCGCGAGCCCGCTCAGCATGCCGGCCAGCGTGTGGCAGCGCGAGGCGACCGCGGTGACGTCCCAGGGCAGCTCGGCGAAGATCGTGAAGTCGGGGATCAACGAGATGCGCATGCCGCGCCGTGAGGTCGTGCACGTGCGTTGGATCGGACCGCACGCTGTGCCGCGTGCGAAGCGCTGGACGTACGTCTGCCCATCGCGCCAGACCGTGACCTCCATCGTGCGGGAGAGTGCGTTGGTCACCGAGATGCCGACGCCGTGCAGTCCCTCGGCGAGGTGCACGTGATCGCGCCGCCAGCCGGTGCCGGCGTGGAGCGTGGTCATCACGCGTTCGACGACCTCCGGTGGGATGCCGCGCCCATCGTCCTCGACCGTGACGCGTGCGCCCTCGAACACGATCGAGATCGAGGTCGCCTCGCCGGCGAGATGCTCGTCGATCGAATTCCCGATCACCTCCCACAACGCGTGGTGCATGCCGCTGTTGTCGGTGACATCGCCGACGTACATGCCGGGACGTCTGCGAACCCCCTCCATACCGGTGAGAACCTGGATGTGCTCCGCACTGTAGTCGCTCAATAGGGACCTCCTGCATTCGAGCCAACCGGGCTCCAGAACGCTCACGAATCATAGCCAAACCACACTCGATTGCGAGATCGAAAATTGACTGATTTTCAAATGATTACAGCTACTCACGAGCCGCAAAGCCGTGGTTTCGAAGCGCCGTGCTAAGCATGCGCCCCGTGGCTCGCTCACCCCTGCCGACCTGGTACTTCGCGCTCGTCGTCGTGCGCCGAGGCCATCGCTTTCTGCTGACGCAGGAGCGGGTCTGGGAGAAATCAGACGGGGCGTCGTGGTCGATCCCCGGCGGGCGCGTCGAGCCGGGAGAGTCGTTGGGAGAGGCCGCGATCCGCGAAGTGTTCGAGGAGACCGGCGTTCCCGTGCGGCTCGATGGCGTGCTGCGCGTCGAGCACACGCCGGGTAATGACGTGCGGATCCGGATCCTGTTCTCCGGATCGCCGATCGATGACACCGAACCCAAGACGATGGCCGACGACGAGTCGCTCGGCGCGGCCTGGCTGACGCTCGACGAGATCCGCGAGCGCCCGTTGCGCGGCGCGGAGCTGTGCGCGTTACTCGAGAGTGTCGCCGGCGGCCGCGCGGTATATCCGCTGGACCTCCTCGGTCACGAGCTCTCCGTTTGACGGTCGGCTGGAACGACAGCTGGGAAGCAGCACGGCACGCCGTCGATCCCGACGGCGTGCTGCGGCCGGTGCGGATCGCCGCCGAGCATCGCGGCGCGTATCACGCGCTGGGCGATCGCGACATCGCGTGGGTCGAGCTCACCGGCAAGCACTTCCACGACGCCGCCGACAAGCGCGCGTTACCTACCGTCGGCGACTGGGTGCTCGTCGAGCACTGGGAGCGAGCCGTCGGTGGCGGCGGCGCCGCGGTCGTCCGCCACATCCTGCCGCGCACCAGCTTCCTGGTGCGCAAGGCGGCGGGCGAAGCCACGGTGCCGCAGCCGATCGCCGCGAACGTCGACGCCGGTGTCGTGCTGACCTCGGCGAACAGCGACCTGTCACCGGCGCGGATCGATCGCTACCTCAGCCTGCTGCGCGATGGCGGCATCGAGCCGGTGATCGTGGTCTCCAAGATCGATCTGGTGGGTGACGCCACGGAGATGGTGTCGCGCGTTCGTGCGATCCATCCGCACGTGATCGCGTCGTCGGTCAAGACCGGCGTCGGGCTGCCCGAGATCCGCGCGCTCGCCGGCGAGGGCAAGACGGCGATGGTGCTCGGCTCGTCGGGCGTCGGCAAATCGACGCTGCTCAACGCGCTGCTCGGCTCTTCCCAGGAGACCCGCGAGATCCGCGCCGACCAGCGCGGCCGCCACACCACCACGCGGCGCGAGCTGATCGTCGCCGATGATGGCAGCTCGTGGATCGATACCCCCGGCATGCGAGAGCTCGCGCAGTGGGTCGACGAAGACGAGGAGGAGCAGGCATTCGATGACATCGCGAAGGTCGCGGCGGGCTGTCGGTTTCGCGACTGCACGCATGCGAAAGAACCCGGGTGTGCCGTGCGCGATGCGGTGGATCCGATGCGGCTCGCGAGCTTTCACAAGCTGGTCGGCGAGCGCCACCAGGCCGCCGACAAGCAGGCCGCCGCACAGCGCCTCGCCGAGACCCGAAGAGGCAAGAAGAAGCCCCCGCCGACGGCGGACTAGCGTTATAAGCCCGGCCCGTGATCGCGTTCTCTTCTGTCAGCAAGCAGTACGGTGGGCAGCTCCTGTTCATCGATGCCTCGTTCCAGATCAACCCCGGTGAGAAAGTGGGTCTGGTCGGCCCGAACGGTGCGGGCAAGAGCACGGTGTTCCGGATGATCGCCGGTGAGGAATCTCCCGATGACGGCGCCGTCGAGCGGCCCAAGAAGCTGACGCTCGGCTACTTCCGGCAGGACGTCGGCGATCTCAAGGGGCGCTCGATCATCGCCGAGACCTGCGCGGGTGCGGGCGAGGTCGGCAAGCTCGCCGAGGAGCTCGCGGACCTCACCGCGAAGCTCGAGGGTGGCGGCGATGATCTCGACGCCGTCGTCGAGCGGTTCGGCGAGGTCCAGACGCGCTACCAGGATCTCGGCGGGTACGAGCTCGAGGCGCGCGCGCAGTCGATCCTCGCCGGTCTCGGCTTCGCGAGCGATCAGACCTCCAACGACGTCGGCACGCTGTCGGGTGGCTGGAAGATGCGCGTCGCGCTCGCGCAGATCCTGCTCGCGAAGCCCGATCTGCTGCTGCTCGACGAGCCCACCACCTACCTCGATCTCGAATCGATCCTGTGGCTCGAGACGTTCCTCCGCGACTACCCCGGCACCGTGGTGATGACCTGCCACGATCGCGAGATCATGAACCGCGTCGTCAAGAAGATCGTCGAGATCGACGGCGGCGAGCTCAACACGTACACGGGCAACTACGACTTCTACGAGAAGATGCGCGTGCAAGAGGTGGATCGGCGCGAGGCCCAGTACGCGCGCCAGCAAGCGCGGCTCGCGAAGGAGAGCCTGTTCATCGAGCGCTTCAAGACCCACACCGCGAAGGCGGCGCAGGTCCAGAGCCGGATCAAGAAGCTCGACAAGGTCGAGAAGATCGCCGAACCGAAGCGCCTGATCGAGAAGGACTTCGACTTCAAGGTTCCCTCGCGCAGCGGCGACGACGTGCTCAAGCTCGACGGCCTCACCAAGGCGTATGGCCCGAAGGTCATCCACAACAAGCTGACGATGACCATCGCGCGCGGCGAGCGCTGGGCGGTGATGGGCGAGAACGGCGCCGGCAAGTCGACGCTGCTCAAGATGATGGCCGGGGCGCTCGCCCCCGATGCTGGCGCGGCGACGATCGGCGCGTCGGTGAGCATGGGCTACTACGCGCAGCACGTGATGGACGGGCTGACCGGCGATCTGTCGATCCTCGAGGAGCTCCAGGCCCACGCCCCGAACGCGAACCAGGGCACGCTGCGCGGCCTCGCGGGTGCGTTCGGCTTCCACGACGATGACGTGTTCAAGCCGGTGCGCGTGCTGTCGGGTGGAGAGAAGGCGCGCGTCGCGCTCGCGAAGCTGCTGTACGACGCGCCGAATCTGCTGGTGCTCGACGAGCCCACCAACCACCTCGACATCGTCACCAAGCGCGCACTCGTCAAAGCGCTCGCCGACTACAGCGGCACGCTGGTGTTCGTGTCGCACGATCGCCAGTTCCTGCGCGCGCTGGCGAACAAGGTGCTCGAGCTGACCACTGGCGGTGCGCCGCGGATCTACGGCGGCAACTACGACGAGTACGTGAGCTCCACCGGTCGCGAAGCGCCGGGTATGCGGCCGCTCGCTTAGCAGCCGTAGGCGACGAGGAACCCGAACAAGGTGGCAGCGGCGACGCCGAACACCGCCCACAGCGCACTTCGCGAGGCGTGGGTGGATTTCGTGGTCAGCTCGTCGAGGGCGCGCCACAACCCGGTCATCGACTTCCACTTGCCGTCGGCCGCGCGCGCCAGGATCGCCGTCAGCGCGGGAGGCAGCGAGCGCTCGCCGAGAGCCGTGCGGATCGCCTTCGCGAGCTCCTGCTGATCCGTGTCACCGCGCTCACGCGATGCGCGAACACGATCGGCGACGATCTGGATCCACTGCATGACGGAGATCCTACGCTCCGAGCGCACGCGATCGGGCGGCGAGCACCTGCGACACGATGTCGTCGACGCCGACGCTCTTTGTCACCTGCGCGAACACCGTGGGCCCAGTCCCGCGCATCTTCTTCGCGTCGCGCTCCATCACGGACAGATCCGCGCCGACGTGCGGGGCGAGATCGGTCTTGTTGATCACGAGCAGGTCGCTCTGCGTGATGCCGGGCCCACCCTTGCGTGGGACCTTGTCACCGCCGGCGACATCGATCACGTAGATCGTGTAGTCGACCAGCTCGCGGCTGTACTGCGCGGCGAGGTTGTCACCGCCACTCTCGACGATCAGCAGCTCGGGCTTCACGGCCATCAGATCCTCGAGTGCGAGCAAGTTCGGCGAGATGTCCTCGCGGATCGCGGCGTGCGGGCAGCCACCGGTCTCGACGGCGCGGATCTGCGCGCTCGGCAGCGCCTCGTTGCGAGTCAGAAACTCGGCGTCCTCGCGCGTGAAGATGTCGTTGGTCACCACGCCGAGCTTCAGGCGATCGCGCAGCGCACGGCAGAGGGCGAGGACGAGCGCGGTCTTGCCGCTGCCGACCGGGCCACCGATCCCGATGGTGAAGGCGCGCGCGGTAAAGTCGCGTCGCAGGGGCGAGTCACGCTCGTCGAACCGACCCGCGTGATCCCAGTGCTCGTGATGATGGTGGTGATGGTGGTCGTCTGCGTCGTGACCCATGGTGGCTCCTAGCTCTGGAACAAGCGCGAGTACAGTCGATCTTGCGTGGTCTGGAGCAGCTCGACGATCGGCGATGGCTGCGCCACCTCCTCGAGCGCGTGCGAACGCGCGAGCGCCGCATCGAGGGCGGGATGTAACCGCAGGTGCAGCGCCTGCGCTTCGGTCGGTCCCAGCACGCCGAGCCGCACGCCGGCACCGAGCGCACCACGGATCCCGAGGTGGAGGAACATCGCGAGCGCATCGTCGCGACCGACGTCGAGGGTCTTGGTGACGAAGCCGTAGACCGGAGCGAGGTGACTCGCCGTCCCCCGGGCAGCGGCGAGCGCGGGCTTCGCGAAGGCGCGGGCCGCGACATCGAGCAGCGCCCTGCCCTGCACCGTGCTCGCTCGCTTCGCGACATGACTCCACGTGATGGTATCGGCGAGCTCGTCGATCGCGTGAAGCCGCTCGGGCGCGTCGTGCACCGCCGCGACTAGCGGCAGCGAGCCACGGGCGAGCTGATCGATCAGCTCCTCGGCGAATCGCTCGACGTCGGTGCGATTCGCTACTTCGCCTGCCTGGATGCACGCCTCGAGGCCCGCCGAGTGAGCGAAGCCACCCGTCGGAAACGCCGAGTCGGCGAGCTGGAGGACGATCCAGTGCATCAGAACAGCGAATAGAGTTGAGTGAGCGGCAAGGTCTTCGCCGGTTCGCAGGTCAGCACGACACCGTCGGCGCGGACCTCGTAGGTCTCCGGATCGATCTCCATCCGAGGCAGTGCATCGTTGAGCTTCATCTGCTTCTTGCCGATGCCGCGGCAGTTGCGAACGATCGACAGCTCCTTGTGGAGGCCGAGGTTGCGAACATGACCTTCATGCCACGCGCGCTCCGAGATGAAGGCCAGAGACGTGCGACCGATCGCGCGCCCGCGGGCACCGAACATCGGGCGCATCATCATCGGCTCCGGCGTCGGGATCGACGCGTTCGCATCGCCCATCTGCGCCCACGCGACGAAGCCGCCCTTGAGCACCATCTCGGGTCGGCTGCCGAAGAACGCCGGCTTCCACAACACGAGGTCGGCCAGCTTGCCGAGCTCGATCGACCCGATGTCGTGCGACATCCCGTGCGCGATCGCCGGGTTGATCGTGTACTTCGCGATGTAGCGACGAATGCGATTGTTGTCGCTGTCGCCGCGCTCCGACGGCAACCGCCCGCGCTGCTCCCGCATCTTGTGCGCGGTCTGCCAGGTCCGCGTGATCACCTCGCCGACGCGGCCCATCGCCTGCGAGTCGCTCGAGATGATCGACAGCGCGCCGATGTCGTGGAGGATGTCCTCGGCCGCGATGGTCTCGCCGCGGATCCGGCTCTCCGCGAACGCGACGTCCTCGGGAATCTCGCGGTCCAGGTGGTGACACACCATCAGCATGTCGAGGTGCTCGTCGAGCGTGTTCACGGTGTACGGACGCGTCGGGTTCGTCGAGCTCGGGATCACGTTCGGTTCGCCACACACGCGCATGATGTCGGGGGCGTGTCCGCCACCTGCACCCTCGGTGTGATAGGTGTGAATCGTTCGCCCCTTGAAGGCGGCGATCGTGTCGTCGACGTAGCCCGACTCGTTCAGCGTGTCGGTGTGGATCGTGACCTGGATGTCTTCCTCCTCCGCGACGGACAGACAGCAGTCGATCGCGCGCGGCGTCGTTCCCCAGTCCTCGTGCAGCTTGAGGCCGATCGCGCCGGCGCGGATCTGATCGATCAAGCCCGCCGACAGCGACGTGTTGCCCTTGCCGGTGAGCCCGATGTTGAGAGGCAGCGTGTCGGTGGCCTGCAGCATCAGCTCGATGTGCCGCGCCCCGGGCGTGCACGTCGTCGCATTGGTGCCCGTTGTCGGGCCGGTGCCGCCGCCGACGAACGTGGTGATGCCGCTCGCGATCGCCTCGTCGGCGAGCTGTGGGCAGATGAAGTGGATATGCGTGTCGATGCCGCCCGCGGTGACGATCAACCCCTCCCCTGCGATCGCCTCCGTGGTGACGCCGACGATCATCCGCGGGTCGACACCGATCATCACCGCGGGATTGCCGGCCTTGCCCAGCCCGACGATGCGCCCGCGCTTGATGCCGATGTCGGCCTTGTAGATGCCTGTCCAGTCGATGATCAGCGCGTTGGTGATCACCAGATCGAGCGCCTCGGAGTCATCGGCGCCGGCGAACTGGCCCATCCGATCGCGCAGCACCTTGCCGCCGCCGAACTTGCACTCGTCGCCATAGTGGTTGAAGTCGCGCTCGACCTCCGCGTAGAGGCCGGTGTCGCCGAGCCGCACGCGATCGCCCACCGTCGGGCCGTACAGATCCGCGTACGTCTTGCGGTCGATCTTATGACTCACGAGTCTCTCTCGTGCGGTGCGTGCGCGAAGTCTTCGCGGCGGCGGCCCGGGATCAACCGTACCGTCTTCTGCTCGCCGGGCTCGAACCGCACCGCGGCGCCGGCCGGGATATCGAGCCGCATGCCGTGCAGGTCGGGCCGATCGAAGATCAGCGCGCGGTTGGTCTCGACGAAGTGGCAGTGGCTGCCGACCTGGATCGGA
>JBBQJJ010000430.1:0-7560 GCA_038325805.1 Haliangiales bacterium
TGCCGTCGAGGGTGGCTTCCTCTGTCACGCGCGCACTATACGAAGATCATCTGACGTGAGCGCACCCGCGGGTCCGCGAACGAGATGGCTACTACCCGGGAGTGGAGCGGCACGTCCTACTTCGCGGTCGCTGCCTGGGGCGACCTGCCGTCGACGTACTCGACCGCGTTGCTGCACGACAGGCTCTCGAACGCCATCAGCGAGTCCCGATCCGCGAACACGTCGGGGCACTCCGTCTGGCAGCGCTTGCGGTCGGCCTTGCCGGACTTGCAGGAGATGTAGTGATCGCAGGCGCCTTCGCACGTGCCCGTCAAGCGCGGCCCCATCAGCCGGTTCACCACGCAGCTCGAGATCATCACCGCGATCAACACACCCAGCACGATCGGACGAATCAAGCAGGCCTCCCGTGACGACCGGCACCGCCGGCGAACTTCTGTGCACCCTGAAACGCCTCGAGCAGGGTGGGAATGCCGAGCTCGAGCTCTTGCAGCAGCGCGGCCTCGAGCGACATCCCGTCCTGGAGATAGGCGCTCTTGCGATCCGCCAGCATCGCGCCCTGCGGTAGTGCCGCCAGCTGATGGGCGAGCGCGCGCGCGGCTGCGAGTGCGGTGCCCTTGGGGACCACGCGGTTGACCAGCCCGAACGACAACGCCTCCGTCGCATCGACGGCACGCCCGGTCAAGATCATGTCGAGCGCACGCGACAGGCCGATCAAGCGCGGCAACCGGATCGTGCCACCGTCGATCAGCGGGACGCCCCACCGACGACAGAACACGCCCAGCACCGCATCATCCGCAACGACGCGGAGGTCGCACCACAAGGCGAGCTCGAGCCCGCCGGCCACCGCGTGCCCTTCGATCGACGCGATCACCGGCTTTGACAGCAACATCCTCGACGGTCCCATCGGTCCGTCGCCATCGCGCTCGACGCGATTGCCGCTACCAGTGGCCATCGCCTTGAGATCGGCACCGGCGCAGAACACGCCGTGATCGCCGTGCAGGACCGCGACGCGCGCGGTGGCGTCGGCCTCGAAGGCGCGGAACGCGTTCGCGAGCTCCTCGGCGGTGGCGCGATCGACCGCGTTCTTGTGCGCGGCTCGGTCGAGGATGACCTGCACGACTGGCCCCTCCCGGTCGACGCGGACACCCATCGCGACAGTCTAACCCCAGAGCCCACCTCGGTTGACCTCGATCTTCCGGCTTCGCCGGAAGACTCTGTCCTCCAGGCTGAGCTCTGGAAGTAGGAGTTCGCGATTCGCCTGGTCGAAGGATCGACACAGGCGAACTCCGGGGTTAAGGGAAGGCCGGCGACGAGTCATGCCGGATCGTGCCGGCGACGCGGCGAAGACATCAGACTAACGTTCCCCGATGAGAGCGTTTCACCGAGTCCTCATCGTTGCCGTGGTGTCGCATGCGATGCCGGCGGCGGCCGATCCACTTGCAGGCATCAACCTCGAGGGCTGGTACGGCAAGCTCGGCGTCGAGAGCGGCGTCGCGTTCGGTGCCGAGCGCGGGACGTCCGCCGTGGTTGGTGGCATCGTCACGATCGTCCACATCAACGATCGCCGCGAGTGGGTTGGCTTCCAGGGTGACTTGCTCGCGGATGGCAACGGCCAGCTCGGGGCGGGCGCGCGATGGAGCCTCGGTCCCGAAGCGGGCGTGTCGATCTATGGCGTCGACGTCTCGTACATGGGCCGCCGCCTGGACGGCGCGACGCAGCACGGCATGCAGGTCCGCGCGAAGCTCACCGTCGGGCTCGCGGCGATCTACGCGCGCGCGAGCTACGCGATGGTGGGCTCGGGCTCCGATGCGATGGAGGTCGACATCGGACTCCAGCTCAAGGCGCCGTTCTGGATCAAGCGACCGCGCCGAGGAGCGCCGGCCGTCGCCGCCCGCTGATACAGTGGCGGCATGGCAGGCTGCAAACGAATCGCGATCCTGACGAGCGGCGGTGACGCTCCGGGCATGAACGCTGCTGTTCGGGCCGGGGCGCTGGTCGGCCTGTCGCTAGGCATGGAAGTGTTCGGCATCGAGCGCGGCTACCGCGGGATGCTCGAGGACGCGATGGCGCCGCTCAAGCCGGGCGACGTCACCAGCATCCTGCGCGAGGGCGGCACGATGCTCGGGAGCGCACGCTGCAAGGAGTTTCATCAGAAGGAGGTCCGCGATAGGGCGCGCGCGGTCCTCGCGAATCGCGGCATCGACGGCCTGATGGTGATCGGCGGCAACGGCTCGCTGACTGGCGCGATGCACCTCGCGAATCCCGACGAGCTCGCGGGCCAGCCGCTCAAGGTCATCGGCTTGCCGGCATCGATCGATAATGACCTCGGCTACACCAAGCTCTGCATCGGCGTCGACACGGCAATGAACACGATCGTCGAGGCGTGCGACAAGATCGCGGATACGGCCACCGCGCACGACCGTACGTTCATCGTCGAGGTGATGGGGCGCGATTGCGGCTATCTCGCGATGACGTCGGCGATCGCTGTTGGCGCGGATCTCGCGCTGTTCCCCGAGGCCGGCAAGCCGCCGGAGAAGATCGTCGAGCAGATCGTCAACACGGTCCTGGCCATCCGCAAAGGCAATCGCAAGCAGCGGCGCGTGCTGATCATCAAGGCCGAGGGCGTGGCGATTCCCGTCGAGCAGCTCAAGACGATGGTCGATGCGCGTCTCGCGGAGATCGCTCCTGCGAGCGAGCCGGCGTCGATCGAGACCCGCGTGACCGTGCTCGGACACATCGTGCGTGGCGGGCGTCCCTCGGCGATGGATCGCCTGCTCGGGAGCCGGCTCGCCAACGTCGCCGTGCGCGCACTGCACGCCGGCGTCAGCCACAAGATGACGGCGTGGATGCCCACGGTCGACCTGCCCGAGGCTCAGGCCGTGGTCTCGAAGTACGACCCGTACGTCTGGTTGATCGACCTGCAGACCGTGCTGACCGAGACCGATAATCTGCTGTCGGGCAAGAGCCTGTTGTCGCGCTGGCGAGTCGGTGCGTTCGACGCGATCGAGGACGCACTCCTGCTGTAAGCTCGTCGCGGGTGTCGGAAAAGCACGACAAGGGCTCGGGACTCGAGGCGCGCATTCTCGCGCTCATGCTGCGGCAGATGCCGGCGGTGTATTGGTTCGCGGATCGCGACCTGCGGATCATCAACACCGGCGGTGCCATCGAAGCGGTGCTCGGCTACAAGCCCGATCGCTGGATCGGCAGCACCCTGTACGACGTCCGGGCGAACGACGGCGGCACCGAGCAATCGATCCTCGAGCACCAGCGGGCGCTCCAGGGCGAGACGATCACGTACCAGAGCGAATACCGCGGCAAGCGGATGCGCGTCACGATCGGACCGGAGCGCGACGGTGACCAGATCATCGGTGTGATCGGTACGGCGATCGATATCACCGCGGTGCATGCACTCGAGCACCGCATGATCGACGCGCAGCGTGCCGAGAGCCTCGGCGTGCTCGCCGGTGGGCTCGCGCACGACTTCAACAATCTCCTGGTCGCGATCATCGGCAACGCGGATCTCGGCCTCCGCGACACGCAGCCCGGCTCACCGGGCCGTCCGGCCCTCGAGAATATTCGCGAGGCAGGGCTGCGCGCCGCGGAGCTCACCGATCAGTTACTGTCCTATGCGGGGCGGGGTGGTGTGGCTGCGACCCGCGTGTGCCCGCGTGGGCTGGTCGACGAGCTGCTGCGGATCTCGGCACCCACGATCCCCGCACGCGTGACGGTCTCGGTCGACATCCCCGAGGGACTCGCGCTGCGCGGGGAGCCCTCGCAGGTGCGCCAGGTGATCCTGAACCTGATCGGAAACGCCCGCGAGGCACTCGATACGCGCGGCGGCAAGATCCAGATCGGGGGGCGGCTGATCACGCACACGGGCGACCCCGATGCCGACGACGTGATCACACCACCGGCGGGTCGCTACCTCGAACTGTCATTCAGCGACGATGGGCCCGGCATCGATCGCGAGGCCCGCCGGAAGATCTTCGAGCCGTTCTTCACCACCAAGTCCACGGGTCACGGGCTCGGACTCGCGTCGGTCCTCGGCATCGTGCGCTCGCACAGCGGCGGGCTGCGGTTGGTCTCCGAGCCGGGGCAGGGCGCGCGCTTCGAGGTGCTGTTGCCGGCGAGCGTCACGCCGGAGCAGCAGTCCACCGTGCTACCTGCGGATGCGCCCACGGTGCTAGTGATCGACGACGAGGATCTCGTCCGCGATGTCGTCGCGCGGATGATCGAGGATCTCGGCTATCGTGCGGTGACTGCACCGGATGGTCCCACCGCCCTCGCCCTCGTCGACGAGCACGTGGTCAACGCGGTGCTCGTCGATCTGACGATGCCGCGGATGAGCGGCGCCGACGTGGTGACCGCGATGCGCGCAAAGCGTCCGGGGCTGCCAATCATCGTGTGCAGCGGCTACGACCGCGATGGCCGCGGGCCGGTGCAAGCCGAGGCGTACCTGCCGAAGCCGTTCCGGATCGATGCGCTCGAGCAGGTACTCGCCAAGCTCCTGCGCTGACCAGCCCGTTCGACGACGACGACGGAACTCTCGCGGCGACCGAGTACGCCCCGACCGAGCAGCGGGTCTCGCTGCCGGTGATGTTTTTCCGGGGGCCGACGAGGCGAGGTACGAGCGCGAGCGCGTCCTCGGTGAAGGAGGGATGGTGATCGTCGAGCTGCATCTGGTGGACCGGGGTGCTCTCCCTCGGCATGTTCGGTCCGCTGCCCGTGGCGAGGTCCACGAGTCGAGGTGTGCGCCGATCGCGGTCCACTCGTGGGCCGTGTCGCGACCGCGCAGCTCGCCGACCACGTTGGACGCCTGGATCGGTCCGGTGATCGTGTTCGAGATCGCGAGCTCGACGATCACCGGACCTCGCTGGGCGAGCCGTGCGATCAGCTTGCCGTCCTCGTAGCCGACGATCGCCATCGCTCGTGGTGTGACCTTGCCGTCGTCCGTCGGGTTACCAGTGCCGAGCGCTGGCGCGAAAGCGTTGCGCGGCGCGTGCTGGAGTTGCGCGCGCACGATCTCGAGCGACCGGCGTTGATCGCGAGGGCGTGGGAATCGAACATGCGCAGTGGAGTGCCCATGACAGCAAAGTACGTCTACATGTTTGGTACGTCGCGCACCGATGGTGCGGCGTCGATGAAGAACCTGCTCGGCGGCAAGGGCGCGAACCTCGCCGAGATGTGCCGGCTCGGGATCCCGGTGCCATCGGGATTCACGGTCAGCACCGAGGCGTGCACGGTCTACACCGAGCGTGGCAAGGGTCCCGCCATCGAGCTCATCGAGAAGGCGGTTCTCGAGGGGGTGGCGTTCATCGAGCGCGAGATGGGGAAGCAGTTCGGCAACGCGGCCGACCCGCTGCTGCTCTCGGTGCGCTCGGGCGCGCGCGCCTCGATGCCGGGGATGATGGACACGATCCTCAACCTCGGCCTCAACGACGAGGCCGTCGTAGGGCTCGCGCGCAAGACCGGGAACGAGCGCTTCGCGTGGGACTCGTACCGCCGCTTCGTCCAGATGTACGGCGACGTCGTGATGGGGCTCAAGCCGGTTTCCAAGGAGGACCACGATCCGTTCGAGGTCATCATCGACATGGTCAAGGAGCACAAGGGCGTGCAGCTCGACACCGAGCTCGACACCGCCGACCTCAAGGAGCTGGTGGTCCGTTTCAAGGCGCTCATCCGCGCGCGCGTCGGGCGCGACTTCCCGACCGATCCGTGGGAGCAGTTCTGGGGCGCCGTCGTGGCGGTGTTCGAGAGCTGGAACAACGACCGTGCGCGGATCTACCGCGAGCTGAACGAGATCCCCGCGAGCTGGGGTACGGCCGTCAACGTCCAGGCGATGGTGTTCGGCAACCTCGGCACGAGCAGCGCCACCGGGGTCGCGTTCACCCGCGACGCCGGGACGGGCGAGGATCTGTTCAACGGCGAGTTCCTCGCCAACGCGCAGGGCGAGGACGTCGTCGCGGGGATCCGGACCCCGCAGCAGATCTCGCTCGTCGGATCGCGACGGTGGGCCGAGCTCGCCCTGGTGAGCGAAGCGGATCGGCGCGCGAAGTACCCGTCGCTCGAGGAGCTGATGCCCGAGCTCTACTTGCAAGTGCTGCACTGCGAGACCACCCTCGAGAACCACTTCAAGGACATGCAGGACCTGGAGTTCACGATCCAGGAGGGCAAGCTGTGGATGCTCCAGACCCGCAACGGCAAGCGGACCGGCGCGGCGATGGTGCGGATCGCCATCGAGATGCTCAAGCAGGGGATGATCGACGAGAAGACCGCGCTGCTGCGCGTCGTGGCCGATCGGCTGAACGAGCTGCTCCATCCCGTGTTCGACACGGCGGCGCTCGCGGCGGCCGCGCCGATCGCGCGCGGCCTGCCGGCGTCGCCCGGCGCGGCCAGCGGCCAGATCGTGTTCTTTGCCGACGAGGCTGACGCGTGGTTCAAGCGCGGCCTCGCGGTGATCCTGGTGCGCCACGAGACCTCCCCCGAGGATCTACGGGGGATGAGCGTGGCCAAGGGCATCCTCACCGCGCGCGGCGGCATGACCTCGCATGCGGCCGTCGTCGCGCGCGGCATGGGGAAGTGCTGCGTGTCGGGTGCCGGCGCGGTGCACGTCGACAACAAGGCCCGCACGATGACGGTCGGGGACCACACGTACCACGAGGGCGACTGGCTCTCGCTCGACGGCTCCACCGGCGTGGTCTACGCCGGGAAGATCGCCACCAAGGACGCCGAGCTGAGCGGCGACTTCGCCGCGCTGATGGCGCTCACCGATCGCCACAAGCGGCTGGAGGTGCGCACCAACGCGGACACTCCGGCCGAGGCCGCGATGGCGCGCTCGTTCGGGGCCACGGGCATCGGCCTGTGCCGCACCGAGCACATGTTCTTTGAGGGTACGCGCATCCTCCCGATGCGGGAGATGATCCTGGCCGACGACGAGAATGGACGCCGCAAGGCGCTCGCCAAGCTGTTGCCGATCCAGCGCGCCGACTTCGAGGGCCTGTTCCGCGAGATGACCGGGCTGCCGGTGACGATCCGCCTGCTCGACCCGCCGCTGCACGAGTTCGTGCCGCACGACGAGGTCGGGCAGCGCGCGATGGCCACGGAGATGAAGGTGTCGCTCGGCAAGATCAAGATGCGCGTCGAGGAGCTGGGCGAGGTCAACCCGATGCTCGGCCTCCGCGGCTGCCGGCTCGGGATCATCTACCCCGAGATCACCGAGTTGCAGGCGCGCGCTATCTTCGAGGCCGGCCTCGACGCCAGGCGCAAGGGCTTCGACGTCAAGGTCGAGATCATGGTGCCGCTGGTCGGGACCGTGCGCGAGTTCAACGCCCAGGCTGCCACGATCCGCAACACCGCCGCGGTGGTGTTCGCCGAGCGCGGCGAGCAGCTCGGTTACCTGCTGGGCACGATGATCGAGACCCCGCGCGCGGCGCTCGTCGCGGAGAGCATCGGCAAGGAGGCCGAGTTCTTCTCGTTCGGCACCAACGACCTGACGCAGATGACGCTCGGGTTCTCGCGCGACGATGCCGGCAAGTTCCTGCCCGAGTACGTCAAGAAGGG
>JBBQJJ010000431.1:0-7549 GCA_038325805.1 Haliangiales bacterium
GCCGGAGGCTTCGAGTGCGAGCGAGACCGCGCGCTTGCGGATCGCGACCGGTTGGTCCGCGAGCGTGCCGCAGTCGATCGGGAACCGCGACCACGGTGCGGCGACCTGATCGATCACGGCGAGCCACTCGGCACTCGACGCAGCGAGCCTGATCAGCGCGGCATCGAGTTGGGGGTTCTCGCGCCGCAATAACGGCAACAGCGTGCGGCGCACCCGGACGCGGGTCAGCGACGTGTCGAGGTTCATCGGATCTTCCCAGACCGGGAGGCTGCGCGCTGCGACATGCGCCTCGATGTCACCGCGCTCGACCGCGAGGAAGGGTCGCAAGAAGGGAGCCGCACCCTCGCGGCGCGACGGAATCGCGGCGAGGCCGGCGGGACCGGTGCCACGCAGGATCCGCATCAACACGGTCTCGGCCTGATCGCGCGCGGTGTGGCCGACCAGGATCGCGGCGAGGCCGAGCTCGATCGCCAGCGCATCGAGCGCCGCATAGCGGGCGTCGCGTGCCGCGCGCTCCAGCGAAGGTCCACGCGCGACCTCGATCCGCCGCGTCACCGTCGCGGCACCGCGCGACCGCACCCACGCGCCGACGTCCTCTGCGACGCGCTCGGAACCCTCTGCGAGCGCGTGGTCGATCGTCAGCACGACGACGTGGGTCGGGCCCAGCACGTCGATCGCGATGTCCGCGAGCACGAGCGAGTCTGCGCCACCGGAGCACGCCACGCCGAACAGCCCCTGCCCGATCGGCGCGAGCATCCGAGCCACGGCGTCGTGTAGCGTCCCCACCCGATCACGGTAGCGTGTTCCACGCTGTTCGCGCGCCGTCTCTGCTATACGGCGGCGATGTCCGATCGCGACCTTCCTCCGAGCGGCCCGCTGGCCCGATTGCGGGCCCAGCTCGCGGCACCGCGAGGCGTGCGTCGGATCGATGCGCTGCTGTCGCACGACGATGCGAAGGGGGCCGTCGCGGCGCTGGCGCCGAACGAGATCTTCGAGCTCGTCCACGAGGTCGGCTTCGAGGACGCGTCCGATCTGATCGCGCTCGCGACGCCCGCGCAGATCCAGGGTTGCCTCGATCTCGACGGTTGGAACAAGGACGAGATCGATATCGTGCCGTTGCGACCGTGGCTCGCCGCGCTGATCGAGACCGGGTACGAGAACCTGGCGGAGGTGTGGGGCAACCTCGATGCCGAGCTCCGCGCGTTGATCCTGCAGCGCCAGGTCAAGGTCTACGACGTCAACATGGGCGAGGAGCCGCCGCCTGGGGTCGAGACCGAGGACGGCTACGACGAGAAGCCGGTGATGGCGACGCCGGATCGCTTCTTCATGCTCGAGTTCCTCGGCGACCAGGAGAGTCAGCAACAGATCCAGCGGATCGTCGAGGATCTGTATCGCGGCGATCAGGATCTCGCACGGCACACGATCATGAACGCCCGTGCCGAGCTGCCGTCGTACCTCGAGGAGCAAAGCTATCGTTGGCGCTCCGGGCGACTCGCCGACATGGGCTATGTCGATTTCTACGACGCGCTCGATCTGTTCCGGCCGCTCGATGCCGAGTCGGTGAAGATCGGCGAGGGCACGCACGATCGCGGCGGCGTCGACGAAGCCGTCCTCTCGCTCGTGGTCGCCGAGGAGGCCATGGGCCGCAGCTTCCTGGCGCGCGCGATGAGTGGGATCGACGAGCCCTCCGAAGCCGCTCGCCTCGAGGGTGCGCTGATGATCCTCGTCAACAAGGTGCTCGCCGCGGGGCGCGCGAAGCCCGGGCAGCACGAAGTGGTGAAGCGCGGCGCGCTGTACGCGACGGCGACGCTGTCGCTCGGGCTCGAGACGATCTCGCGTGGCGACCTCGGCCGGGCGCAACAGGCCCTGCGCTCGATCGGGTTGGCGCGGCTGTTCCGCGTCGGCTACACGGTGACCATCAAGCTCGCGAAGCTGGCGCAGGCGCTCGCCGCGCGCTCGCTCACCGCGGGCTCGCCGGCGAAGGAGCTGGTGGCCGGGCTGTGCTCCCCGCGACCGCTGCTGTCGCGCGCGGCGGACGAGCCGCCCATCGCGGGCCTGCGGCCGTTCGAGGCGCAAGAGGACCTGCGGCGCGCCGGACAGATCTTGACCGGCCTGACGCTGCGGGTCGCGCTCGTCGAGGGGCTAGGCGTCGACGTCGTCGCGATGGGGCAAGCACCCGAGCCGCGCCCGGCGCTCGACGATCACATCCGCACGGCGCTCGCGCGCACGATGATCGGCGGTGGGCTCACCGGGACCGCGCTGTCGCAGACCGAGCTGACCGCACTACGCGATCGTGCGATGGACAAGGGCAAGCTGACCTCGATGGCCAAGCTCGCGGCCGAGGCGGCGATCCGCAACCAGCTCGGCGGCGCGCAGCTCGCGGCGTCGGGTGTGGTGCTCGGCGGCTTGATCGACGGCTGGATCGCCGACCTCGAGGGAATCCTGGGCGGCATCTCCGACGCCGAGGTCGATCCCCGCTTCGTCGAGGGCGTGCTGGTCGAGATCCGCCGTAGCTGAGGTGTGGTAACGACGTGGCGATGTCCGAGACTCCCTATCGTTCCGGGATGGCGACCGGGATCGGCGTCACGCTGATCTCGGCGCTGCTGCTCGCGGTCGTCGACGTGGTCCACACCGGTGGTGCCGCGCTCGCCGTGCTCGCGACCTGGGCCGTGATCGCACTACCGATCGCGATCGGGCTCGGTGCCGTGCTGGCGGCGGGCAACGCGATGTGGGGGCCGCGCTGGGTCGTCGGCTTCTTCAGGAAGCTGTCGACGGACCGCGAGCTCGATCACAAGGTCGCCGCGATCATGATCAGCGGTGGCTTGATCGCCGGCGTCTTGATCCTGGTGATCGCGAAGGCCTCGATGGGACTGGTCGGCGACGTCCAGCGCAAGGCGATCGGCGCGCTGCTCCTCGGTGCCGTCGTCGTCGCGATCATTCCCATGCTCGCGCTCGGCGCCATCCCGCTCTACAAGCTGATCCGGCTCGCGGTCGGCGTCAAGGACGTCGTGTTCTTCGGCGTCGCACTCGCGCTGCTCGCGGCGTCGATCCTGCTGCTCGGCAAGGTCGCCGGGCTCGGCGTATTCGTGCTCGCCGTCGCGATCAAGCTGCCTGCGATCGGCCCGATCCCGAGGGTGATGATGCTCGCAGTCGGGGCCGTCGGCGTCGTGATCTTCGGCGCGATCTTCATCATCTACACGCAGCTCGACTACCAGGCGCTCAATCTGATGTCGCTGGTGATGCCGATCTTGCTCCCCGCGATCATGATCGTCGCCGGCGGAGCGGCGGCGAAGCTCCGGATCCAGGACAGGGCTCCGAAGCTCCGGATCGCCGCGTTGATCGGTGCTGTGGCCGCGGTAGGGATCGCGTTCGTCGGCCTGCGCTCCCCGTCACCCGAGGTACGCGACACCGTCCTCGAGAAGTCCTACCTCGGCCCGCGCTTGATCCCGACGCTGCGCAAGTTCCTCGACAGCGACGGCGACGGGTACTCCGCGTTCTTCGGCGGACCGGACTGCGACGATCGCGACAAGGACGTCCATCCCGGGGCCGAAGAGATCCCCGACAACGGCAAGGACGACAACTGCATCGGCGGTGACGGCAAGAAGGAAGTCGCCATCACGCCGTCACCCGATGCCGGTGTGGGAAGCGGAACACCGGTCGCGCCGAGCAAGCCCGCGGTGTCGGGCGGCAAGAACGTGCTGATCATCTTCGTCGACACGCTGCGCGCCGATCGGCTCGGCGCCGCCGGGTATCAGCGCGACGGCAAGTCGCTCACTCCCAACCTCGACAAGTTCGCAGCCGAGTCGGTGCGCTTCGACAACGCCTACGCGCAGGCGCCGAACACGCCGCGCTCGGTCCCGTCGTTCCTCGGCTCGCGCTATCCGACGCAGCTCGACATCGACAAGGGCAAGAAGACCAACTACCCGGCGATCAACGAGGGCAACGAGCTGCTCTTCGAGGTGCTCAAGCCGGCCGGCTTCAAGACGATCGGCGAGACCTCGCACTTCTACTTCTGCGACCGCGAGCGGCAGCCGAAGTCGTGCCCCGAGGTGGTGTCGTGGATGAAGAGCAACATCCAGCAGGGCGCGGACGAGTGGGACAACAGCGGTGCGCTCAACATCCCGGAGTCGAACAAGGACGTCGCCGGCCCGCGGATCGTCGAGAAGACGACCAAGAAGCTCGCCGAGCTCGCGAAGGCCGATCAGAAGTTCGCGATGCTGGTGCACCTGTTCGAGCCGCACTCGACCTACGTCACGCACGAGGGCTATCCGATCACCGAGAGCGGCACCGCATCGCTGATTCAGAAGTACGACTACGAGGTCGCGGTGGTCGACAAGCGGATCGGCGAAGTCCTCGACGCGCTCGAGACCACCGGGCTCGCGAAGACGACCACGGTGGTCGTGATGTCCGATCACGGCGAGGCGTTCGGCGTCCACAGCGCGCACGGGCAACAGATGTTCTTCCACGGCCAGACGCTCTACCGAGAGCTGATCCACGTGCCGCTGATGTTCCGGATCCCGGGTGTGGCGCCGAGGCTCGCGCCCGAGGTCGTGCAGCTGATCGATGTGTCGCCGACGATCGTGTCGCTGTTCGGCATCACGGCACCGGCAACCTGGCAGGGTCGCTCGCTCGCGCTGGCGTTCGAGGGCAAGGCGCTCGATCCCATGCCGGCGTACGCGGAGCTCGTACCGGTGCCGGACTGGGATCACGAGTCGCGCTCGATGATCACCGCCGACGGCAAACACCACGTGCTGTTCGATCTCAGCAAGTGGGAGATCTTCGATCTCGTGGCTGATGGGGAGGAGAAGAAGAACGTCGCCGGCGACGCGACCGATGCCGACGCGCTGAAGGGTGCACTGACGGGCTGGATCGAGCGACCGAAGTGAGCTGGCGCGAGCGCATGGCCGGGACTCCGCTGAGCCGCTAGCCGTCTTCGGCAGGAGGCAGCCTGCTCACCGTGGGGTGCGGCACGCGCTCTCCACGGATCGCGAAGATCCGCGAGATTGCTCGCGGGAGCGGGTGGCCCGCGCACTGCAAAACCCTGCGGCAACGAAAGGGTTACCCATGTCAAAACTCGCAGAGATCGAACTTCACTGGCTTGCCGGCATCACCGGCGGGCGCGCATCTAGCTCGTCACAGGAGCAGATCAAGGCTGCGCTGCAGAGCACCGGCGATGCCGTCAAGGACCTCGTGCGTCAGCAGCAGAACACCTCCAGCTCGTCGAGCTCGATGTTGCCGATGATGATGATGATGATGATGAAGCGCTGAGTTAACCCCAGAGCTCGCCTGTGTCGATCCTTCGACCAGGCGAATGATGGGGAACGGGGTGAAGGGGTTAGTGAGCACGCAGCGCGTTGACGGCCGCGCGACCGAGCTCGGGGTTGTCATCACTCGCGAGCGCGACGAGCTCCCCGATCACGATGCGGTGGCGTGGATCGTCCGGTGACGTCGCGGCTAGCAGTGCGGCGCGCACGCCGACATGGCGACGGTTCCATCGCAGGGCCAGCCACAGCTGCGCGGTCGTGATCGCGCTGGGGGCCTGCTGATAGGCCGCGAGCGCCGCGGCTGCATCGGTGGGATCGCCGATGCGCAACGGGACCGCTGGTGCGATCCGCGCGCGGCGTGCGGTGAGCTCGGCCACCTGCTCGTCGCGACCGAGTGAGGCGCTGGCCTCGATCGCGACATCGATCGCCTCGATCAGCGTGCGCGACGACGCGAGCCCGATCGCGGAGCGCGCGGCATCGAGTGCGTGGACGTGCTCGCCGGTGGCTTCGAGAGAACGCGCGACGGAGGTCCACACCACCGCCGGATCGCCCCACGCGGCGGCGGCCGCGACGGTCGCGACCAACGCCGCGTCCGGATCCTTCGCGCGTGCGGTCGCCTCTGCGAGACCGCGCAGGTGGTCGATCTCTGGACCGTGATCCACGGCCGCCTGCCACGCGAGCCGGGCGCGCGCGGGATCGCCGAGCGCATCGAAGAAAGCGCCGAGGGAGGCGTTCGCGATGCTCGCATCGACGGCGCGCGCGACCGCATCGCGACCGAGTCGATCAGCGATCGCCGGATCGCGCTGGTAGGCGGAGACGAGCGGATGAAGCTGCGCCTCGGTGAGACCTCGAGGCACCCGGACGCGAACGTTAGCGACGACCGCCGTGATGAGGGGAGTCGCGAAGCTCTCCGCGGGGACGGTGACCACGCGCAACAGCGACGCGCTATCGGCGATCGCCGGTGGCGTTCCGGGCGGCGTTCGCTGTGGCTGCTGCAGCTCGCCTTGCAGGCCGAGCACGGCGATCACGTCGCGATCGCCGGCGCCGTACAGGGCACGACCTGCGGCGAACAGCAGTCGATCGATCGAGCGGCGCTTGTCGAGCTCGGTGAGCGGCACCTCCGCGACCGGCGTGCGGTTCGCGAGGTAGGCGAAGCTCCGTCGAAACGGCGCCGGCAGCGAGCTGACCTCGAGCGACGCGAGATCGACGCGCGATGCGAACGCCGGCCCCCAGCTCGCCTCGCCGCGCAGCGCTTGCAACAGCGTTAGCTGCAGCCATGCCACGGCCGTCTTGCCGTCGACCTTCGAGCTCGAGGGTGGCGCCGCGAGCACTGCCGCGAGCGTGGCCTCGTCGATCGGCTCGCGCGCGAGCAGCTGCGCGACGCCGCAGCCGTCCGTCGTGAATCGGCAGCGATCCGGCCCGACGAGATCCTCGTCGAGCGGCGGCGGACCGTCGTACGGGACCCACCACGTCCGCGCGGTCAGGTACGCCGCGGCGAACACCGGATCGCGTGGCGCCGGCATCGCATCGTGCCAGCCACTCAGTTCTTCCCACGCAGCGCGCCTGGCTCGCACGCTCCACAGGAACATGCCGAACGTCGCGCGCTCCTCTGGCGTCGCGGCACTGCGAGCCCCGGCCCATCGCCGATCACCACCGGCGGTCCACAGCTCGGCCAGCACGCGCATGCCCGCGGCGCGCACCTTCGTGTCGACGTGCCGCAGCTGCGCGATGGCCGAGAGCGCTCTCGCCGCATCACGCTCGCGCTTGTCGATCGCTGCGCCCAGCTGCGCTGCGCGATCGAAGTCCGCGAGTGCGGTGCTGGCCTCGCGTCCGAGCCGCGCCCGGCCACGTGCAGCCACCAAGCGCGCGAGCCGTGCTCGATCTGCGTCGCGCCAGCGCGTCCCGATCGGCCCCCCGAGGACATCGACGGCCTCGAGTTGCGCGATCGCGCTACTCGGCCGATCGCGTTCGTCGAGCTCCGCGAGTGCGAGGCGAGCGGCGACATCGCGCGGGTCGGTGGCAATGCGAACTGCGAGGTCGCGCCGGGCCTCCTCGACTCCACGCCGCGCCACGAGCGCTGCGACATCGATGCGCCCCGGCGTGCGGACTCCGCAACTCGCGACCGCGAGCGCGAGACTCGCGAGGACGACCCGGGAGCGAACCACGCGCGCATCTTTGCACAACCGTGACCGCGCACGTGCGTGGGTCGTCGAAGGTCGCGGCGACGGGACCGAGTGACCTCGCAGATCACGATCGCCGACGGCGCCGTCATCGTCGCCGTCCTG
>JBBQJJ010000432.1:0-7541 GCA_038325805.1 Haliangiales bacterium
CGCTGCTCCTCGTCGCGTGCGGCGGGAAGAAGGAGAAGCCACACGACGATCACGACGACCACGGCGAGAACCACGATGACGATCACGGGTCGGCGAAGCACGACGATCACGACGACCACGGCAAGGACGAGACGCGACTCGTCAAGATCGCACCCGGGATGATCCGCGACCTCCGCGTCACCACGGCGAGGGCGGAGTCGCGGACGGCAGGTGAGCAGGTCTCGGCGCTCGCCGAGCTCCGCGTCGATCAGGATGCGTACGCGGAGGTCGCGTCGCCGTCGCCGGCGCGGGTGGTCCGCGTGCTCGTCCGCGAAGGCGACGAGGTCAAGCTGGGGCAGCCCCTCGTCGAGCTCGCGAGTGGCGACATGTCCAAGGCACGAGCGGAGGTTACCGCGGCGGACGCCCGACTCGCCCTCGCGCGAAAGCAACTCGAGCGCAAGCAGAGCCTGCTCGCCGAGCGCCTGGTCCCCGAACGCGACGTGATCGAGGCGCAGGCCGTCGTCGCCGAGGCCGAGGCAGCGCGGACCATCGCGGCAGGTGGGCTGCAACAGTTCGCCGGCTCCGAGGGTGGGCGCGGCCTCGTGTTGCGCGCGCCGGTCGCCGGCACGGTGATCCATCGCGACGTCGTGGTCGGTCAGCTCGCGGATCCGGCGAAGACGTTGTTCCGGATCGGCGATCTCTCGAGGCTGTGGCTCGTCGCCCACGTGTTCGAGCGCGATGCGGTGCGCGTCCAGCTCGGCGCGACCGGCAAGGCCTCGTTCGCTGCGCTCCCCGGCAAGACGATCGAGGGAAAGATCGCGTGGGTCGGTCGCGAGGTCGAGACCGCGTCGCGAACCGTGCCGGTCCGGCTCGAGCTCGCGAACAACGATGGCGTGTTGCGGCCCGGCATGTCGGCGACGGTGTCGTTGCCAGTCGGCGAGACAGGTGCGCAGGTGGTCGCGGTGCCGATCGCGGCGGTGCAGCGCGTCGGTGACAAGTGGTCGGTGTTCACGCCGAAGGGGCCGGGTGTGTTCGAGGCAATCGCGGTCGGACGCGGCCGCGATCTCGGCGGCGAGGTCGAGATCCTCGGTGGGCTCGCTCCCGGTGCCGAGGTCGTCGTCGACGGCGCGTTCCTGCTCAAGGCGGAGTTCGACAAAGCGCGTGGGGAGGGTGGCCATGACCACGGTCATTGAGCGGTCGATGGAGCGGTCGATGGAGCGGTCGATGGAGCGGTCGATGGAGCGGTCGATGGAGCGGTCGATGGAGCGGTCGATGGAGCGGTCGATGGAGCGGTCGAGCTCGGCGAGGACGCCATGATCCAACGACTGATCGTCGAGAGCTTCGGCAAGCCCCTCGTGGCGCTGCTGCTCGTCCTCGCCTGCTCGGTCCTCGGCGTCGTCACGTTTCGCGACTTACCGCGCGACGTGTTCCCCGATCTGTCGGCACCCGTGTTCAACGTGATCGTCCAGAACCCGGTGATGGGCTCCGAGGAGCTCGAGACTCGGGTGACCATTCCGATCGAGACGGCGCTGTCGGGACTGCCGAACGTGCGCCGCGTGCGCTCGCAATCGACGCTCGGTGTCGCGCAGGTGACGATCGAGTTCGAGGCCGACGCGGACTACCCGCGCAGCCGGCAGTTCGTCGCCGAGCGGCTCTCGCAGGTCGAGCTACCAGCCGGCACCGGCGCACCACTACTTTCGAGCCTGACCGGGCGCCTCAACGAGATCTACGAGCTCACCGTCGAGGCCGAGCCTGGCGCGGCAGACTTGATGACGCTGCGCGACCTCGCGGAGAACGAGATCAAGAATCGGTTGCTCGCGGTGCCCGGCGTCGCGGCGGTCGAGCGACTCGGCGGCTATCTCCGCGAGTTCCAGATCCAGATCGATCCCGATCGCATGGCGGCGCGCGGCGTCACGCTGGACGAGATCGTCCATGCGGCCAAGGGTGCGAACGTCAGCGCCGCCGGTGGGTTCGTCACCCAAGGGCAGATGGAGTGGACGGTGCGCGCGGATGGGCGCGCCGAAACTGTCGAGCAATTGCGCGGCACGGTGGTGTCGACGCGCCGGACGACGCCTGTGCTCCTCGGCGATGTCGCCGACGTTCGCGAAGCACCCGCCGTGCGTCGCGGTCTCGCCCATCGCCTCGCCGGCGAGGTGGTGAGCTGTCGCGTCGTTAAACAATTTGGCGCCGATACCGTCAAGGTCAGCGGGGGGATCCGGGCGGCGATCGAGAGCCTCTCCGGCAGCTTGCCGAAGGGCGTGTCGATTCGCTCGGTCTACGATCAGGCACAACTCGTCGAGGAATCGCTCGGCGGTGTCGGGCGCGCGGTGCTGATCGGTGCCGGCCTCGTCGCGTTCGTGCTGTTCGCGCTGCTCGGTAACGTGCGCGCGACGCTTCTCGTCACCCTGACGTTGCCGCTCTCGCTCGCTCTCTCGGGCTTGTTCCTCCGGGTCGCCGACATCGGTATCAACACGATGACGCTCGGCGGGCTCGCGATCGCCGTCGGGCTGCTCGTCGACTCGTCGATCATCATGGTCGAGAACGTGCTGCATCGGTTCGCGCAGCGACGCGGAGATGTGATCGATCGCAAGGCGCTTGCACTCGCCGCCGCAGTGGAGGTCGGGCGACCGATCGCATTCGCGACGGCGATCGTCGTCGCGGTGTTCATCCCGCTGTTCGCGATCACCGGGATCGAGGGTCGGATGTACCAGCCTCTCGCCGGTGCCGTGATCGCTGCCGTGCTCGCATCGCTGGTGCTTGCTCTCGCGCTCGTGCCCGTCGTCGCCGCGGGGTTGTTGCGCGCACCTCGTCCCGGTCGCAACGACGACCTCGCGATCATTCGCGCCGTCAAGCGCGTGTATCGGCCGCTGCTCGAGCGCTCGCTGCGCCACGCCGGCATCGTCCGGGTCGCGACGCTCGTGATCACGATCCCTGCACTCTGGCTCGCGACCCAGCTCGGCTCCGACTTCATGCCAGAGCTGGATGAAGGCGCGGTGCTGATGCAGACGTCGCTGCCGGCAGAGGCCTCGCTCGACGAGGTCGACCGGCTGAATCACCGCGTCGAGGACGTGCTGCGCGAATTCCCCGAGGTCGAGGATGTCGTGCGGCGAACCGGCCGTGCGGAGCGCACCGAGGATCCGATGCCGCACACACTCTCCGACGTGCTGATCGTGCTGAAGGCCGATCGCGATCGCAGCACCGCCGCGCTCGAGGAGCTGATGCGCGAAGCGGTCGAGCGCGTACCGGGTGTCTCCGCCTCGTTCACCACACCTCTCGGCATGAGGATCGACGAGGGGCTCGGAGGCACGCCATCGGACATCTCGGTGCGCGTGTTCGGGCCCGATCCCGAGAAGTTGTCCGCGCTCGCCGAGTCGGCAGAGTCGATCATGCGCGACGTCGAGGGGGTCGCCGACGTTCGCGCCGAGCGACTGACCGGCTTGCCACAGCTGCGCGTGCAGATCGATCGAGCAGCCGCGGCACGCGTCGGTCTCACCCCAGGCGACATCATCGAGGCGATCGAGATCGGGCTCGCCGGACGAACGATCTCGGAGGTCTGGGTCGGCCAACGCCGCTTCGATCTCGTGATCCGGCTCGCCGAGGATCACCGCCGCGATGCCGCATCGCTCTCCGCGCTCCTGATCGACGGCCACGACGGCACACGGATCCCGCTCGGCAAGCTCGCGACCATCGAGCCGACGTTCGGGCTCGGTACGATCAAGCGAGAGGCCGGCAGTCGACGGATCGCGGTTGAAGCCAGTGTCTCCGGGCGCGATCTCGGTTCGACGGCGAGCGACGTCCACGACGCACTCACCGAGGAGCTCCAACTGCCGAAGGGCTACTTCTTCGACGTCGGTGGCAAGGTCGAGACCCAGGCTCGCGCGCAGCGATCGCTGTACTTCGCCGTCGCGATCGCCGTGCTCGCCGTGTTCCTGCTGCTCTACATCGCGCTCGGTTCGGTGGCAGAGACCCTCGTGATCCTGACGACGCTGCCCGACGCATTCGTCGGCGGCATCATCGGGCTGTGGCTCGCCGGCGAGACCTGGAGCGTGAGCTCGTTGGTCGGTTTGATCGGCCTGTTCGGGATCGCGGTCCAGAACGGGCTCGTCCTCGTGACGCAGACCAAGAGTCTGATCGCCGAGGGTCGCGACTTCGAGGCGGCGATCCGCGAGGCGAGTCTCGGGCGGGTGCGGCCGAAGCTGCTGACGGCGTCCACCGCGATCCTCGGGCTGTTGCCGCTGCTCGTGCTACCGCTGCACGGGACCGAGATCGAACGGCCGCTCGCGATCGTGATGATCGGCGGGCTGATCACATCGACGCTGTTCACGCTGCTCGCGCTGCCGACGTTCTACGAGCTGGTGCATCGCATCCAGACGCGGCTGTCGAAGCGAGGCGCCACCTGAAAGCTGCGCTCCTGGGCACGCTCGTGATGGCGGCGCAGGCGATCCTCCTCACACACTGATATCGTCGCGGGACGTGCTTCGCCCCTCACTGATCATCCTCGCGTTGGCCGCGTGCGGCACACCTCCGAAGAAACCGCTTCCGCCGGAGCGCGCCGACGCACCGGACGGCAAGGGCAGTGGGGTCTCGGTGGCCTCGGGTGACCCGATCGCGACGGCAAGACCGCTCCCCGCACCGCCGGCCGGCTTCGCGGTAGCCGAGCTCGTCACCATGCGTGGCGGTGAGCTCGCGACGTGGTCGACCGCGGACGGCAAGCTGACCAAGCTCGGAAGCGTCGCGCTCGCCGACCTTCCGGAGGGCGACCTCGTCGAGGCGATGGCCATGTCCGATCTCGGCAAGGGCAACTGGGCCGATCGCGATCACCTGTTCCTCTCGCTCGGCGAGCGGCAGGTCGTCATGGTGACGGCCACCGCGATCACGCGCGTGACCGTTCCTCCGCCGAAGGACTTCGAAACACCGAAGCCGGCGGATCCGGAGAACGACATCGGCAAGGCCCGTGCAGAGGGTGTCGGGCTCGACTCCGAGGGACTCCAGGTCACCTCGAAGGGGGAGGCCTTCTACTCGCAATGCGCATGGGGCCGCGCCTACGACGGCTACATCTGCGATGCGTGGGTGCACGTGCAGCTGTGGCCGGCGACCAACCGGAGCACCGGGCCCGGAGCCATCACGCCGCGTAGCTGGTCGTGGCCGTCCGCGCCGAAGGGCTTCAAGGCAGCGATCAGTAGCAGCGTCGCTGCTTGCGTCGGACCCGCGGGCAAAGCCGGGATCCGCCCCGGCACGGCAGACTCACCCGACGAGCAACTCGAGGACGTGCACTGGGTCTCGCAGCAACCCCCGCGTCTGCTCGTCACCTACGGACACGCCGGGCTCGCTGACATCATCGCCGAGCGCTGGACACTCCACGACGGCTGCACCGCCAAGCCCCTCGCGAGCGGTGCCACGGCCGAGCCCGGCCCCGACGGGTTCTGGATCGGCGTGGCGAAGGCAGAGGAGGGAGACGGCCCGGCCACGCTGTATCGCGGCGCGCGGACTCTAGGCCCGCTGCCAGATCACGCGCGCGTGATGTTCCGCCCGCGTTGAGCGGCTCTGTCGCAGCAAGCGAGCCGAGCTCGGTCACGCCGCGAGGCTGTTCAGCTCGGCTCGGCGCGCGGATCGAGGCCGCGCGCGGTGAGCTGCCGGATCAGCGATGGCTCGAGTTGAAACCGCTCGAGCACGGCACGTAGCCGCACCCGCGCGGCGCGATCGAACTTCTGGACGCGCTTGCCGAGGATCAGCTCGTTCTTGGCCGAGTGCTCCCAGCCGACCAGCTCGGTGACGGTGGTCTTGTACCCGTGTGCTTCGAGAGTGAGGGCGCGGATCACGTTCGTCAGGTGACTGCCGAGCTCCCGGCGGTGCAGGGGGTGCTCGAACAGTGCGGCGCTCGCAGCGTCGCTCGGCTTCGCCTTGTCGAGCTGGCGGGCGACCTCGGCCTGGCAGCACGGCACCACCGCGACGTGATCGGCGGTCGACGCGATCGCGAGAGCGAGCGCATCATCGGTGGCGGTATCGCACGCGTGCAGCGCGGTGACGATCGCCGGGCGCGAGGGCAGGTCAGTCGCCGCGATCTCACCCGTGATGACCTTGAAGCGCGCGTGGGCGAACCGCTTCGCGCGATCCGCGGCGGCTGCAGACAGCTCGGGGCGCGCCTCGATCGCGAGCAGCGTGCCCTTGCCGGCAGGGCCGAGCACGAGCTCGTAGAGCACCGCACCGAGGTACGACTTGCCGGCGCCGCAATCGACGATCAACGGCTCGCCGCGCGCGAGTGAGTCGTCGAGCGCCGGCTTGAGCAGGTTCACCAGGTGACGGATCTGCTTGAGCTTGCGGCGCGCATCCGCGTTGAGCTGCTTGTCGCGCGTGAGGAGATGAAGGTCTTGCAGCAGCTCGATCGACATTCCCGCCGGGACATCTGGGTCTGTTCGCGGATCGTGCTGCTTTGACATCCGGCGCACTCTAGCGGACGCGTCGACCACTACAAGTCAACGCTGTCCCCATCGGTGGTTCAGCCCTTGTTCCACTCCGCGGCCCAGCGCGCCTCGGCCGCGGTGTTGCTACCGCCCGAGCCGCGACCCGGGATCGCCATGTAGCGGCGGTTGTCGCTCGTGGTGATCGTGACCGCGCCGTCCTCGTCCGCGACGAGGCGAGTCACCGCGGTGACCGCTTCGAGCTCTTCGGCGAGCCACGACAACCCGCCGTTGAGCTCGAGGTCATTGACGATTGGCACGATGTCGAGGCGAGTGACGTCGCCCTTCTTAGTGGTGGTGGCAACGACACGGAACACCTGCTCGCCTCGCGAGATCACGAACGTGATCTGCTTGCGCTTCGCGGTGACGGCATGGATCGCGTCGGCGGTCCCGAGCACCTCGGCGAGCCGCACCTGCGCGACGCGCTCCGTCTCGATCGTCTCGAGCTGCACCACCGGTGGCGGCGGCGCCGTCTCCGTCACCACGCCACCGAACAGGAGGGTGAACAACCGGAACAAGATGCTGGTCAGCATGACGAGAGGTACTGCGACTGCCGGACCAACCCGGATCGCTCTAGGTTGTGCCTAGTTGCCCGGTCGCGTGGCCCAGGACCCACGAGCCGGAGGCGGATTCGGACACGCGCTAACTACCGAGACGCTAGCGGAATGCGAGGATGACCGCGTGCCTCTGACCGCAGCGCTTGCAGACGCGCCGATCTCGCCCGACCTCGCTAGCCCACTCCCTGCCAAGCAGGTCGGTCCGCGGATCTTCGATCGGTTTCTCGCCGCCTGTCGCGAGCGTCCCGCTGCGAAGGCGATCGTGCATCCGCGCGGCGCGTGGACGTACGCCGAGCTCGATCGCGCGAGCCGCTCGCTCGCCCACAAGCTGCTCGCGCTACCAGGGCACGCCGAGCACGACGTCGTCGCGCTCTATGGCAAGCGCAGTGGCGAGCTGGTCGTCGCGATGCTCGCGTGTGTGCGCGCGGGGCTGACGTTCGCGGTCCTCGACGCCGCCTATCCGATCGAGCGCATCCAGCTCCTGCTCGACGTGCTGAAGCCCGGCAGGTTCGTCGCGATCGCTGACGTCGAGGTCGCTGGTCTCGCG
>JBBQJJ010000433.1:0-7529 GCA_038325805.1 Haliangiales bacterium
CGCAGCGCGATCGCCAGCACCCAGGGCCTGCCCTCGGCTTCGCGCGCCGCGGCGGGCAAGGACGTCTTCAGCAGCTCCGTCGGATCGTGCCTGCCCCACGCGCCGAGGAGCTCCCCCATCGCCTCGAGCAGCTCGCCGAAGCTCTGCGATTCGCCGCCCGCATCGGCGAGCTTCGCCACGCCGCCGAACAGCACCTCGTTGTAGTCGACACCGAAGGCACGCAGCTTCCCGACGAGCGCCACGACCGCGGCGGCGTTGCGCCGAAACGACGCGGCATCGCGTCCGAGCTCGACGAGCGAGCGACCCGCGTAGCCGACGGCGGCATCCGGGGTCACGCCGGACTCGACGAGGGCATCGGCGAACGCGAGGAGCTCTGCTGCGGCCCACGGTTCGCGCAACTGCCCGAGCGTGCGGCCCAGATGCCAGCGCATCACGTAGGCGGGCTCGATGTCCTTCGCGACCATGTGCTCGATCAGCTCGACGCACTTGATCCCGAGGCCGAGGTCTTGCTCCAGCGGGTAGATGATGTCGAGCCCGTCGTCGAACAGCAGCTGGCGCAGGCCGCGGCGATGCATCTCGGTCGCGAGCTCGACGAGCCAATCGCCGCCGTCCTCGAGCAGGCCGAGCGAATCGAACACGCGCATGCCGTTGCTGATGACGAGCGCCGGATCGACGCCGGCCTTCGCGAGGCGAGTCGCGAGATCGAGGTGCAAGGGCGAGTGCAACGCGGCGAGCGTGGGGCCTGGATAGATGCCGTGATCGAACAGCGCGATCGCGAGCTGGAGGGCGTCGGTGAAGTCGCTCTCGGCGAGCCCGCTCTGCGACAGCGCGGTCAGCGCGTACTCGAACAGGCCGTAGGCATCGCGCTTCGCGGCGCGTGCGAGCTGACCGAGGAGCTCGAGGCGACGCGGCAACACCGCGAGCTCGCCGCGCTGGAGCATGGCCGCGAGACCGGTGCCCATCGGATAGCCCGCGAACTGCTCGCCGAGCGAGCTCGCGAACGCGACCAGCTGTTGCCACGCCGGGAGGAATTCCTCGTCACGGGCGATCGCGAGTGGACCGACGACGATCTGGACGAACCAGCCCGGATCGAGGTTCGCGCGCGCGAGCTCGAGGGCGCCGTCGAGCACGGCCAGCATCGCGCGACCCCTGGTCTTCAGGGCGTGACCCGCAGCGGGTACCCCTGACTGCTCGAACCGCGAGTCGGGAGAGGCCTCCATGGTGGAGGCGATCGCGTCGAACATGCGCGCGAGCTCGGCGTCGTCCGCGGCTGCGCCCTTACAGGCTTCGACCGTGAACCGCTCGGCAGACCACACGCTACCGCCCTCGCGCTGCTTCACCCGTTCCAGATAGTTCGCGACGGCGTCGGTCACGCTGGGAGGGTAACGCGCGGACTCGATGCTTATTCGCTACGCGAGGATCCGGTCGAGGTTGCGGCCGCCCTTGAGGAAGATGCGCTTCATGACCGCCTTCAGCACAGGGGAGGACACCTTGCCGATGGTCGTAGGCGTCACGGCGAGCACCCAATCGATGCGGGTGCCATGGCCGCTCGGCGACAACCGATAGTCCTCGGCGAGCTGCGTGCCGAGCGGTGACGTGGTGCCGACCATCGTGAACGCGAACCGCTTGCCGGGCTCCCACGCGATCATTCGCTCGCGGTGACCGCCGAGCGCCGTCAACCAGACCTCGCGCTCCGACCCGACGCCGCCCTCGCCCTTCGTCCACGCGGCCTTCTTCATCAACGGAAACCACCGCGGCCACTGCGCCGGATCGGCGAACGATGAGAACACCTTGTCGGGTGGTGCATCGAGGACGGCCGACGCGACGATGCGCAGCGGTGCGGAGTCAAAATAGTCGAGGCCGGTTGGCTCGAGAGTCTTCACGGTGTCGGCATCGTACACGGGAGTTGAAGTAGTGCTGGGTCGCACCTCGACCGATATTGGCGACTGGAGTGCGCCTTCTCGCGTGTGTAATGGTGCGCGGCATGGGAGGCACTGGAATGAAAAAGCAAGGTCTGTGGCTCGTCGCTGTGCTCGGTACGTCGTTGATTGCATGCGATGCAAATGATGGCACCGACGACAACGACTTCGAGTTCGATGGTGAGCAGGAACCCGGCAGCGACGATCTGCATCGCCGCGGGTGTGGCACGAGGGATCTCGACGAGGCGGAGATGGCGGGCATCGAGGAGCGGCTCAAGCAGGACGAGGGCCTCTCGCACCTCACTGCGTCGCGAGTCATTCCGGTCGCCGTTCACGTCATCCGCAGCAGCACTGGCGACGGCGACGTCACCGACGCGCAGATCGCGAACCAGCTCAACGTGCTCAACGCGGCCTACGCCGGCTCGAGCTTCAGCTTCGCGCTGTCGTCGACGGACCGCACGAACAACTCGACCTGGTACACGTGCTCGGGTGGATCGTGCGAGACGCAGATGAAGAGCGCGCTCCGCGTCGGCGGCTCCAACACGCTCAACCTGTACACCAACAACATGGGTCAGGGCTTGCTCGGCTGGGCGACGTTCCCGTCGTCGTACGCGTCGCAACCCACGTTGGATGGCGTCGTGATCCTGAACGCATCACTCCCCGGTGGGAGCGCGGCGCCGTACAACCTCGGCGACACGGCGACGCACGAGGTCGGTCACTGGCTCGGCCTCTACCACACGTTCCAGGGCGGCTGCTCCAAGAACGGCGATGGCGTCTCCGACACGCCGGCCGAGCGCAGCGCGGCCTTTGGTTGCCCGACGGGTCGCAACACGTGCACGGGAACCAAGTACCCGGGCAACGACCCGATCACCAACTTCATGGATTACACGGATGACGCGTGCATGGACACGTTCTCGAACGGTCAGGCATCGCGCATGAGCTCGATGTGGAACTCGTACCGCTGATCACCAGGTATCGAGAAACCGTCGGCGCTCGGCAGGTACCGGCATCGCGACCAGACCGCGCCTGATCCAGGCGCGTGTCTCGGCAGGATCGATGACTCCGTCGAGCTCGAGATACGACGCCATGCTGATCGCCTTGCCGCGCTCGTAGGCGACGGCGACCTGCTGGGCGACCAGCGTATCTCGCGCGACGTCGTCGGTCAGCGCGTCGAGGTGTTTGCGGAGCGACAGCTTCACCGCACCCTCGAGTCCCATCGCGCCGAACTCGCCGCTCGGCCAGCTGATCGTGAAGGCGCTCGCGTGAAAATGGCCACCGCTCATCGCCTGCGCGCCGAGACCGTAGCCGCGTCGCAGGATGATCGTGAAGAACGGCACGGCGAGGCTCGCCGAGATCGCGAACAGCCGCGAGGCGTGGCGAACGAGTCCGGTTGCCTCCGCCTTCGGGCCGACCATGAAGCCCGGCGTATCGCAGAGCGAGACGACCGGCAGCCCGAACACGTCGCAGAGCTGGAGAAACCGCGCGAGCTTGTCGCACGCATCCGAATCGAGCGCGCCCCCGAGCTGCTGCGAGCTGTTCGCGATCAAGCCCACGGGCCGACCCTCGATGCGAACCAACGCCGTGACCGCGGCGAGCCCGAACTCGCCGCGCAGCTCGAGCACCGAGTCGGTGTCGGCGATCGCCTCGATCACCGGGCGGATCTTGTAGGCGCGGCGGCGCTCCGCGGGAAGGATCGTGCGCAGCGCATGCTGATCCGCACACGCCCACTCGCCGGCGCTGCGCGTGAAGTAGCCGAGGTACTTCTTCGCGACCGCGATGGCGGCTGGCTCGTCGGCGACGCGGACATCGACCACCCCGCTCTTCACCTGCATGTCGATCGGCCCGACCTCCTCGGGCTTGAACACGCCGAGTCCGCCGCCCTCGATCATCGCGGGACCGCCCATGCCGATCGAGCTGTTCTCCGTCGCGATCACCACGTCGCACAGCCCGAGCAGCGCGGCGTTGCCGGCGAAGCAACGGCCCGAGACGATGCCGATCCGCGGCTGCCCGCACAGCGCGGCGAACGCGTGAAAGCTCGGCGTGTCGAGCCCGGCGACGAGTGGCATGTCGGTATCGTTGGGGCGCCCACCGCCGCCCTCGGCGAACAGCACCACTGGCAGCTTCCACTGCTTCGCGAGCCCGAGCATGCGATCGAGCTTCTTGTGGCTCATCCCGCCCTGGGTGCCCGCGAACACGGTGTAGTCGTACGCGAGCACCATCACGCGGATGCCCTCGATCGTCGCCGTGCCTGCCAGCAAGCCATCCGCTGGGCTGGCCGCGATCAACTCCGGCACCGACAGGCGTGCACGCTGCGCGGCGAGTGCGAGGCCGCCGTATTCGGCGAAGCTGCCCGCATCGACGAGCTCCGCGATGTTCTCGCGCGCGGTCCGCTGGCCCGTCTTGCGCCGCCGTGCGACGGCCTCGGGACGGGCGGCATCGAGCGTGGCGTCCACGCGTGCGCGAAGCTCGACGAGCTCGGGTCGATCAGGATCTGGCACGCGCGGACTCTACCTGGCGAAACGCGCGCAGGGTCTGGCCCGGCACGGTCTCGAACACCGTCGGTCGCGGCTCGCCCTCGTTGCCGGCGACGAACACGAACCGATCGCCCTCGAGCATGTAGATCGCGGGCAGCGTCTTGCCGGCGTCATCGCCCATCGAATCGATCCAGTTGATCGACTTCGGATCCGTCGAGGCGTCGAGCGTGAACACGCCGGCCAGTACGATCGTGCCGTCCGGTGCGCGGACAGTCCACTGCGTACCCTCGAACGGGTGCGCAGCTTCGTAACCTGCACCACGACCCCTGCAGCGCCGCGAGATCGGTCTCGGACTCGGTCACGCATCGGTGTACCACCCAGACGATTGGCGCGACCGGCTCCTCATGCGACGCTGCTAGCATGAGCCTCGCAGTCGTTGGACAAGGTGCATCCTACGAATTCCGGTGGCGACGATGGGCGTTGCTGCAGGACACCGTCGCTGCCAATTACGAGAGCGGTCGATCCGGCAGCAAGTATCCGCAGCTCGAGGCCATCGGCACGGCCCTCGCCGCCGGCTCGGTGCACATCGCTGCGGCCGAGCTGGCGCGCGAAGTCGATCAGATTCGCGCCGCGATGAGAGGTCAGCCGATCGACCTGTTGCGGATCAGCGCTCGCACCGCCTCCGTGCTCTACCCGACCGCGCATGCCGGCTATCGGGCACTCTCGAGCGTCGAGCTCTCGCGGCTCACACCCGTCGGTGATGCGAAGGATCTCACGGAGTACTTCGCATCGATGCTCGACTCGCTCTCCGAGGTCTGTGCCAAGCCTGCCGCCGACGGCACGATCGAAGTCCTCGACGGGTGAGGTCCCCGAGTCTCGAGGAGTCACGGACGGAGACATTGCGACATCGATGTCGTGCCGCCGTGAACGCCGAGAGCCAACGCGGGCGATAGACGCGCGATGGTTGTCGCGGAGCGAGGCACGGGCATTGCTGGACGCGCTGTCATGAAGCCCGTCCTGATCACGCTCTCGCTGGCGGCCTGTACCGCCGAGCCGCTCGGTGGTGTCGCGACCTCGGAGCTCAACCTCTACGCCGATGTGACGCGCGACGTGACCGGCAAGGTCGAGGTCCTCGTCGAGCTCGGTACCTACGATGCGGCGCTCGACAAGAACTACGTCTACCTCGAACCGGAGGATCGCCTGACCGCGGTGTCGGACACGCGCAGCGTGGACCTCGACCAGAACGGTCCCGTCCTCGGCGTCGTGCAGTACCGCGCGTCGCTCGACACCGTCGCAGAGGGCTCCGGGATCGAGATCGAGCTCGACCGTGCCGCGACAGGCGAGACGTTGATCTCCGAGGGCACGTTCCCCGAGCCGCTGGCGATCACCGCACCGAGCTCGGTCGCGCGTGACACGAGTCTCGAGGTCTCCTGGACCGGCGGGGACGGCGCCGAGGACGTGGAGATCACCGCCACGGCCGACTGCGCGCGGATCGCGACGACCCGTGCATCGCTCGGCGCTGGGTCGCTCGTCGTGACGAGGGACCAGATCGCGGTGACCGCCGGCGCGACCCTGCCCTGTCAGCTGACGCTCCGCGTGACCGCGATCGCGACAGGCACCACGGACGAGCGCCTCGACGACTGGTGGTTCGCGAGCGGCTTCTATACCCGGCAGATCAGCGAACAGTCGCTGACGATCACGGACTGAAGCGACCCAGCACGCGCGTCGTGCCTGTTCTGGTTCCTTGTTCGTGCGCGCGTTTTCGCCTACGAAGGCGCCCATGAACCGCGAGCCGCTTCTCGATACCACTGTGGACTCGCTCGCGACTGGCGGCGAAGGTGTCGCGCGCGACGCCACCGGCCGCGTGACCTTCATCCCCGGAACAACGCCCGGGGATCAGGTGAAGCTGCGCGTGCTCAAAGCGACGAGCACGTACGCACGCGGCGAGGTCGTCGAGTTGGTGAAAGGCGGCGCGTCACGTGTCGAGCCGGTCTGCCCGCATGCGATGCGCGTCGGTGGCCGCCAACCCGCGCCCGTGTGCGGCGGATGTCAGTGGCAACACGTGTCCCGGAGCGAGCAACTCGCGGCGAAGCAGGCGATCGTGACCGGCGCGCTGCGAAAGCTCGAGGGCCTGATCGTGCATCCGATCGAGGATCCGGGTCCTCCGCTCGGCTGGCGGCGGCGCGCACGGTTTCACGTCGAGAACGGCGTCGTCGGACTCTACGCACCCGGCAAGCAAGAGGTCGTGCCGATCGGTAGCTGCCCGCAGCTCGAACCGGCGCTCGATGCGGCGTACCGCGTGGTCGTCGCGGCGCGACCGCCCGACGGCGAGCTCGTGTTGCTCGTCAACTACAAGGGGGAGATCGCGGTCGCGACCGAGAACCCGTGGCCGCTCGCAGGCGAGCTCGCCGGGCGTGCAGGGATCCGGGTGATCGGCGGTGCTGCACTCGAGCTCGAGCCCGGCCTGTGCTCGGGTGTCTGGGACTTCGCCCAGGCCAGCGCGAGCGGCAACCGCGCTCTCGTCGCGCGCGCCGCGGCCACGCTCGGTAACGGGCCGGGTCGGCTCCTCGAGCTCCACGCTGGTGGCGGCAACCTGACGCGCGCGTACCGCGCGAACGGCTGGACGGTGCTGGCCTCGGACGTCTCCGATCACGCGGAGCTCGTCGTAGACGCGGCCACGGCGCTCGCGCGATACAAGGGTCCGTTCGACGCGATCGCCCTCGATCCTCCGCGCGCGGGTGCGCCCGAAACGATCGCAGGGCTGCTTCGCCATGCACCACCGGTGATCGTGTACGTGTCTTGCGATGTCGCCACACTCGCACGCGATGCCGGCCACCTTGTCGCTGGCGGCTACCGCGCGACCGACGCCTACCCGCTCGACCTGATGCCGCAGACGGCACACGTCGAAGTCGTCCTGCGACTCGCGCGTAGTTGATCTCGTCTGGTCTCGTCGCGTCGACCATTCTGCGGTAGCTTCGGCGGTGGAAGCGCGCGTCGGACTGGTGCCGGCCTCGGTCTTCAAAACCGATGAAGCTCTGCGCGAGCAGCGGCTTGGTGGGTTCGATTCCCATGCGCTTCCGCCATGTTACGGAATCAATAAGCGTCGGGACGAATGCTGCTTGATGTCCCAGGACCC
>JBBQJJ010000434.1:0-7517 GCA_038325805.1 Haliangiales bacterium
GAACACGCTCCGCTACACCAAGGGTGACGAGCTGATCACCCACCTCGGCGCCGAGTACTACGACTAGTGCGCGCCCCGCTGGTCTTCGCGATCGTTCGCGTTGTTCAGCGATGTCTCGGCGGCTCCGCCCGCGGCAAGCACGAGTGTGCCGCCACGACGTATCGCGAGCCGATCAAGGAACAGCAGTGACGTGCTGATCGCGATCCTCATCATCGCCATCCTGGGATCGATCGCACTCGCGCTCGCGACGGCAACGACCTGGTCGCTGATGCTCGCGATGTTCGTGGTCGGTGCCTCGGTGATCGTCGGGCGGCTCGCGTGGACGCATCGCATCCCCGGTCAACCGTGGCGGATCCGCAGGCTCGGTCCACTGCCGGAGGACCCGGGCATACCGAAGAAGGCTGAGATCGACGGCGATCCCTTCCGTTAGGGGTCATCAGCTCGCTGAGGGGAAGCCATGGTCACCGCGGCGGCGTGACCGAGGACAACTCGGCCACCCAGCGGGTCACGTCAAAGGTCGACACCACGCCGGCGAGCCGCTCACCGTCGAGCACGAGCAGGTGGTGGAAGCCTTCGCGACTCATCAGGTCGGTCGCGTGCGCCAAGGTATCGGAGAGCTGCAGCGTCATCGCGTGCGGCATCATCACGTCGCGAGCGGTCTTCCGGGTCGCATCGCGGCACTCGATCAGATCGAGCTTGGTAACGATTCCGATCGGTCGCTGTTGGCCGTCGACGATCGGCACGCAGCCGATGTGGCGCTCCATCATGATCGAGATCAACGACTCGACCGTTGCATCGCCCGCCGCCGTGATGCTGACGCCGGTCATGACTTCCGAGATCGGGACTTGGTGGGGGTTCGCTTCAGCCATGAGGTCGGCTGACGCAAGACCTGGGCCTGCGAAGGTTACGAGCGAGCGCAGTCCATGCGCGAAGCGAGCAGAACCTGCTGGCGCCCCCGTTGCAGAGCTGTCGGTCATGTCTGCCGAGCTCCGCTGTTACGACTACGTCAACCAACCCTTCGAACTTGTCCGGCGAGCCATCATCGCGAATCCGCAGGAGGTGTTGCTGGAGGGCACCGGCGGCAAGCTCCACGTCAAGTTCGGTGGACTCGACGTTGGAACCGAGATCGACATCGAGGTGGCCGGCGTCACCGAGCTCCGCGAAGCGTTTCAGCGACCGACCACTGTCGTCACGCTGTCGTGGCGACATCGTCGGAGCCCGAGCTGGTTCCCGGTGATGACGGCGGCGCTCTCGATCTATGCGCTGTCCCCGACGGAGACACAGATCGATCTCTCCGGGACGTATGCAACCCCACTCGGGGTGGTCGGCCAAGCCGTCGATGCCGTCGCGATGCGACGGATCGCCGAGGAATCCGTGGGGACGTTCGTTCGCGAGCTTGCCGCGCACCTTCGACGGTCGCTGGCGGCCAACCAAGCGATCGCGTAGTCGCACGATTTGCCGCCAGCCCGTCCCACAGCGCAACGCTTGCGGGATTTGACCTTTCGGCTCAGGAACTTTCGACGGTTGGCGTGGGCACGACCGTCGCAATTCCGCCCAGCATGGCGGCAGTCTTTGCTCTCGTCTTCATCTTCGTGGTCGCTTCGATCAGCGGCATGGTCAAGGCGGTCTCCGGCGCTAACTTCGGCAGCATCGCGGCCATGCTCGCCTTCAGTGCGCTCGGGGCCGGCCTCTTCATCGGGTTGTACCGGCTCGCCCGACAGTGGGAGAACGAAGTGCCTACCGGTGAGTAGCTATCGCTTCGCGGTGTGACAGCTCGCGCACGTCGCGAGGATCTCGCCGTAGGAGGTGGCGCGATCGATCAGCTTTCCAGGCGCCGGTCGCCGGGCAGCGTCGGCTTGGCGCTGGAGCTGCCGCGCAATCCCTGCGCGATTTGCGGGCTCCTCGAACGGCTTCGCAGCCAGGACATCGAGACCGGCACGCCACGCCTGATCGGAGTTGCCGACCACGCCTTCCCACAGGCGGTCGGCAGCCCACCGGTGTCGCGCCATCCGAGCGTCCAGTGATGGAGCGTCGGGCGGAAGTACTGGGACGGAGTCGAGTGCGAGCTTGACGACCTGGTCGTCGTGACAGTTGCCGCACGCGGCACCGATCAACGCCGTCTTGCGCAACGCATCGGGGACGTCGGTTGCTTTGGCGACGGCCGCGGCTCGGTCCCGGATCGTGACCTGGTAGGTCGCCCACGGGCCATGCGCCGGCTCGTCGGGTGCGCTCGCGATCGCCGCAGCGAAGGTACGCGCCTCCTCGAGCTTGCCCTTGATCAGCAGGCGCTCGATCGCGCGCAGCAGATCGAAGTTCTGGTGCATGTGGAAGCGCACCATCATGTCGTGCTCGAACCGCTTGGTTGGCGGCGGCTCGGGCGAAGGCTTGCTGTCGGCAAACCCGGACGAGCAGCCCGCGAGCAACACCGCATACACCGCAGCTCTGGTCATACAGGTGGTCGTGCAGATCGCGTTCCACGACGGCCGCGTCGACGAGGATGGCGAGGTCGTGCGAAGTCCTCGGACGCGCGGACGCGAGTGCTCGCGCAACACGGGTCATGCGCAACGGTTGCGCGGCTGGTCGCGAGGTTTGCAGCAAACTCGACCGTCATCGACGAGGTCTGAGTGGCAACCAGCACCACCGCACACGTGTCCCGAGACTGCGTTCGACTATCCGAACCCCACTGGAGAACCGATGCCACGTTCCATGCTTCAGGTTGTCGCAATCGCCGCGCTCGGTGGCTGCTTGACGAATAGCTCGGGGAATGTTTCCGCTCCCCCCGGCGGCGACACCTCGCATCTGGCGGAGAGAGGATCTCCGGTCGACGCGCTACGAGCCGCCTGCGGAGATGGTGTGCCCACCACCGCCGGCTCGGTGATCAGGCGTCAACCGTACCTGCAGCAGGTCACCATGCACTCGGCGATGGTCGGGTGGGTCACCACCGAGACCACGACGGAGTACGTGGAGCTCACGCTCCCCGACGGCACGCTCGTCGCTACCGCTCCGGCGGTGATCGACGACAGTGCCATGCGGGTGGCCGGCGAGAACCAGGTGTGGACGACGCTCGAGGATCTCGAGCCCGACACGATCTACTGTTATGCGATCGGCAATGGCAATCCGCTGATCGCCCGCACCGGGTTTCGCACGGCACCCACGGCGGACGATCCCGATCCCGTACGGATCCTCGCCTTCGGCGACTCGGGTGGCGGTGGCAGCGATCAGAAGACGCTGCTCGCTCAGATGTACGACGTTCGCTACGACCTGATGATCCACACCGGCGACCTCGCGTACGAGGATGGATCGCTCGCGCAGTTCGAGGCCAACGTCTTCAACATCTACGGCGACCTGTTCCGCAACATCCCGTTCTCTCCGGCCGCCGGCAACCACGAGTACAACAGCGCCACGGCGGCGCCGTTTCGCTCGGTGTTCGCGCTCCCGGGCGATAGCGACGAGAAGTGGTACTCGTACGACTGGGGTCGCATCCACTTCGCCGCGCTCGATACCGAGGCCGACTACGCAACGCAGGCGGCCTGGCTCGACGCAGATCTCGCCGCCACCACGCTGCCGTGGAAGATCGTCTATCTCCATCGGCCGCCGTACTCGTCGGGCGAGCACGGGTCCGATACCTCGCTGCGCAACCACCTCGCGCCGGTGCTCGCGAAGCATCGCGTCCAGCTCGTACTCGCCGGCCACGATCACGACTACGAGCGCATCACCCCACAGGACGGCGTCGCGTACGTGGTGACCGGCGGTGGCGGTCGAGGCACCCGAGCGGTGTCGTCGTCGTCGTTCACGGCGTTCGCTGCCGAGGTCATCCACTTCGTCTATCTCGAGGTCACCGCCGATCAGCTGGTGATGCACGCGATCGACGGCACGGGGTCCGAGTTCGACTCGATGGTCATCACCCGATAATCGCCAGGTCGACGAGGAGCGGAGGCAGAACGTGACGTCGCGGCGGTCAGCGCTTCTTGACGACGAGCTGGTTCTCGATCGCACAGATTCCCGCGATGTTGCGAAGAGCCCGTGCTGCTTCCTGGCGTTCGAGCGTGCTGTGAACGGTGCCGTGTAGGGTGACGATCCCATCGCGCACCGTCGTATGAACCTGCTGATCGGGAACGAACGCGTCCCACAGCAGGTGCTGCCTGATCGCGCCGGCGATCTCGGTATCGGTTCGGCGCTCCGAGCTCGGGACGCGAATGACCAGATCATTGGCAACATCGAGAACGCCACGTACGCGGTGCGCCGCATCCTCAGCTGCCAACTTCTTCGTCCAGCTCGACACGTAGCCGGTCAGGGTGACCGTGCTGTCGTCGACTTCGACCCCGACTTCGCGGGGATCGATCTGCGAGTCCGCCGCAAATGCATCGAGGACCGCGCGTTGCAGCGCGACATCTCTTTCACTGGTGATCATGATGGATGTCTCACAGCAAGGCGTGCGCCAGCGTGGATTCGTTGTCCTGGCTGGCAGCGCTGTGCGGGTCCAGCCGCTCGAACAGTGTCTGCCACCACCGTACCGGCCACTGCACCGCCACGCGAGGGTGGTATCCCAGGTCGTCGCGTGCGCGAGCACCGTCGAGCACGCCTCCGAAGTGAAAGCGGCGCAGGTTCATCTCGTAGTGAAAGTCGAAGCCCGCGAGGCGACGTCGCCAGCGATAGAGCGGAGCGAGCAACGGCCCGGGAACCGGAAGATCCGCACGGCTGCTCTCGAAGATCACCCGTGACAACGGCAGCGTGTCGCGACCGGGAATATTGAACACGCCCGTCGCCTCGCTGCGGATGGCGAGCAGGAGCGCCGACGCGGCATCCGACAGCGCCAGGACGTTGATCATCGGATCGAAGCCGAGCGGGCGCAGGCAGACGCGCGACTGGAGGTAGTCCCACAGCTGACTCCCCATCGCAGGCGCCATGATCTCGGCGAACCGCAGCACCGCGATCGAGAGGTGTCGACCGAGCTGCGCGCACACGGTGAGATCCGCCTCGACGCGATCGCGCGTCCACTGCGCGGCGGTCGGATCGAAGTCGAGCGGCTCGTCCTCGTCGATCAGATCGGAGGTGGTGTGGCGCAGCGCGTAGACCTCCGCGAAGCTGCGGTAGACGAGCCGGCGAATCGTCGGGTGGTCGCGACAGCCGAGCACGAGCTCGCGGGTCGCACCGACATTCTGGTCGTGGACACGCCGCCCGTGATCTCCGGACAGACGATGATGCATGCCGTGAACGACAACGTCGATCCCGAGGTCGCGCGCCGGTCCCCACAGCAGGTCGTGCATCACCCGCGGTCGCTCGAGGTCGAGCGCCATGTAGACCAGCTTCGGCGTCGGTAAGAACGGTGCCGCTTCGCGCCCGACCGCGAGCACGACATCGACATCGGGTGAGGCGATCAGCGCCTCGATCAGCGCGACGCCAAGCGGCGTCGAGGAACCGGTGACCAAGACTCTCACAGGAACACTCCCGTACGGAGTGCGAGTGCGACGACGAGTTGACCCTCGAGCTCGTGACGCACCGAGGCTGCCGCGGCGGCAACCACCTCGGGGTCGTCGGCGGCGGACGATGGGTAGCTGAAGTTGATCGGCGGACCGTAGTGCAGCCGAAGTCGCGCCGGCAAGGGCACGGGCGATGCCGGGATCGGGAGATAGGGGGCTCCGAACACGCGCGCGCCGAGCTTACCGAGCAAGGGCCAGCTCTCCTCCGCACCGACGATCGCGACCGGAATCACGGTCGCGCTGTAGCGGATCGCGAGCTCCGCGAAGCCGACCCGCCAGCTCTGGATCTGGTAGCGATCACGATACCGCTTTGCCGGCCCGGTCACGCCCTCCGGAAAGATCGCGATCAGCTCGCCGCGCTCGAGCAGGTGCCGGACGTTCGCGCGCGTTCCGCTGACCACGCCCAACCGCGCGAACAGCGTGCTCGCGATCGGGAGTCGCGGCACGAAGTGATCGGTGATCGCGCGTGGGATCCGTCGCGTGTGGCGCAGCACGTCGAGGCACAGCATCACCGCATCGATCGGCAACACGCCACCGTGGTTCGCGACGAGCACCACGGGCCCGCTCGGCGGGATGTGCTCGGCTCCGGAGGATTCGACGCGAAAGTAGCGTTCGTACAAGGGAGCGGCGACGCGCGCAGCGCTCGCCAGCGAAGGTGGATGGAGCCCGAACACGTCGAACCCGAAGCCCTCGTCGTAGAACGAGGTCGTCATCACGCTCCCCGGTTCGACCGCCGCGAACTGAGTGTCAGCTCGTCGTTCTCGACGAGCCAATCGACGACGTCCTTGGACGACACCACCCCGACCAGCTCGCCGCTCGCTCGGACGACGAGCACGTGATGCGTGTCCTCGAGCGACATCATCGCCGCGGCGTGGGCAACGGTCGCATGTTCCTGGAGGACCAGCGCGATCGGCATCATCACTTCCTCGGCGTTGCGGGGTGTCAGATCGGCGGGCATCGGAGCTCCGTTGCCGCACGACTGCATCGCCGCATCGAGGTGCTCGAGCAGATCGGTCTTCGTGATCACGCCGATCGGATGGCGGCGATCGTCGACCACCGGCATGCATCCGAGGTGGCAGTGCGTCATCAGCCAGACCACCTTGGAGATCTCGAGGTTGCCGCGTGCGCAGACGAGCTCGCGACTCATCACGTCGACGATGGGTACGAGATCGGCAACGGTCCGGGACGGTGCGCTGCGCTGGGGTTTCGGGACGGACTCCACCAAGGTCTGCGCATCGCCGTGCCGATAGACGGTGTAGCGACGAACGTCGGTCGACATCGTGGTCATACGCACCTCCGGTCACTGGTGCAGCAAACCGCGCACCACTTACGATGGTGTCGGTCGCGACGAATCGCGCAAATTGCGCGTGCGACGTCGGTGTGTCTGCATCGCATGCCGGGGACTCGTTCCCCGAGGCTGCCCCCAGCTCCTCACCACCGATCCGGTGTTGCTGCCGTCAATTCGCGCAGCGATTGCAGCCGCGGTCGACCTCGCGCAAGGGCTGCAGGCTCGCCGTCGCTGCCGCCATGGTTCGCGGCATGCACGCTTGATTCGAATGTTCAAGATCGTTCGATGTCCCGACGTTGGGCAGCTCGAGCTGGTCGAGTACCTCAAGACACCACTCGGTTCACTGATCCACCGCTGCACGCGCTTCCGCCCGGTGTGCGCGCTGACGTGCACGCGTGGCTGTGCGCCGGATCTAGACAAGGCTGAGCGCGAGGCGCGTGGACCGCTCCGAGAGCGCGACGGTTGCCTCGAGCTCGACTGCGAGCTCGACGAGCCCGACACGCTCTACTAACCCGGTCGATTGTGCTCGAGGACGAGCCACCCCGTTCACCCTCAGTTGAGAGGCCAGTCCGCCGGGCGAGCGATCAGCCGCGTCTCGACATACGAGTAGCGGTGCGGCGGCACGTACTCCTTGTGCGGATGGTCGTACTGCACGACCTTCAGCAGGTCGATGTCTTCGTACGTCTTCGGCCGCGCGACCATCACCGGGCACCCAGCCTGGCGAACGATCTGCTCTGAAACCGAGCCGA
>JBBQJJ010000435.1:0-7498 GCA_038325805.1 Haliangiales bacterium
CGGCACCAAGATCGTCGTCGTCGATTCGCGCGGTGCCACGGCCCCGATCAGCGACGAGAAATTCGCACGCGTCGTGCGCGAGCAACCGCAGCTGTTCGGACCGCTGCTGATCGACCACGAGGCAGTCGTGATCGACGGGGCGGCCGCCCGTTCGCTCGGCCTCGCCGACCAACCGGTCGTGGTGCTCGCGATGCCGTTGCAGCTCGCCGGCGGTCCTGCGTGGACGCTGCTCGTCGCGACCTCGACGCGCTCCCTCCAAACCCAGGAGACAACGATCGTGCGGCGCGTGATGATCGGCGGTGCGCTCGTCCTCCTGCTGTTGCTGTCGGCGGCCGCGTACGTGCTGCACAACACCTTCCGCGCGCGAACCCTGCGCGAACGCGTCGGCCACACCGAGCACCTCGCGCACCTCAACGAGAAGGCGGAGAAGATCCTCGATCACATCCCGAGCGGCGTGCTCGCGATCGCCGAGGACCGGCGCATCACCGGTGTCAACCGCTGGCTCGCCGAGCGGCTCGGGAAGGCGGTCATCGAACGCCCGCTCGCCGAGGCCTTCGACGCGGACCCCCGCGATCTGGCTCGTGTCACCGAGCTGGTCGACCGCGCGCTCGCCACCCGCGAACCACAAGCGCTGCGCGACAAGCTCAAGTTGTTCGGCACCGAGGCCTTCCTCGAGATCCATGCGGTGCCGCTCGCGCGTGGCTTTGGCGATGTCAGCGTCTTGCTCGTCATCGACGACACCACGGATCTGCGCCGCATCGAGCTGCGGCTGCTGCACTCCGAGAAGCTGGTCACCGCCGGGCAGCTCGCCGCGGGCATCGCCCACGAGATCGGCACGCCGCTCAACGTCGCGCGTGGTCGCGTCGAGCTCTCGCTCTCGCACCTCGGCAAGGATCACGCGGAGGCCGACAGCCAGCGCGTGGTGATCGATCAGATCGATCGAGTCACCAAGCTGCTCCAGCAGCTGCTCGACTACGTCCGGCCTACCCCGGTGGCGACGCAGAAGATCGACGTCGCTCGCGCACTGCACGCGGTCGCCGAGTTGCTCGCGCCACAGGCGGCGAAGCGCGGCGTGTCCCTCGTCGTCGAGGCCGGTGAGGTCGACCTGCTCACCGACCCCGACCAGATGCAGCAGATCGTGATCAACCTCGTGCTCAACGCGATCGACGCGTGCGCGAAGGGTGGTCACGTCACGCTGCGCGCAACCTCATCCCCTGTCGTCGTCGAGATCGTCGACGACGGCAGTGGCATTCCTGCAGAGCTCCAGAAACAAGTGTTCGATCCGTTCTTCACTACCAAGAAGCGCGGCCAGGGAACTGGTCTCGGTCTATGGGTGGTCGCGCAGCTGGTGCGCGCACAGGCGGCCGAGATCGAGCTCGAGAGCACCGTCGGCCGCGGCACGACGGTCCGGATCACGTGGCCCACATGACCAAAGCACCACGCGCAGTTCTGATCGCCGACGATCACGTCGAGATGGCACGACTCCTCGCAGACAAGCTGCGCGAGGAGGGCTGGCAACCCCGCGTTGTCGATGGCGGCAAGGCCGCGATCGATGCACTCGCCGACGCGATCCCCGATCTCGTGATCACCGATCTGCGGATGGCCGAGGTCGACGGGCTCGACGTCCTCGACGCCGCACACGCGATCGATCCCGAGCTGCCGGTGATCATCATGACCGCGTTCGGCGAGATCGAGACCGCGATCGAAGCGATGCGGCGCGGTGCGTTCCACTACGTGCCGAAGCCGGCGCGTCTCGACGAGCTCACGCTCCACGCGAACCGCGCGTTCGAACACCGCACGCTCCACCGCGTCAATCGGCAGCTCAAGTCGGAGACCCGCCACGGCCTGCAGGCGCTCGTCGGCAAGAGTGCGCCGATGCGCGAGCTCTACTCGCTCGTCGATCGCGTCGCCCTCGCCTCCGCGCCGGTGCTGATCCGCGGCGAGAGCGGCAGCGGCAAGGAGCTGGTCGCGCGTGCGCTGCACGACGCGGGTCCGCGCAAGGCTCGGCCGTTTCTCGCGATCAACTGCACCGCGCTGCCCGAGTCGCTGCTCGAGAGCGAGCTGTTCGGGCACACCCGCGGCGCGTTCACGGGTGCCGTGTCGGCGCGCGCCGGGCTGTTCGTCGAGGCGAGCGGCGGCACGTTGTTCCTCGACGAGATCGGCGACATGGCGCCGGCGCTCCAGGCCAAGCTCCTGCGCGTCGTCCAGCTCGGCGAGATCCGCGCGGTCGGATCCGACGAGAGTCGCGCCGTCGACGTGCGCGTGATCGCCGCGACCCACCAGGATCTCGAGCAGCTCGTCATCGCCGGCACGTTCCGCCAGGACCTGTTCTATCGGCTCAACGTGGTACCGCTCGCGGTGCCGCCACTGCGCGCGCGCCTCGAGGACGTGCCGCTCCTCGTCGATCACTTCCTGTCGGTGGCCCGCGCCCGCAACCCGCACTCGCCCGTCCAGCGGTTGTCCTCCGAGGTGCTCACCGCGCTGACCCGCTACGTGTGGCCGGGCAACGTGCGCGAGCTCGAGAACCTGATCGAGCGTCTCGTCGTGATCGGCACGGTCGCCGAGATCGGCATCGCCGAGCTGACCGCCACGGCGCCCGCCGTCCCCGGCAACCAGGATCGCTTCAGCATGCCCCGCGACCGGTTCGCCACGCTGCGCGAGCTCGAGGAGGAGTACATCGCGTGGGCGATCGAGAAGTGCGGTGGTAACAAGACCCGCGCCGCCGAGCTCCTCGGGATCGACCCGTCGACGCTGCACCGTCGGACTCGCAAGACGAAGTGACGCAAACCGCCAGACCGCAGGTGCGAAACGCGCGCTCCTGCCTCACTCCGCCGCGGGGTTGGCGATGGCACGTGGCGTGCTGATCCTCCGAAAGTGGCGGTGAGAGACGACAAGGACCGTATCGATCTCGTCGTCTATGTCATCTGGACAATCGTACTCCTCGTGTTGCTCCGCCTCTGGTGATCATGTCCTACACTGTCCTCCATCAAGTCCTCGAGCGCGTCGCCGCACGCGATGCGCGCGAGGTGACGCTGGAGCGCGGTGGGCATCACGAGGTCGCCCCCTATTTGGTCAGGTGCGGGGATCTCCACGCCTTCGTCGATCGTGTCCTCGCCACCAAGCTTCGCGAGCAAGGCGGCCGCTGGCTCGGTGACTTCTCCAGCGACCCGTGTGCGGTGGCCTGATGCGTGTCGACCAGCTGTCCAGGCCTGCCATCGCCGATCCACTCGCTGCGCTCGAGCAGCTCAGTGAGCGCTGTGACGCCACGTCGATCGCCGCCGACGTCCAGCTGCTCCGCCGCGAGTCTGTCCAGACTGCGTCTCGCGGGCAGGTCTCGCGTTGCGCTCTCCAGTTGTGTACGCGCCTCCAGTATCACCTGGTCGAGCGTCGCTCCGCGCTGGAGCGCCCCGACCACGAGAACCTCGAGCGTTGCAACTCGCTGACGATCGCGCGCGTGCTGGCCCATGCCGTGGTCGAGCTCCACAGCCAGAACCTGCGCGTCGCCCCCGACGAGCTGATCCGCTGGCTCGCCACCGAGCGCACCAAGTTCCTGATGGCCACGCGGGTCGACGCGCTCGTCGCCCTCGCCGACTCCGATCCCGATCGGATCGCCCGCCATCACCTCGAGCACTTCGCTCGCCGCGTGTTCGCAGGTGCCGATCGCTCGCTCGCGCAGATCGCCGAGCATCTCCTCGTCGAGCTGGCTGGCGTGCTCGACGACACCGACGTCGTGCCGTTCGACGCCCTCGCCTCGTTCGAGCTGTCTCCCGGTCGGACGTACGTGTCGACAGAGATCACGCTCGAGACGCCCGAAGCCACCCTGCTGGCGCGCCTCGAACACGGCTCGCGCGAGCTGACCAACCACGCGCTGGCCACTCACGAAGAGGGCAGATACGCGCTCGCCGGTCGCCTGATCGAGTTGCTCGATAGCGCCCACGCGAGCCTGCAGCTCGCCGCCGATGTCGCCGACGAGATCACCGTCGCCGGTCCCGATGCGATGGCGCGAGAACGTGCGCGCTTGGCGGCGTGGACATCGGACCTGACCGACATCATCGCGAACCTCGGCTGACCCTCGCATTCGCAGCGAGGCTCAACTGCTCGCAAGACCACGCGATCGTGTGATGCCGCACAGCGGCGTACTCGCAAACTGACGATCAGTTCATTTTTAGGCGCGCCCGTTCTGACGAACGCTCTATAGTCGCCGGCGATGAAGGGCATCCTCTGCTGTGCTTTGCTCGTGGCATGTGGTGGGAGCGGCGGCGGTGGCGACGATGACGACATGCCGAACCCCGATGGCTCGCAGGTGGATCCCGACAGCGCGGTGATCCCCGAGGGCTTCACCCGTTTGGTCGGTCGGACGTGGAGCTTGCCGCCTCCGACTGGGAGCGCGTCCGATCAGTATCGCTGCGTGCGCTTCACGCCAACCGAAGACATCTACGTCACCGCGATCCAGGCGCAGGCTCCAACGGGCACACACCACACGGTGCTGTCGTTCGCAGGTAGCAACGGCACGTCTGGCGCCGACGGCAACGACGATAGCTGTAACTTCACCGAGATCGGCATGGACATGATCTATGCCTCGGGCACCAACGAGGGCCTGCTCGAGTTCCCTACCGATGTCGGACTCAAGCTCAGTGCGGGTCAGCAGCTCCACTTGAATCTGCATCTGTTCAATGCAACCGACGACGCCCTCTCGGGAGAGACCGCGATCCTCGTAAAGTCGCAGCCAACACCACCGCCGATGCTTGCGGAGTTCGTGTTCGCCGGGGGGTTTGCGTTTAACATTCCGAAGGCGGCCGACCCGGCCAATCCCCCGCCGTTCACCTTCACCGGTGGATGCACGTCGGACAAGGCGTACTCGATCTTCGCGGTCTGGCCGCACCAGCATCAGCTCGGTACGCATCAGAAGGTGTCGATTACGCGTGGTGCAGAGACCACTGTGCTCCACGACGGTCCGTACGATTTCCAGGAGCAGAACTACTACCTGCAGAATCCGATGTTCAACGTCGAGGTAGGCGACCAGATCAAGGTCGCGTGCACGTGGGAGAACACGACCAATAGCGCTGTCGGCTTTGGCGAGAGCTCGACGAAAGAGATGTGCTTCAGCGGTCTCTACCGGTTCCCGGCGCAGAACGACGGTCGATTCCACTGCGCCGATGTCCCAGTTCCGAACTGAACGCGCATTCATCCGTTGATCCACGCGTCGTAGGGCTGCACCAGAGGGTCGCTAGATTTTTTACGCAACCCGGGTCAGCTGAGAGAGATACTGCCGCCCATACGGTGGTTGATAGTCGTTGGTCTTCTTGTTGTGGCCGGTTGTACGAAGCCCAATCCGCGTTCCTGCGCTGACGGGCTGTGCACGGACCAGGCGTTTCCTTTCTGCGATATCGACGGTGTCCTCGGCGGCACTCCGAACGAGTGCATCACGGTTACGTGCGAGCCTGGAGAGCGACCTGCCGAGGTGACATTGCGGTCAGCTGCAACGACACTGGAAACGATTTCAATCTCGTCGAGTGTCCTCTTGGTTGCGACCCGGCGGTTGGGTGCTTGGAATGCTCGACGGATGCGCAGTGTTCGAACCCCACGCCGATCTGCGAGAACAGTGCGACCTGCCGTGCATGCGCGACTGACGACGAATGCCCGAGCAAGGTTTGCGACGAGGGCAGTTGTGTTCCGGAGGCCCAGGTTGTTTTCGCGTCTGCCCAGGGAAGCAACACATCAACGTGCACGCAAGCCAGTCCATGCGTGGCTGCCCGTGCGTTCGCGCTAGCTCGCGGATCGGTACCGTTGCCCATCGTTCGGATGCTGCCGGGTGCGTACGAGGGCGGCATCGTGTTCAACCAATCAACCATCACTCCCCTGGAGGTGGTCGCTACAGGCGCGACCGTGCTCGGTTTCACTGCAATCCAGATTAAAGGAGGAGCCTCCCTCAAACTGCGAGGGCCCGAAGTGGTCGGACAGAACTTCGGCATCGAGTGCGGCCAGTCGGACGAGCCGAGTTCCCGACTCGAGCTGTCGCAAGCAACCTTGAAAGCCGCATCTGCATCCTCGTCGAGATTGCTTGGAGGCGCGAACTGTTCCATCGATGTATCGGAAACGATCTTTCGCCCTGGTGCGGAAGGCAACTCGATCAGTCTGGCGACCGACGCGTCGCTTCGAGCTGACCGCGTGCATATCGTCAGCACGACGCGCAACGGCGTCGGCGTCTTGTTCAAGCATGTCTCGTTGTTGATCACGAATTCCGTTTCGGAGAATCCCGAGTTCTTCTTTCTAACGAACGACACCAACACACCCGGTAGTTCGGTGCGGCTGGCGTACAACACGATCGTGTTCACCGCGCCGGGCAACTCGGTCCTTTGCCAGCCTGTTTCCAACCTGGCCCGTACCTTCGAAAACAATGTGTTGTTCTCGAGTGCAGCGGGCCAAATCTCGATCGCCGACGGATCCGCCTGCTCGTTTACGAGCAACGTCATGTTTCCTCAGCAGCCGTCGATCCAGGACAACATCATCGCTGACCCGTTGTTCGTTGATTTCGCTGGCGGCGATTTCAGGGTAACCGCGGACAGTCCAGCGGTTGGCAGCGCCGATCCAGAAGCGAGCATCTCTACGGACCATGATTTCCTCGGCGCTGGTCGGCCCCAAGGAGACGCTACTGACATCGGTGCATTCGAGCAGTGAAGCTGATCCACGCGCAGGGCCTTCGAGGCCGCCGCGCCAGCACCTGTAACGACTTCGCGCAGTACAGCCGTAGCCCCTAGCTCTGCTGGAGCGATCTCGATCGCGCGCGTGCTGTACCACCCTTGGTGAGCCCCCAGCACAGCGCGAGCAGTCGCCCGAGTTTCTCGCGCACGCTGTGATCGTCGAGGATGTAACCCCACGCCCTCGCGACATCGAGGCTACCCTTGATCTCGTTCGCCTCGCCGAACGCGATCTCCCACTTCAACCGGCGATTCCCGCCGCGATGCCCCATGCCCTCGGCGAGGTTCTGCACCGTGCTACTCGCCGCATCGACGAGCTGCTTCGCCAGGTTCGCATCGTATTTCCGGATCTGCTCGACGAGCGGCCTGAGCTCGCCAACCACCTCGAGTGCTACCTGATACGCGATCAACATGTTCGTGTTCTCCTCTGCGTTGGTAAGTGGAAGAGAAGCGGCTCGGGGCTCCCGAGGGGCACGGCCTCTTCGTCCCGAAGCGCGACCCGCGCACGGCGCGTGACGAGCGCGTCGCCAATGGCGGTGTTCGCTGGAGTGTTCACCTGTGCGGCGAACGCAGGCATTGCACCGCAGGTCATGCGCTTGGCGCGTGCCGTTGCGCGGAAGCGCGCGGGGCGAGAGGCCGTGGACCGAGGGCCGAGACCAACAGCGACGTGGCACTCAGCACTTCCGCGAACGCGACGCTCGCTCATAATCTGGGTGCTCGCCACCGCCACGATCACCGCCACCGCCACGATCACCGTTAACCGCCACGATCACCGCCACGATCACCACCACCATCACCAC
>JBBQJJ010000436.1:0-7498 GCA_038325805.1 Haliangiales bacterium
CTCGACGCGCGTGCGGCCTGCGATCTCGATCATCTTGTCGTCGACCAGCACCTTCGCGCCCTCGGGCGGGGTCGCGTGAAACCACAGCGTGATGTGCGGGATTTCCTCCGTCAGCGCGTCGAGCCGGGACTGCGCCTCCGCCCGGTAGTCGTCCTGCTTCTGGTTGGCAGCGCGGTCGATGATCTCGCGATATTTCGCCGAGGCTGAAGCGATCCGTCCCTGATCCTCGTCGCATCGTGCGACGTTCAAGTGCGTCGCGATCGCCTGCGGGTTGTAGGTCAGGGCTTCGGCAAACTTCGCGCACGCTTTCGCCGGGTCGGTCGCCCGCAGCTTGAGCGCCTCCTCGAACAGCTTGTCGGCCTTCGCGTTATCGATATCGGCAGCGGCAGGTGAGGCCGCGAGGACAGCCACCAGGACGAGGAGTTTCGATCCCTGCACGGACCGAGGGTACCGCTAGTTCGTCTTCGGACACTCGCCACTCGGCAACCGTTCCATGATCGGGCACTTGGGTGGCGGTGGCGGTGGCGGTGGCGGTGGCAATAACGGCGGCGGCGTCGCGATCACGGTCTTCGCCGAGCCCTCAGCAGACTGCTTGCGCACGAGAGCCGGGCTCGGTCTTCCCGGTCTCCCCGCGGGCTTCTGCGCCTTCCCCACTGGGTTGGTCGTTGGCGTCTCACCCATCTCGATGTTGTTGTCGGTGACCGCCGCCACGGCCGCACTGCCGTCGCCTGGCGGGTTGGCGCTGCTACTGCCTTTCGTGTCGATCGGCTTGTCGATCGGCTTGTCGATCGGCCTGTCGATCGGGGGCGGCTTTGTGACGAGCGTGTCCGTTGCCGAGCCTGCACGTGGCTCGTTGACTATCGGGGGATCCTCACCGCCACGCGTTCCGAACACGGCGCCGACGGCGGCACCGACGACGACAAGCGCCGCGAGCGCCACGAGCCGCCCCTTCCTCTTCTTCGGCGGCAGGGCCACGTGCACCGCGCTGATCGCCTGCACGGGCTTCGAGTCCTCGCGCAGCGTGGTCTCGGGGGCACGCGGCTCCAGCGCACGCGCGACCGGAAGTGGTGTTGGTCTCGACACTGGCGCGCTCGCGGGATCGCGAACCAGGATTGGCGCGCGTGTCACCCCCGTGGTGCTCGACGGGCCTTCCCACTCGCCGTTCGCACTCGGCCGCGACCGGCCGAGGATGCGCTGCATGCGCTCGACCAGCAGCGAGGCCTGATGAACGTCTTGAACGTGCGGTAGCAGATCGCGCCCGAGCTCGGCCATCGTCGCGTAGCGCTGGTCCGGGTTCTTCGCGAGACAGCGCAGGATGATGTGCTGGAGCGCGGGTGGCGTGTTGACCATCGGCTCCGGCGGATCGACCGCGACCTTGACGCACATCTCGGAGAAGCTCTCGGCCTCGAACGGCCGTCGACCCTCGAGCAGCTCGTAGAACACCGTGCCGAGCGACCAGATATCGGTGCGCGAATCGACCATGCGCGCCGAGCGCATCTGCTCGGGCGACATGTATGCGGGCGTTCCGAGCAGCGACTGCGTCTGCGTCAGCCTGAGATCGGTGCCCATCGCCGACTTCGAGATGCCGAAGTCGAGCACCTTGACCAGCGCGCTGCCGTCGGGGCGCCAGGTGACGAACAGGTTCGACGGTTTGACGTCGCGGTGGACGATCCCGATCGAGTGCGCCTCGGCGAGCGCCTCGGCCGCCATCAGCATCAGCATCGAGGCGAATGGCGGCTGCAGTGGACCGCGATCGTCGACCAGGTCCCCGAGGTCGTGACCGTCGAGGAACTCCATGATCATGTACGGGACACCGGTATCGTCGAACTCGCCGACGTCGACCACGCGGGCCACGTGCTCGCTCCTGAGCTTGCTCGCCGCCTGCGCCTCGCGCTTGAACCGCTCGCACGCGTCGGGGTCGAGCATCACGTCTTGCCGCAGCATCTTGATCGCGACGTGCTCGTTGAGCCCGAGGTGCGTGCACTTCACGACCACGCCCATGCCACCCTGACCGAGGATGGCGTCCACCCGATACTTCCCGAGAAGTACCGAGCCGATAGCGGCTCCTTCCGGTGCTGGACGTGGCGTGAGACCCACTGGACCGCAATCGTAGCTTGTGGAAAACGGGGGCTCAACCTCTAGGAACGTGTAGGTTTTCACCCACGCAGTTCAGCCTCGCTAGCAACTGTACGAGAGCCGACCGAGCCGCTCTCGCTCAGTGCTGGATCTGGTGGATCTTCAGTACGTTGGTCGAAGCGCCACCACCGACGGGAACCGCCATGGTGATCAGCACGTGCTCGCCGGGCGAGGCGAGGTTTCTCTCGATCAGCATGCCCTCGACGCGATCGACGAGCTCTTCGGTGGTCGCCGACGGGCCGATCATGACCGGGGTCACGCCCCACACCAGCGCGAGCCGGCGGAACGTTGTCTCGTCGGTCGTCATGCAGACGATGTTGGCTTCGGGGCGGTATTCGCTGATCAGCCGTGCCGCGCCGCCCGAGTCGCTGACCGCGACGATCGTCTTGAGCTTCATCGCGCGCGCAGCCGTCACCGCCGCGTGTGCGATCGCGTTGGTCGAGGTGGCGAGCTGGAGCCCGGGGACCTCGACGGTCGCGTGGTAGTACGCGCTCCGCTCGATCTCCTGGATGATCCGCGACATCGTGCGGACCGCTTCGACGGGATGCGCGCCCGACGCGGTCTCTCCCGACAGCATCAGGGCATCGGTGCCGTCGAGCACCGCGTTCGCGACGTCGGAGGCTTCGGCGCGCGTTGGCCGGGGCGCCGTGATCATCGATTCGAGCATCTGGGTCGCGGTGATCACGATCTTGCCGCGCTTGTTGACCTCCTCGATGATCCGCTTCTGCCACAGCGGGACCTTCTCTGGGCCGAGCTCGACGCCGAGATCGCCGCGCGCGACCATGCAGCCGTCGGAGGCATCGATGATCTCGCCGAGTCGCTCGAGCGCCTGCGGCTTCTCGATCTTCGCGATCACCGGGATCGACACGTTGTCGACCGTGAGGAGGCGCTTCGCCTCGATCACGTCCTCGGCACGGCGGACGAACGACAGCGCCACGTAGTCGACGCCGAGCCGCAGCGCGAACCCGATGTCGGTCCGGTCTTTCTCGGACAGCGCCGGTGCCGAAACGTCGACGCCCGGGAGATTGATGCCCTTGTTGTTCTTGAGCATGCCGCCGGTGACGACCACCGTCTTGACCTCGCGCTCGTTGACCGCGGTCACCGCGAGCGACAGGTAGCCGTCGTCGAGCAGCAGCGTGTCACCCGGCTTGACATCGTTCGGGAGCAGCGAATAGCTCGTCGAGCAGCGCTTGTCGTCGCCGACGCATAGTTCGGTGGTGATCGTGAACTCGGCGCCCGGCTTGAGCTCGACTCCGGACGGGCTGGCAAACTTTCCGACACGGATCTTGGGGCCCTGGAGATCGAGCAGGATGGCGACCGCCTTGCCGCGGCGATCGGCCTCCGCGCGCACCGTCTGCAACATCTTGGCGTGATCTTCGTGGCTGCCGTGCGAAAAATTGAGCCGGGCGACGTTCATCCCGGCGTCGATCAACTCGCCGACTCGCTCGGGACTCGACGAGGCAGGGCCCAGCGTGCAGACGATCTTCGCGCGCGGCATCAAAAGGGAGGTACCACAAACTCCGTGTGACCGGTGTTGGGGGGTGGCCACGTAAGGCTTGCTGAAACCCCGCGAACTTAGGTATCCATCGGGTCCATGCAGCGCCTGCTCTGTCTCCTTGGTGCGGCTACGCTTTTTGGTTGCACCGTCAAGCAGGAGCAACCGGACCTCGTAGGTCAGGACATCCGGCTGACCTTCATCCATACGTCGGACATCCACTCTCGGCTGTTCCCGTACAACTTCGTCCCCAACACATTCGATCGCGGCTACGGCCTGACCAAGCCGCCCTACGGTGGCATCGCTCGGATCGCGACCATCGCGAAGAACATCCGCGCGAGCGGCAATCGCTCGCTGTGGCTGGATACGGGTGACTGCTTCCAGGGCGCGCCGGTGTTCAACCTGTTCAAGGGAGAAGCCGAGATGCGCGCGCTGTCGCTCGCCGGCATGGACGGCGCGGTTCTCGGCAACCACGAGTTCGATCTCGGCGCGAAGAACCTGTTCGAGAAGATCGATAACTGGGCCACGTTCCCGCTGCTCGCCGGTAACTACGCCTGGGACAACCCGCCGCCCGGCGCGGTCAACTCGGACGGTCGCTCGCTGCGCGATGTGATCGCGCCGTACGCGATCTACGACGTCCAGGGTCTCAAGGTCGGCGTGATCGGCATGGGCAACACGTCCACCATCACGTCGATCTATGAGGGTGGCAACAACCTCGGCTTCCGGCCGCTCGCGGATGGTCCCGCCCTCGACGGCTGGGTGCGCCTGTTGCGCCCGCAGGTCGACGTCATCGTCGTCGTCAGCCACCTGGGTCTCGACGAGGACGAGGATCTGACGGCCGCGCAGGTCGAGGATGATCCGAACGCGTCGTTCTCGAAGGACACGCTGAAGGGCGTCGACGTCATCCTCGGCGGTCACCTCCACATCGTCACCAACCCACCGAAGGTCATCCCGAACGACGAGGATGCAGATGGGGATGGCAAGCCCGACGGGTACCAGACGGTGCTCGTCCACTCGGGCGCGTTCGCGAAGTTCGTCGGCCGCCTCGATCTGGTCGTCCACGTCGGTGCGAACAACGGCGACCCGGCGCAGCGCAGCCGCGTGACCTCGTTCAACTACATCAACATCCCGGTGCAGAGCGATGTCCCCGAGGACGCCGAGATCACGTCGTTGATGTGGCCGTACTCGGTGAAGCTCAACCAGGAGATCGATCTCAACGGTGTGTTCGCGTACATCAACTCGTCGTCGGCGGGCACCAGCTCGTGCCAGCCGGACCTGACGTGCATGGATGACGCAGATGTCTGCAACCCGACGACCATGAAGTGCGGGGCGCGCCAGAAGGTGTCGCGCAACGATCTCGGCGGCGGCGATTCGCAGCTCGGTAACCTGGTCGCTCGCTCGATGCAGGTGCAGCAGGGCGTCGAGGCCGAGCTCGCGATCACCAACTCGCTCGGGATCCGGGCCGACTTCGAGTACGGCCCGCTGACCATCGAGCAGATGTTCAACGTGTTCCCGTTCGAGAACTCGATCACCGTGATCTATCTGTCGGGCCAGGAGATCAAGGACACGCTGGATTACATCGCGCAGCGCTCGGCCACCCGCGGCTGCCGCACGCAGGCGCAGGTCGCCGGCATCGCGTTCGACATGGTGTGCGGTGGCCCGAACGGCGCGTTCGCGAAGAACATCGCGATCGGTGACAACTGCCGGACCGGCGGCGATCCCAGCGCGGAGATCGACTTCGGAAAGTGTGCGCCGCTCGAGATCTCGAGCCTGTATCGCGTCGCGGTCAACGATTACATCGCGGCCGGCGGCTCGGGCTTCGAGGTGTTGCGGCGCAACACGTCGAAGCAGGACACTGGCATCTCGCTGCGCGACTCGCTGCGCGTCTATCTCAACACCCAGACCTGCCCGCCGAACAGCGCGTGCCGCGCGCGGTGCGACGCCCAGCTCGACGATTCGGTCGCCGGCACGATCGGCGCATCCTTGCGCGACAAGTACGGCGCGATCAGCTGTCTCGACGAGAACGTCGAGGCGCACGACGGGCGTATCCGTCCGTCGTTCGAGTGAGGAAGCCCCCCATGCGTATCACCAACTTCTTCCTCTTCTCGTTCGGGCTCGCCGCGTGTACCGACACGCGGACCACGCTGATCGAGGGCACGCAGTCGCTCCGCGTCGAGCTCGTCTCGCCGGCATCGCCGGGCAGCATCGACGAACCGCTCGACGACACCAATCGCACGGTGGTCCTCGACCTCACCGCACTCGATGCAACGGGCGAGGTCGACACCACGTTCTCCAAGCAGGTCCAGGTCTACGCGCAGTTCCTCGGCACGCTGACGCCGACCTTCGGATCGATCCCGCTGGCGTCCTTCGAGATCACCAGCGGCACGGCGACGAACCAGTCGGTCACGCTCCCCAACGCGTTCGGTCCTACGGTGATCTGGATCGACGACGGCGAAGGTGTCGGGCCCGAGTACGTCCACGGCAAGGTCACAGGCACGTCGCCGATCCTGTTCTATCGCGATCCGTTCATCGTCGATCTGCAGCAGCCCCGCGATGAGGAAGCGTTGGACGCCCTCAGCGCCACGCCCCTGCAGGACAAGCAGGTCGGTGTCACCTCGTCGCAGTTCGGCGCGACGGGCCGGTTGGTCGTCAACAGCGTGTTCGCCCAGGGCTACACGGTGTCGGATCTGCAGTGTGCGAACGATGCCGGCGACCCGCCGTGCACCGCCGCGCCGTACGGCCACATGTTGGTGTTCTCGTTCTCCGCGCCGCGCGACGAGTGCTTTGGCGATCTCCAGGTCGGCCAGACGATCAGGGGCTTCGCCGGTGGACTCTCGGAGTTCAACGGCCTGACCGAGATCGGCTTCCCGCAGACGTTCTCGCCGAAGGATGCTGACGGCGACTGCATCGTCGACCGCCCGCTCGACATCAACGGCAAGCCGACGCGCCTGCCGGAGCCCGCGGTGCTGGATCCCGCGACCTGGTTCAATGGCCTCAACGACCCCGACGGCATGATCAACTTCGAGCGCAACGAAGCTGCGCCGATCCAGATCACCAACGGCAAGGTGTGCGACCTCGACGAGGACTTCGACACCTTCAAGCAGTGGAAGGTCGACCCTGCGGGGGTCGGCGGCGACTGCTCGGGCAATGACAACGTGCTCAACGTGATCTCGACCGGGATCACGACGATCGACCCGCCGGCGCTGGTTGGTAAGACGCTGGCGAAGGTGGTGGGTGTGGTGAGGCCGGTGAGTATCGGGTCGTTCAACGTGTGGATCATTTTCCCGCGCAACGACAAAGACATCGTTCAGTAAAGAAGAGAGAGAGCTACCGTGCGTATCAATCGCTTGTTCGTCGCGACTCTGCTCGCGGCCTCGCCCAGTGTCTTTGCGCAACCTGCCGATCCTGTCGCTCCCCCGACCGCCGTGGCCGTCGACGAAGCCAAGATCAAGGAGATCGTCGATCGCGAAGTCGCCCGCATCCTGACCGAACGCGCCGCACGTGAAGCGGCGGAGAAGGCAGCGAAGGAGGCGACCGACAAAGAGACCAAGACCGCCTCGTCGAAGGACGACGACATGGTCGGCGGCTCGGGCTTCATGGATACGCGCCTCGCGTTCACGATCACCAACGAGAACATCCTCGCGAAGCCCGGTGAGACGATCCCGTCGGTGCCGGGCTGGAGGTTCGGCGTGCCGAACTCGCTCGGCGTGTTGTTCTTCGACAACTACGACACGCGATTCTCGGGCTTCGAGACGCTGTCGCACGCGATCATGTATCGCAGCTACACGAAGGGGCACCTCCAGGCGGAAGGCGCCTTCGTGCTCCGCATCAACGAGCTGTCCGAGACCAACATCTCGCTCGCGGATG
>JBBQJJ010000437.1:0-7496 GCA_038325805.1 Haliangiales bacterium
CGCAGCGATCTGTTCTCCGCCGCGAGCGTGATCTTCGAGCTGTTCACCAACGAGAAGCTGTTCCCCGGCGACGAGTCCGAGGACATCATCAAGAACATCGAGAACATGCCGATCCCGAAGATGGCGAGCCTTCGACCGGGCCTGCCGTCACGGCTCGACGAGGTGATCGGCCTCGCCCTCGCCCGCAAGCCGATCGATCGGCCGATGCGCCCGGCGCAGGTGCTGCGCTCGTTGATCGAGCTGTCGTACGAGTCGTCGATCATGGCCACGGCGCTCGACGTCGCCGACGCGCTGGCGAGCGTGATCCCGGCGAAGCGAATCTCCGGGCGCGGCGCGCTCGACGACGTGATCCGCAAGCAGCTCACCGATCCGCCCACCGCCGCGCGCAAGACCGCGGTCACCGACGGCAAGCCACCATCGACGGAGACGGCCGAGCGCAAGGGCGAGCACTCGACGGGCTTGTTCCGCAAGCTCGACATGGATGGCGTGTCGCGGCTCGAAGAGGTCGACGTCGCGACCCACGTGGCGGCGCCGCGCGCGCGCCGAAACTCCGAGCAGGGCAACGCGATGCCCGGCGATACCGATCTCCACGCGCTCTACGATGCGTCCAAGGATCCGGATCGCCACACCGAGGTCGGTGGTCCCCCGACGGGTCAGGTGCCGAAGCTCGATGCGTCGGGCGACAAGCTGCCGATCGCGAAGGTCAAGCCGAAGACGCCCGCGCCGCCGGAGTCCAAGCGGAACAGCTGGATCCTCGTCGTGACCTTGTTGCTCGTCGCTGGCGGCGTCACGATCTGGGCGGTCACGCGAGGCCCCGGAACGCAGCCCGTCGTCGCACCGCTCGATGCGAGGGTCGCGACCGAGAAGACCGGCACGCTGACCATCGATCCGCAGCAGGAAGGGGCGTCGGGCTACATCGAGCTCGTCGGTGGGTCCGCCGAGCGCAAGACGATCCCGCGGCTGTCTCGTGCGGCGCCGTTCAAGGCCACGCTGCGCGCGAACGAGAAGTATCACTTCCACCTCGAGCTCGCGGGCTTCGTGCCGTACGACGACAACGTGACGATCTTCGAGAGCGAGACCACACGGCTGCAGCCACGCTTCGCGATCGCGCCGGCCAAGCTGTCGATCACCACGGAGCCGGCGGGCGCACAGGTTCAAGTCAACGGCCGCACGCTCGACGGCGTGACGCCGAAGCTGTGGGACAACCTCGTCGCGGCGACCGGTGTGACGCTCGTGATCACGAAGGCCGGCCACACCCCGGTGACCAAGACGATCGATCTCAAGGCGGGCGAGCTGCTCGAGCTCACCGAGCCGCTCAAGGCGATCGACAAGTTCGGCTACGTCAAGATCGATGTCACCGGCGTCAGCTCCGCGGACGTCCTGCACAACGGCAAATCGCTGGGTCGCAACGAAGGTCTCGGATGTAACGGCATCTGCAGGTTGAAGCTCCCGGCCGGCCGCCAGACCCTGCTCTTGATCAACCCCGAGACCAAGAAGCGCAAGACGATCGTCGTGGACGTCGTCGACGGTGGAACGATCGACAAGGTCGTTCCGTTCGACTAACCCCTCCTCGAACAAGCGATTTCACGGGACTACGGATCGAGAGGTAAGCTCACTTCTTGCGAACGACCTGGATCGTCACGTCGCCGGCGATCTTGCAGCGACACGACAGCCGCACCTTGGTGATGTGATAGACGTTGCCGAGGTGCTTGCGCTCCTCCTCGGTGAACGGGTTGAGCTTGTCCGCACCGGCGAGGATCTTGACGCGGCACAGCCCGCACGTGCCCTTGCCGACGCACGCGGTGTCGATGCCTGCCTGCGCCTTCGCGCCCGCATCGAACAGCGTGGTGCCGTCGACGACCTCGACGATCGTCGGTGGGTCACCAGCTGCCGAGACGACCGTTACGGTCGGCATAGTTCACGGAGATAGCCGAGCAGCTCGTCGAGATCGCGCTCTTCGATCAACGGGTTCATCAGCGTCGAGCGCAGGAAGAACCCGCCCGGCAGCTGGGTGCCGACGATGTAGAACCGCCCATCCTCGACGACGCGGCGGCGCAGCTCGCGATTGTGGCCGTCGAGATCGGGTGCGCCGAGATGGCGATAGCAGACGATGTTGGACTCCGGCATCAGTGCGAGCTCGAAGTCCGGTGCCGCGACGACCTTCGCGGCGAGCATCTGCGCGAGGTGCGCTTGGCGATCGACGATGTCGCCGAACAGTGCCTCGCCGTGGACACGCAACGCCGCCCACAGCTCCAGGCTCATCGCGCGCTTGGTGCACTCGACGGTGCGCTGGCCGAGATCCCACCACGCGTGCGAGGGTTCGCCGTCGGCGAACAGATACGACGCCTGTTGCGCGAAGGCGTCGTACGCGCTCGCCTCTCGCTTGTAGAGCACGGCGGTGATCAGCGCCGGCATCATCAATAGCTTGTGGGCGTCCCAGACGACCGAGTCGGCGCGCTCGATGCCGCGCAGCTTGGCTTTTTGCGTGCTCGACATCGCCGCACCACCGCCGTGCGCCGCGTCGACGTGCAACCACAGGTCGCGCGCCTCGGCGACATCCGCGAGCTCGTCCAGCGGATCGAACGCGCCGACGGCCGTCGATCCCGCCGCGGCGACGATGCCGATCACCTTTCGCTCCCCGGCGTCCTGCAGGGCCGCCTCGACGGCCGACGGGGTCAACCGATGCTTACTGTCGAGCTTCGCCGGCACCGCGCCGCCATCGCCCCATCCCATGATCCGCAACGTGCGCGCGATCGAGTAGTGCGCATCCGCCGGCACGATCACCGCGAGCGGCGCGCCGGCATGCGACCCCTGCTTCCAGACATCGAAGCCGGCCTTCGACTGCCGCATCGCGAACAACGCGGTCAGGTTCCCGAGCGAGCCGCCCGACGTCAGCACACCGCCGCTGCCCTCCGGCAGGCCGAGTGTCTTGCACATCCAGTCGATCACGCAGAGCTCGATCGGCACCGACGCCGGGCCCATCTCCGCCACGGCCATCCCATTGTTGAGCATCGCGCTCACGGTCTCCGCGAGCACGCTCGACGGCAGCGGCGGCGGCACCTGATGCCCCATGCAGCGCGGATTCTGGAGCGCCGTCGACGCGCGTGCCGCACGAATCAAGTCATGCACGAGCTCGCCCTCACCCGGCTCGAGCTTGCTCCACGTCGCCCTCGCCTGCGCGGGATCGCGCCACGGCAACACCACGCCATCGCGGCGCTGCCAGCGCGCCATCTGCTCGGCGAGCTCGTCGATCAGGCGATGACCGTCAGCTCGAAACCGCTCGGGGTCATAGGCGTCGCGGATCGAATCGGGCACCGACATCGCGTTCGAACCTACCGGAGTCGTCCGACATTGTCCGCGCGGCGACCACGCTGTCCGCCCATCGGAAATCCCGGACAGGATCGCACGCGCATTCGCGCAGTTCGGCGTGGCGCACAACTTGCGAAAGGGTGCTGCATGCAACCGGGCTACAGTCCCTGCATGCGCGCGATCATGTTGGAGGTCCCCGAGGAGTTTCTCGAGGAGCGTCGGCGGAACGGCCACGATCGACTGGATGAGGTCTGGGATGGAGTGCTCCACATGGTCCCTCAGCCTGCTTTCCAGCACAACGCCCTCGGGACGCAGCTCCTGATCCTGCTGAACCGCGTCGGAGCGAGGCTTGGACTCATCCCGACCTACGAGCCGGGCTTCTACGATCCCGTGAAGGGGCTGAACAACTACCGCGTTCCAGATCTCGCCCTCGTTCATTCGAACCAGATCTCGAAGCGCGGGATCGAGGGCCGTGCCGCATTGCTCGTCGAGATCTTGTCTCCCAACGACGAGAGCCGCGACAAGCTCCCGTTCTACGGCCAGATGAGCGTGCAGGAGGTCTGGATCGTCGACCCCACTAGCCGCGTGCTGGAGGTCTACACGCTGCGCGACGGCGCACTGCACCTGCTGGCACCCACGCTCGGACGGCATCGCTCGCCGCTGCTCGGGATCGAGCTCGCGACCGTGCCGGGTCCCAAGCTCGCGATCTACGACGGCGAGCTCGTCGACGAGATCTAGAGGATCGGGTTGATCAGCTTGACGTCCGAGCCACCGACGAACGAGTAGGCACCGACGTTGTGGCGGCCGTACACGGACAACCCGAACGGCTTGGTCGAGCTCGCCGCGTGATGACCGTCCGACAACGGACACGTGACCTGCTCGTACTGTACGCCGAGCACCGGACCGACCGGCGCCGTGATGCATGGCCCGAACTCCTGGGCGAGCAGCGAGACCCCGTCGAGCTGGATCTCCGCATCCACCGGCTTCGCGAACACGGCGAAGTTCTTGTCGAACGTGCCGGGCACCAGGAACACGTAGTCCTTGCGATGCTGCTCCGCCGCCGGGATGGTCAGCATGCTCGGGTCGCCGGTGAAGCCGTGCTTCACGAAGTGCTGCGGCACCTGGTACGAGCCGATCTGGATCGCGTTGGTCGCCGACAGCGTGAAGCCCACCTTCGCGGCGAACGTCACGTGCTGCCGCGCATCGACCGTGAACGTGTTGTACGGCGCCGGGAGGTTGGTGGTGATCACCGTCCCGTCCACGCTGCCCACCACGCGGATGATATCGGGCTCGACCCAGCCCGTCGGATCGGTCGAGCGGATCGGGCTGCGGGCCACCGCGAACTCCTTGCCGAGCGCCGTCACCGGGAACAGCTGCTCCTCGAGGTGCTCGGTGCAGCAGATGTCGTCCTCCATGTCGTCCCAGTCGGGCGGGTACTCGACATTGTCCGCGCCGCCAAAGCCGATGCCGCGCTCGTTCGCGGTGAACACCACGATCGGCTTGTCGGCCTTGATGTACGTGCCCGTCATGTCGCCGTCCGCTCCACCGTTGATGCAGTCACCGATGCCGCCGGATGGCTGCTTGGTCTCGAGGTTGACGACGGTGTAGCGGCCGGTCGTGAACGTCAGCGTGCCACCGCGCGCGGTCTCCGCAATCGCGAAGCCGGAGTCGCCGCCCGATTGCATGATCGGATGCGATGCGGTGACGGTCACCGTGGTGTTGTCGAACGGCGCGATGATCGCGAGCGAGCCGTGATCCGGGATCGATGGCTGCGACAGCCCGGTGATCTCGCACGGGTTCGCGGTCTGGAAGCCCATCGCGATGTAGTCGGTGCCGAGCGCCTGGATCGGGATCAAGGTCGACGCGTCGTTGCTGAACTGCTGGATGATCGGGTTGAACTGATAGACCACGACCGGGCCCGTGGTCAGCACGTGGTAGGCGTGCGGCGACACGAACGTGCCGGAGCCGCTGTTCGCGGTGTAGCTACCGTTCTGTCCCTGCGCACCGTCGACCTCGCGCTGGGGCAGATCGATCCGTCGCGTGCCACGCGGCGTCACCTGGGTCGAGAACACGACCTGCTCGGTGACCGGCTGGCCGACGCGCGCGGTGTTCTTGATCACCGAGACGTTGACCGGGTAATCGTTGTTGTTCGCGACGACGAGCGAGTACTGCTGCGCGGCGGCGTCGTTCGAGATGCCGAGCGAGCTGTTGAACGATTCGTTATCGAGATCGGCCGCCCAGAAATCGCAGCCGAGGTTCGACGGATTGTCCGCGGCTGCCTCGCACGGCGTCTTGCACGCGCCGTTGGAGCACACCTCGTTGTCACCGCAGGTCATCACGAGCTCACCGCCACTACCCTCGCCGTTGCAGCGCAGGATGTCGTTGTCGGTTGGCCCACCGCAGTAGAGCGCGTCGGGGACGCAGACCACGCAACCCTGAACCGGATCGCAGGTCTCGTCGGGATTGCAGGCGATCGGCGGGTCGAACGCGCCGTTGTCGCCGCACGCTTGGTACCCGAGTGCGCTGCAGATGCCGGCGCAACCGTCGCCTGTCCCTCGGGCCGAAGGCCCGCATGACATGGCAGTGACCCCAAAAAGTAACGCGATCGAAACCGCGGCAAGCTTGGCCCTCATCGCCGCCGAGCTTTGTTCACTACGAGCTGCCGATTCAACCACGAAGATCGAATCGCGGTCACTTTCTCTCATCGAAAGTGAAACGTTTAACTTTTCAAGCTAGCCGTCAGGGAGCGTTCACCCATGTCGATCTTTCGGCCAGGCGAACGGGGAACGGGCAGCGGTTAGTCGCTCTGTTGATCGACGTCGCGATCGGCGAATACGCAGATCGAGAGTAACTCGAGGAGGTAGCCCTCGGCGGTCCGCATGTCTCCACCCGCCACGGCGAGGGAAGCCATCCACGACAGGTTGCGGGCGTGCGGGTAGACGTCCGTTTCGTTCGCGACGTCCGATTCGGTGGGAGACATCATGATGTCTCCTGTTGGTTCACGGACGATGCCAACCACTCGTGCGCGCGTCCGCACAGGGAAGCAGCGCATGCGAGCGTCGGAGCGCGAGCACGGCCTCGATCTTCTCGGGGTTACCCCAGTCGCTCCACGACACGCCGGTCAGCTCGACGGCGGCGAGGCGGGTGGGTGCGCGTTCCAGGATGTCGCGCGAGAAACTGACGGGCAGATACGCACGGTAGATGTACTCCAGTGCGTCGTCTTCGTCGGGGGTGCCGATCAGCGGGACCAGCGAATCGAGGATATCGAGCAGATGTGGATCGGCTTCCCGGCCGAGCTCCCACAGCGCGTCGACAGTGCCGCACGTGACCATCGTGTTCCACAGCGCGCCCCCGGCGATCATCTCCGTCGGGTCCTCCGGCTTCTCCACGAAGCCGGAGAGTGCGCGAGCCTGCGGAACATCGGTGAGACGATCACCTAGCGCGAGGTAGCCGAGCTCTCGGTCGGGCTCGGTCGGCGTGACCCCGAGGATCACGACCTTGTCGCGCATTCGTCGCGCGATGTTCTGCGCGGCGGCGACTTGATCGATGAAGGGCGACGCGGGCGCGACGTAGTGATCCGTCGGCGTGATCGTGACCGTCGCGTTCGGTGCCCATCGGCGGATCATCGCGAGCGCGACGTAGAGCGCGACGCCCGTATCGCGCGCAGACGGCTGACGGAACACGTGGTGGGCGCGACCGGCGAGCTGTGGCATCGCGAACGGCGCGTGGTGCGGAGCGATCACGCAGAGCGTCCGCGACGCTGGCGTGATGCGCCCGAGACGCTCGAGGGTGTGCTCGAGCATCGAGCGCTGGCCGAGCAGGCAGCAATACTGCTTCGGGATGCGACGACCGAAACGACGTATCACGTAGTCGGCAAGCCGCGCGCCGTCACCGCCGGCAAGTGCGAGCGTCCAGTCGACCTGACCATCGTCTTCAGTCGGCGTTTCGAGCGAGCTCCGGAAGGACGCCTCGGGGATCATCGTTCGCGCGCAATGCGAGCTGCGTGCCGAGCCACTCGATCGGCGGCTCGCAAGGACCCGAACCGACCAACGGAGTTGGAGCTCCGCGCGGTGCGAGCTCTCGGCGGGAGCGCGCCAGGGCGCGCGGCCGTGTCAGTCTCGCCCGGGATTCGCGAGGCCGAGACGATGCAGCATCTTGTGGATCGACATGCGATCGATCCCGGCGGC
>JBBQJJ010000438.1:0-7472 GCA_038325805.1 Haliangiales bacterium
TGCGATGCCGCGGATGTCCGCGGTGCCTTCGACGAAGTGCGAGTGCGAGAAGTTGAGGTGATCCGTCGACACCAGATCGGCGCCGAGCACGGAGGCATAGAGCTCGACCTCACCCTGCGTGATGTCGATCGCGTACTTTCGGGAGTCCGACCACGCGAGCACGGGTGACGCACTGGTCCCGATCATCGTCGGCTCCACGCGCGTCTCGGGCCCCGTGACGATCTTGCGACCGGCGCCGCGGGCGTCGTCGAGCGGCACCCGCACCGCGAACATCTCGTCGGGCGGGTTGTCTTCGTTGCTCAGCAGATCCTTTGCCGAGCGCACGGCGACTGGACCGGTGCCGTCGTCGAGGATCCGGCAATCGTCGTCCCACGAGAAGTCGTTGCTGAGGTTGAGGACGACCGAGTCGACGACGCCATCGGTGACCGTCGCGAGCTGACACTTGAGGAGCTCGAGCTCGAGCTGCGTGTCGTAGACGTAGCGCGAGAACGCGATCAGGCTGGTGCCGTCCTGGTGCTGGATCGACACGTTGGTGATCGGGTCGAAGCCGGCCTGCGGAGCGCCGTTGCCGGGCGCGGCGGCGATCAGCGGACCGGTGACGGTGCCCAGCTCGTCGACGTGCATCCACCGGATGTCCGACGAGCCGGCGCCGCTGTTGGTGCGCCACACCAGATCGTAGCCGTCGCGCGTGGCGACCACGTCGCCGCTGTTCGATCCGAAGCGATCACCGGGATCGAGGGCGATCGGTGCGATCACCGGCGCGCCGTCGCGACCGACGATGGTGAACCAGTTCTTGTACGGTCCGCCGCGCTCTTGATAGAGGACGCCGATCGTCGAGCTGCCCACGGCGGTCCGCGCGGAGAGCTTGTCTTCCTGGTTGTCGCCACCGACCAGCGCGAGCTTGGCGCCGATCCGGCGGCCGGCGCCATCGAGCTCTTGCAGCCACGCGACGCGGCTCCCGCTCGAGATATCGGTCCACGTCATGACGAGGCGATCCCCCATGCGGTGGAGGCGCGGCGTGGCGGCGTTGTTGTCGACAGCGATCGACGTCCACTGAATTCCCGCGCGACCCGCCGCGAGGACAGCGGTCGTGGAGATGCCGTGCGCGTTGGCGGCGAGCTGATGCTCGCCATCGGCAAGCGCCGCGACGTCGACCAGCGCGGTCCAGCGATCGCCTTCGCCATCGCGCGTCGCGGGGAACGCCGCGCCGTCGAGCGTGATCGTCACTTCAGTGGGTTCTCCGTCGACGACCGCGTGGACCGGGATGATGGGGAACACCTCGGGGTTGACCCACATCGCGCCGCCGACCGCTTGCGTGAAGCGAATCGCAGAGGCGGAACCCGGCCCCAGATCGTCGTCGCCCTCTCTCGATCCCGCGCACGCGACGAGCGCGCAACACAACATCCAGCCCGGCTTCCTCATCATGAGCCGTGGCATCGCATCGACGCGAACTCCGATCAAGATCAAACGCCTTGTTGACGCTGACTCAACACCGACGATCGGGGCCTCGGATGATCTCTGGCGTAGCTCTTGCGGATTATCGGTTCGAGCGCCAAAGATACGTGCCTAAAGGGGAACCACCGATGGCCGACACCGAGACTGCACCCACCAAGAAGTCCAAGAAGGCTGCCGCCGCACCCACCAACGGTGGCAACGGCAAACTGATGACGCTGGAGCAAGCGGTGCCGGAGAGCGAAGGCCTCCTCGCCAACCAGGCTCGCATGCTCGCGAACCAAGAGAAGCTGCTCGGCAATCAGCAGACAATCGCGACCCTCCTCTCCTATCAGGAGACGACGATCGCGAACCAGGGCCTGATCATCGCCCACCTCCAGACAGTCGAGGAAAACCAGGCTGATATCGTCGCCAACCAGAAGAAGATCGAAGCCAATCAGAAGAAGCTCGATCAGGTGCTGGCGAGCCAGAAGTCGATCGAGGGGAAACAGGACTCGATCCTGAAGAACCAGAAGAAGCTCGACGACGTCCTGGCGAACCAGAAGTCGATCCAGGGCAACCAGAAGAAGCTCGATCAGGTGTTGGCGAACCAGGCCAAGCTCGAGACGAACCAGAAGAAGCTCGACACCGTGCTCGCGAACCAGAAGTCGATCCAGGGCAACCAGAAGAAGCTCGACGACGTACTCGCGAACCAGAGCAAGATCGCTGGCAACCAGAAGAAGCTCGACGACGTGCTCGCGACCCAGAAGAAGATCGAAGGCAATCAGAAGAAGCTCGATCAGGTCCTCGCGAATCAGAAGAAGATCCTCTCGAAGAAGTAGCGAGTGGACCTCCTCGAGCGAGCTCGCGCGCTCGCCGCGTGCGCGCTGTTCGCGGACCTCGCACCTGCGGTGATCGTTCGGCTCGCCGAGCGCGCGCGGCATTTGGAGCTCGCCGCCGGCGAACGCCGCAGTACGGACGACAACGTCCTCGTGGTCGCCTCGGGTGGACTCGCCGTGGTCGCGCGTGGCGAAGCCGCGTTCGATGCCACCGCCTCGACGATGAAGCGGCAGGGTGGCACCGCGACCGCAGGCCACGTCGTCGGTCTGATCCGCGTGATCGCACCGGCGACACCCGTCGTCGAAGCGATCGCCGATCGACCCACCGTCGCTCTCGCCTTCACCCCCGACGACATCCGCGACGTCCTCGAAGAAGACCCCGGCGCCCTCACCGCGCTCGCCGCCGCCCTCGCCCGCTCGCTCCTCGAAGGCCCCCGATGATGGGGGCACGCTCCACGCGTCGACATCCGTCGGCGTCTGGTGCAGCGCATACAACCCCCAACCGCCCTCCGGCGCACCGCGTTCACGTCTCCATCCAGAACACTGCCAACCCGAGCCCCCGAATCGTGTTCCCGATCACCGAGCGAGGGAGCGCGTGAACAAGCGCGCGTTCCTGCTCGGCGCCACGATGGTGTTCCTCCTGAACTTCGTCGCGACCGCGCTGCGCCCGTATGCGGAGAACGCGTTCCTCGACAGCTACGACAAGACGAGCCTGCCGTGGCTGTTCGTCGCCAACGCCGCCGGCTTCGCGATCGCGACGATCGGGTACGACGTGATCACGCGCCGCGCCCACACGCGCATCGTCGATCTCGTGCTGTTGTTCGCGATGATCGCGACCATGGCCACTGCGCCCGCGCTGCTGCGAGCAGGTGCGCCACCGGTGTTCCTGGTCGTCGCGATCACGGCGCTGACGCAGGTCGTGGGTCTCGCGCTGTGGAACCGCGTCGCTGAAGCCGTCGCCGGTCGCGATGCTCGCCGCAGCCTCCCGCGCGCAGGTGCAGGGGTGACCGCGGGCGGCATGATCGCCGGTCTCGGTGCAGGTCTCCTCGGCATCAAGGGCGACCTGCTGCCGTATCTAGGCGCGGGCGTCTCGGTGATCGTCGTCGTCCTCGTCATCGCGCAGGCGCGCGCGCTGAAGTCCGGTGGTGCACCCGGCGCGGCGCTGCCACCCGGCGCCAGCGACAGCCTCGGGCCACTCCATCTCCGACTGCGCCGCGCGCTGATCGTCCTCGCACTCCTCGAAGGCGTGTTCGCCACCCTCGTCGACTTCCAGTTCCTCGCCGAGCTCCGCGTCGAGGCCGGTGACGACTTCACCAGCATGCTGCTGCTGTTCTCCGGCGGGACCAACGCGTTTCTGTTGTTGCTCCAGGCCACCGCGGTGCCGCGCCTGCTGGTGACGCGCAGCTTGCCGACCACCGGCGGAGTGCATCCGACGCTCGTCATCCTCTGGTACGTCGCCTTCATGTTCGCGCCCGGTCTCCTCACGATCGCCGGCACCCGCACCACCGATCAGGTGTTCCGCGCCGCGACCTCGCGAACCGCGCAGGAGGTCAGCCTCTCGGCGTTCCCACCGATCCCACGCGCGCGCTGGAAGGTGCTGCTGCGCGGTGCGATCTGGCCCGCCGGTGCAGCGATCGCCGCGCTCGCGCTCGTCGTGATCGGACCGATCGCGTTCCAGCGCCCGATCCTGCTCGCCGGTGCAGCGATCGCGATCGCGGTGATCTGGTGGATCGCGGCGCGGATCGCGGCGCGACGCTTCCAGACCGCGCTGGCCGCACCGCTGGCGCTCGGAGCGCAACGCGCCGTCGAGGATCCGACGCGCATCGATCTGGCCACCCTCGAGGCGTGGACGCACGTCGCCGGCGACGACGATCCCGCGATCGCCGCACTCGGCCGCGCCGCCCTCGCCCGCGCACAGGTCGATGCCAGTCAGGTCGCCGATCAACTGCGCCACGACGAGCCCGCCGTCCGTGCATCCCTGTTCGATCAGATCGCGCGCTCGCCCTCACCTGCCCTCGTTCGCGAGCTCCGCGCTGCCGTCCAGATCGAGGATGACGATCGCGCGCTCGTCCTCGGTCTCAAGGCGCTCGCGATCGCGGGCGACGACGGGGGACTCGAGCGTGGCCGGTCGCGCGCCGCGTTGTCGCGCGAGGTCGCCGACGCCGTGAAGGCCGCCGAGCTGACGCTGCGTGGAGGTCGCGACGTCGCCGCAGCCGTCGGCACGCTGTGCGAACGCGATCCGAGCTGGGCGGTCGCGCTGATCCGCGCCGAGCGTGCGCGCGAGGCTTCGTCCGCCGACCCGACCACGTCGAAGCCTCGCTCGACACACACGCCGATCGACGACGCGACGCTTGCAAAGGTTGTTGCCGAGGCGCTCGAGCTACCGGTGCGCCGCGCCGGTGCCTTGGTCGTGATCGCGCATGTCGGGCCGACCTCGATGTTGCCGATCCTCGACGACGCCCTCGGCACCAGCGATGCGGAGGCGATCCGTGCGATCGCATCGCTCGATGCCCTGGGGCTCGCCGCGCTCGCCGCCGCGCTCGGGGCCGGCTCGGCCGCGAAGAGGACCGGCATGCTCGCGGCGCTCCGCCTACGCCGCGCGGGATCGACGGCCGATGCGGACGAGTCCGACGATGGCTCGGGCACGCCGTCGACTGCGAGTCTCGAGACCTCGGGCGTATCCAAGGCCTCTGGTGGCGGTCGCGTCAGCTCGACGTTTGGACCGCTCGCACGCCTGACGATCGCACGCGCGCTCGCCGCCACGCCCGACGCCACCGACGCCGTCGGCCGGTTGCTCGAGGATCCCGATCCAGAAGTCGCGCACGCCGCGTTGCGCACGGCTCTCGCGATCGCACGCGGCGGGGCGTCGCTCCCGAGTGCACCGATCGCCACCGCACATCGCGCCGCGTTCGACGCGCTGGTCGCCACGCTCGATGCACGCGATGCCGCGCATGCCGCGAGCCTCGCACTGGAAGCCACGACCACCTGGTCGGCTTGCGCGCGCCACGAGCTCGAGCTCGCCACCCGCAGCTGCGTCGCACGGTTGATGTGGGCCACCGCTGTCGAGGTTGCCGCCGCCGGTCGCGATCCCGCGGCGATCGCCGCCACCGCGCGCCGGTTGATCGGCGGACGCGAGCCAGATCGTCGCCGCGCGCTCGATGTCATTCAGGAGCTGCACTCCGGCCGCGTCGAGATCCTCGCCGTGATCGAGCGCTGGCTCCGCCCTGCTGCGCCGAAGACCGGATCGCCGGACGCACTCTCGCTCCACGATCCGTGGCTCGCACGCCTGTGCCGCGGCGAGCTCGCAGCGCTCGAACCAACGCTGACCGCGCTGCGCAAGCCCGCGCTGTTCGCGGCGATCGCCGGCCCCGCCCTTGCTGCGCTTGCCGAACGCAGCACCACGCGCACCGTCGATGGCGAGCTGTTCGCCGCGGCCGTGCCCGGTTCCACGATGTTCGTGCTCGTGAAGGGGACGCTGATCGCACACCGCGATCCCACACCACCGCGACGGATCGAAGCCGGCGGCGTCGTCGGCGAGCTCGCCGTGCTCACCGGAGCACCGCGCGCGGCCACCGTGATCACCGACGGTGCAGCCGACGTGATCGAGATCGATCGCGCCTCGTTCGAGGCCGCCGCGCGCCGCGCACCCGAGCTCGTACTCGGGCTCTCGGCGACCCTTGCGGGCTGGCTCGCTCCGAATCGTCCCGACGTGCTGTAGCCGATCTCGACTCCCGTTTTGCTACCCCGGCGCCCCGAGTGTATCGAACGACACGTCCAAAACTGGCGGAGATGAGCGTGAGGATCCAGTCGCGCTGACTCGCGACGCCGCACGCAGGATCGATCATCATCTGGTCGTGGTTGATCAGCAGCAAGGCGCCGACCGTCGCCAGCACGAGCGCTTCGAGCTGCTCGTGCAATGCACGGTAAGAGATCACGCCCGCACCGGGACGTTCACCGTGCTCAACATCTCGGCCGGCGGCGTGCTGCTGCGCAACGATCAGAACATCGCGTTCATCGCGGGCGAGCTGATCCGCGTGCAGTTCAACGCCCCCGAGCTCGCGAAGGCGTTCGCGATCGACGCGAAGATCATCCGCGTGGTCGCGCCCACCTCGAAGGCCACCGCCCTCGCGGCGATGTGGACGTCGATGGATCCGGTGTCGAGCGCGGGGCTCGTCGACGTGCTCTGGGGTCTTAGCAAGCGCAAGTGATTCGGTCTGCCCGGCGTGCTGGACGCGGCGCATGCGCGACGGGTCGAGCTCGCACTCCTCAGCTCTCTCGACCGGCAGACCGTTCACGTCGATCCACTATCCGTTCGTAGCGGCGCGGTTCGAGCGGGCGTCGAGTGAAGGCCTGGATGGACGTCATGCGAACATTTCGCACGAACCGTTCGTCACGTACGCGCGCGTCTCTCGGTCACGCGGTCACGCACGTAGAACAACGCACACGATTCCCGAGCAGACCTTCCCTTCCGACGTTAACGGCACCGCCCGCTAGGTTTGCCAATCAACCCGGACCAGACTCCGCAGACTCGTGAATCCCACCATCCTCCCTGCCTCACACGCACGCGCCGCATTCGCTGTCGGCGGGCAGATGGAAGCGGTCATTCGCTCGATCGATTGGTCGAGGACGGCGCTCGGTCCGATCGAATCGTGGCCTGCGGGGCTGCGCACGATGGTGAGCCTGACCCTTGGATCCACGTTTCCGATCTCGATCGTGTGGGGAGTCGGTCACGTACAGATCTACAACGATGGCTATTGGCCGATCTGCGGAGCCAAGCATCCGGGCTCCATGGGGCAGGATTTTCGTGAATGTTGGGCGTCGGCGTTCCCGATCATCGGGGCGGCGTACGATCAGGCGTGGTCCGGCGCAGCGAGCTATCTCGAGAATCAGCAGATGTTTCTCGATCGCAACGGCTTCCTCGAGGAGGCGTTCTTCACGTTCTCCTTCAGCCCCATTCGAGACGAGTCCGGACAGGTCGCGGGCCTGTTTCATCCGCTCACCGAGACCACGGTGCAGATGCTCAGCGAGCGCCGGACACGCTGCCTGCGCGACCTGGCTGGGCAAGCCGGAAGAGCCAAGACGGTCGACGAGGCATGCGAGCTAGCAGCGAAGACGCTCGCCGGGTACGACCTGGACCTCCCGTTCGTGCGCCTCTATCTGCTGTCGAACGACGACCTCAGTCTCGATCTCGCAGCATCAACG
>JBBQJJ010000439.1:0-7467 GCA_038325805.1 Haliangiales bacterium
CGCCGCGGTACGCAGTCCGACGTCAGCGAGATCGAGCGCAAGTTCACCGCGATGGGCGAATGTATGGCGAAGGCGGGGATGAGCGAGGCGTCCGCCGACACGTTGCTCAAGATCGCCGCCGAAGCCGAGAAGCTGTAGGCCATTCTCGGTGACTGCGACGAACTGTTAACGCTCGATCGCACGCCTTGGCTCTCTACGCGCGCGTCACCGGCTACGGCTCGCGACCGTCGACGCCGGCGAAGGGCTCCGGCTCGGCGAGATGATCAGCGCCTGCCTTTGAAGCCCATCATTCCCTGGATCACGCTCTCGCTCGCTTCGGCGATCTCGCCTTCCTCGCGCAGCCGGTCCGCGCAATCCGCGCAGAGCTTACGGGCTTTGCCGCCGACCTTGACGGTCACCAGCTTCGTCACGTCCTCGTCTTTGCATTCCTGACAGGTCGCCATGGCCTGATCTAACACCTCGGTTGACCTCGATCTTCCGGCTTCGCCGGAAGACTCTGTCCTCGAGGCTGAGCTCTGGAGGTAGGAGTTCGCGCTATCGCGCGGCGATCTCTGGGGTTAATACGTCACGCCGAGCGTGGCGGCGAGTCCCAAGTCGCGATCCGCGGCCCCGGCCACACCACGCACCGCGGACATCGTGCCGTTGCCCTTGAACTTGAAGACGATGTTCGAGAACCCGCCGGCGAGACGAAGCCCGAGGCGCTCCGTGAAGGCGATGTCCGCGCCGGCCTTGAGGTCGAAGCCGATCACCGTCGCCGCGCCGTACTGATCGCGCTCCTGGATCGGCCCCGTATTGAGCACGAGCATCGCGCCGACCTTGCCGAAGATCGAGACCTTGTCCGTCGCGGCCTTCGCCACACCGACGTTCGGGACCACCATCGTGTACTTGATGTCGGGGGTGTCGAGGTCGGTCGGCATCGCCAGCCCGGTGCGGTCCGCGACATACTGCTGCTTGCGGAAGTCGAGACCGAGGACGAGGTCGATCGCCGACGTCACGATGCGATAGCGGCCGCCGATCGAGAAGTGACCCTGGTTGATCGGCGCCTTGCCGGCGGGGACCGCGATGGAGAGGCCGAGCGTCTTCTGAAACTCGCCGGCGAAGCCGAGGCCGGCAGCGCCGCCTGACTTGCCGCCGAACGCGAGGGGATAGACCTCGCCCTCGAGGCGGACGGCGGTGTTGCGCGTCCCGACGCGCGGGGGAGGCGTGGTTGCCGAATACGTCAGCGACCGAACGCCGCCGAAGCCACCGACATCGAGCCGCGCGGCGACCTTCTTGGGGCCGTCCGAGTCGTCGTCGTCCTGCTTTTTCTTCCGCTTCTTGCGGATCTTGGCTTCGTCCTCATCCTCGTCGGTCTCCTTGTCGGCGACGCGCTTGTCGTCGTCGGTGAGCCGCTTGGGCTCGTCCTCGACGTCGAGCTTCTTGACGATCAGCTTCGAGACGTCCTCGCGGAACTTGTCGTTGACGGTCTTGAACTGGACGGTGAAGCGGACCGCGTCGTCCTTGCCCTTGATGAAGATCGCGACCTTCAGCGTCTTCTTGTCGCCGTCGCTGTCGAGCTTGCCTTGGACGACGGCGTCGACCTCGAGCTTCTTCGCCAGCTTGGTCGCCTCGCCGCTATCGAGCTCCTTGCCGAACCCGAGCTTGTCGACGGCCTTGCCGGTCGTCTTCGTATCGGTGAGCTTGACCGACCCCGCGAGCGAGTCGGCGATCGCGTTAGCCACCTTGTTTCCTTTGTCGCCCTTGAATGGTGCGACGGCCACCTTGGGCTTCTTCGCCCAGGCAGGAGTTGTAACGATCAGGAGCCCGACGACAAGGACGAGGATCCGCACGTTCGTCGAGGATATCCGACATCGGGCCCCATCGCGCGTGACTTCGGCGTCAGACCCCTCTGGCAGGCTCCGTCACGTGTTGACCGAGCCCCAAGCCCCCGCAGTGGAACCTGCAGCCCCACTTGCCGATGACGCGCCAGCACGAGTTGCGTCGGGTTCCGGAGGGACGGACACCCAGTCGGGACAACCACGCCAGACGCAGGATGCGGACGCCTTCGCGAACATCTTCATCGGCATCGCTGGGATGATCGGCGCGGGCAAGTCCACGCTCGCCACCGCGCTGGGCCAGCACCTCGGCATCGACACGTACTACGAGCCGGTCGCGGACAACGAGTACCTCCAAGATTTCTACACGGACACGCCGCGGTACTCGTTCGCGATGCAGGTCTATCTGCTGAACCGCCGGTTCCAGCAGCATCAGGAGATCATCTGGCGCGGTCGCTCGGCGGTGCAGGACCGCACGATCTACGAGGATTCGATCTTCGCCAAGATGCTCGCGAAGACGGGCTTGATGGACGAGCGCGATTACCGCACCTACCAGAGCCTGTTCCGCAACATGAGCAACTTCATGTGCAAGCCGAGCGTGATCGTGTTCCTCGATGTCTCGCCAGAGTCGTCGGCGGAGCGGATCCGCATGCGCTCGCGCGATGTCGAGTCGGCGATCCCGCTGGACTACTTGAAGGCGCTGCACGAGGGGTACGAGGAGTTCGTCCAGTCGATCTCGCGGGTCATCCCGGTGATCCGCGTCGATTACGAGCGGTTCTCGTCGGCCGAGGACATGGCGACCATGATCAAGCGCGAGTACCTCGACGCCTCGTTTCTTCGCCGGGCGAGCGCGTTCGATCCACACCGCTAGGCGAGCTTGTCGAGCCTGGCTCCATCCAGGCGAGCGCCTTGCGAGCCGATGTCCGAACGAGAAGCCTGTCATTGCCGATTTCGCATCGCCCAGGCGCGGATCCGCGTCAGAACGGCAACGCACAGACGTAACCCAGCGAGGTTGCGCGCCTACGAGCGCGGCATTGGACTCGCAAAGCACGGCGACATGCGTTCGCTCCTCGCCGTCGTGGTTGTTGCGGGATGTGGTTCCTCGTCGAACGACGTTCCGGACGATCAAGAGCTCCACGATCTCTCCACGGAAACGTCAACGACGTGGCATCTCCGCTACGGTGGCAAGCACGTGCCGCTCGCGGACGTCCCACAACTCGCCCGCACCATCGGGCTGCCCGGCAGAGGGGCCCTCGATCTCTCGGTCGATGTCACCACACCCAAGGTCGACGGCATCCGGGACTTCGCGAAGGCGACAGGCACGATGGCGCTGTCCTGTCAGGACTGCCAGCTCGGCGATGACAAGACGAAGCTTCGCATCGGCGCGCGGGATGGCTTCCTCGGCGACGGCATCGAGCTCGGTCACCTGACAGTCGATAGGCTCGACGCGAAGGTGTCGATCCGCGACGGCAAGCTCACGCTGACGTCCTGGAAGCTCGCGTCACCCGATGTCGAGATCGATGTCTCGCTCGACATCCAGCTCGCATCCTCCGTCGAGGACAGCGTGGTCGACGGCTGCATCCGGTTCAAGCCGAGCAAGCAGCTCGAGGCGCGCGATCCGAAGCTGTACTCGCTGCTGACGATCACCGGCGCGTCGCTCGGCGGTGATGGCCGCTATCACATCAAGCTGGAAGGCACCGTCGACAAGATCAAGCGCCTCGCGAAGGACTGCGGGACGTAGTCACTCGGCAGGTAGCGGGTCGTCGCTCGGGCCGTCTTCACCCATGTGCGCGACGACCTTGCAGTGATTGGCCTCGCAGGTCGCCTCGGCGCTGCAGCTCGAGTGCGTGCTGATCACCTGCGGACACGTCGAATCGCCGCAGCGTTCGCGGCGGGTCGAGTCGTACTCGGCGACCGCGTCCTTGCGGATCGCGACCCGCTTGCCGCCCGCGGTGCACCCGCAGCACGCCTCGACCAGCGTGCAGTCCTCGGCGGCGGTGCACGAGTCGCGATCCGCCGCGTTCGGAGGCTTCTTGGTGCCGGTCGACGGCGACTTCGAGCCGCACGCGATCGCGAGCAGCACCGCCACCGCGACGACCAGCGGTCTCATCGACGGAAGGTCGCGGCGCCCGCGAACCGCGCCTCGTCGCCGAGCTGGTCGGCGATCCGGAGGAGCTGGTTGTACTTCGCGACGCGATCCGAGCGCGATGCCGAGCCCGTCTTGATCTGACCGGCGTTGGTGGCGACCGCGAGGTCGGCGATGAACGCATCCTCGGACTCGCCCGAGCGGTGCGAGATGATCGCGGTGTAGCGCGCGTGCTGGGCGGTGCGCACGGCATCGAGCGTCTCGGTGACCGTACCGATCTGGTTGAGCTTGACCAGGATCGAGTTCGCGACGCCGCCGGCGATGCCCTTCTGCAGGCGTGCCGTCTGGGTGACGAACAGATCGTCGCCGACGAGCTGCGCCTTGCTGCCGAGCTTGTCGGTCAACGCCTTCCAGCCGGCCCAGTCGTTCTGATCGAGGCCATCCTCGATCGAGATCATCGGGTACTTGCTGCACCAGCCGGCGTACATGTCGATCAGCTCGGCGCTCGAGCGGAGCTTGCCCTCGTAGGCGTACGCCTTCTTCTCGGCATCCCAGAACTCGGAGGCCGCGACATCGAGCGCGAGGAACATCTGCTCGCCCGGCTTGTACCCGGCCTTGGTGATCGCCTCGATCAACAGCGTGAGCACCTCGTCGCCGTTCTCGAGGTTCGGCGCGAAGCCGCCCTCGTCACCGACGGAGGTCACCTTGCCCTTGCTGGCGAGGAGCTTCTTCAGGTGGTGAAACGTCTCGACCCCGGCGCGCAGCGCATCTTCGAAGCGCTCGAACCCGGCAGGGACGATCATGAACTCCTGGATGTCCAGGTTGTTGTCGGCGTGGGCGCCGCCGTTGATCACGTTCATCAGCGGCACGGGCAGCGTCACCGCGCCGACGCCACCGAGGTAGCGATACAACGGCAGATCATGGGCGAGCGCCGCGGCCCGTGCGTTCGCCATCGACACAGCGAGGATTGCGTTCGCACCGAGGTGCGACTTCGTCGGCGTGCCATCGAGCGCGATCAGGCTCGCGTCGACCGCCGCCTGGTCTGTCGAATCCATCCCGATCAGCGAGGGTGCGATGACGTCGCGCACGTGATCGACCGCGCGCTGCACACCCTTGCCCATGAACCGTGCGGCATCGCCATCGCGGAGCTCGAGCGCTTCGTGCTCCCCGGTGGAGGCTCCCGAGGGGACGATCGCTCGGCCAAGTGCGCCGCTGTCCAAACCGACTTCGGCTTCGACGGTGGGATTGCCACGGGAATCCAGGACCTCGCGAGCGTGGAGCCAGACGATCTCGGTCATGCGCCGGACACTACACCATCGCGGCCGCAGGATCGACGACGCCACCTCATGCGCGAGGATCTCGTCCGTCGACGACGAGCATCATCGACGAGCCCGCGCTCGTTCCGATCCTGCCGTCGCACCTCTGGAACGTGTCCCACCAGGACCGCGTCGATCTTTGGGGCCGTGATAGGAACGGGCTGATGACCCGGACGATCGGAGTAGCTTTGCTCGGCCTCGGCAACGTCGGTGGAGGCGTGGTCAAGCTGCTCGAGGATAACGCCGCGGCGATCCGCGCGCGCCTCGGTGCCGCCCTCGAGATCCGCGCGATCGTTGTTCGCGATCCGGCGAAGGAGGATCGCGTGATCGAGATCGATCGCACGCGGCTGACCACCGACCTCGAGAGCGTCGTCAAGCGCGCCGACATCGACGTCGTGTGCGAGCTGATCGGCGGGACCACGCTCGCGAAATCCGCGGTGCTGTCGGCGATCGCCGCCGGCAAGCACATCGTCACCGCGAACAAGGCGCTGCTCGCCGAGCACGGTGCGGAGATCTTCGCCGCGGCCGAGCAAGCCCAGGTCGACGTCTATTACGAAGCGGCGGTGTGCGGCGGCGTGCCGATCATTCGCGTGCTCCGCGAAGGTCTCGCGTCGGACCGCGTCGAGTCGCTGATCGGCATCGTCAACGGCACGTCGAACTATATCCTGACCACGATGACGGAGACCCGGCGCCCGTTCGCCGAGATCCTCGCGGAGGCGCAGCAACTCGGGTACGCGGAGGCGGATCCCACACTCGACATCGGCGGCGGCGATGCGGCGCACAAGCTCGCGATCCTGATCGGGCTCGTGTTCGGGCGCGTCGACGTCACCAAGATCCCGACCGAGGGCATCGACGTCGTCGACCCGATCGATCTCGAGTACGCCGACAAGTTCGGCTACGTGATCAAGCCGCTGGTGATCGCGCGCAGCCGCGACAATCCTGGCAATCCTGGCAATCCTGGCGATCCGGGCAATCCGGGCTATGTCGAGGCCCGCGTGCACGCGACGCTGATCCCACGCAACTGGCTGCTCGCCGATGTCGCCGGCGCGAAGAACGCGGTCTACGTCCAGAGCTACGCGCTCGGCCCGTCGATGTATTACGGCGCCGGCGCCGGCATGTTGCCGACCGCGATGTCCGTGGTCTCCGACATGATCGAGATCGGACGAAACATGGCCGCGTACGCTGCCGGGGCAGGGCGCCCGCAACGCCCGGCGCAGGCAGCGCGCGAGCTGATGCCGATGTCCGAGGTCTGCACGCGCTACTACTTGCGCTTCGGCGTCGCCGACGAGCCCGGTGTGCTCGGTCGGTTGATGACGATCCTTGGCGCCCACCAGGTCTCGATCGCGCAGGTCGTCCAGGACACGTCGGTGAAGGACGGACCGGTGTGGGTGATCGTCCTCACCCACGAGGCGCGCGAAGGCGAGGTTTGCGCGGCGCTCTCCGAGATCGACAAGCTGCCCGTCGTGCGCGACAAGGCGCGCTTGATCAGGATCGCGTCGTGATCGTCCCGCACGAGATCCGCGTGATCTTCGGGGACACCGATCAGATGGGCGTCGTCTACTACGGCAACTACCTGCGGTTCTTCGAGAGCGCGCGTGCTCACTACTGGCGCGCCCTCGGACGCAGCTATCAAGACCTCGTCGACTGGGGCGTCGCGATGCCTGTGGTCGAGGCGCACTGCAACTACAAGCGGCCCGCGCACTACGAGGACCTGTTGATCGTCGAGACGCGCGTCAGCGAGGTCCGGACCGCGTCGCTGCGCTTCGCATACCTGATCAAGCGCGGCGACACCGTGCTCGCCGAGGGCTACACGCGTCACGCGATCATCAACAACGCCGGCAAGCCGCGGGCACTGCCCGATGCGCTCAAGGCGATGCTCCCGCCGATCGCCTGACCAACCCCAGAGCTCACCTCGGTGGACCTCGGCCTTCCGACGCTGGGAGACCCAACGCTGGGGTTCAGGGCCAGACGAGCTCGACGGTGTACTCGGGCGCGAGCCGGGATCGACCGCCGGCAACCAGGCCGACCTTCGCGTTGCCGATCGTGAGGTCGGTGCGCTGCCCGGTCTCGAGCATCGCCATCCGCGCGAGCAACGCATCGACGCCCTCGCGGCCCAGCACTTCCTTGAGCCCGTGGCCGATGTGCCCCTTCGCCTCCTCGAGCAGCTTCGACGGCAGCGCGATCGTGACGGCGCTGAGGTGATCTCCAGTCGTCGAGACCCAGACGTGGCCGAACCGCCCGGTGCACTCGC
>JBBQJJ010000440.1:0-7445 GCA_038325805.1 Haliangiales bacterium
GTGCGGCGGGCGAGGGCGTCGCGAGTGGCAGCTGCCGCATGTACGCGAGCTTCGGGCGCACCGAGCCATTGAGCGCCGGAGGGAACCGCTGCTGCGCGTACCAGGCGTAGAACGACGAGTTGAGCACCGCGAGCAGATAGCGATCGGACGACGGCAGGATCCACACCGTGGTGTCGGGCACGACGCCGCCCGGGATCAGCGCGCACGCCGGTCCGGTCTGGATGTCTTGATAAACGAGACGCGGCTGATCGGATGCAGCGAGCGTACCCACGGGATCCTGGAGCTCCCACCACCGATAGTTGCCCTGCTTGCGACCGGGCCAGCGTGTCAGACCGCGGCGGTGACCGACGGGTTCGGGCTCGAGCTCGTCGCGAAACTGCGCGAGGTGCGCGCCGACGGAGACGTGCTGGTCGAGGTCGGTGCCGCGATCGACGAGGAGGACGAAGCGCGTGGGCTCGGCACACGTCCAGCGCCGGATGTCGCGACCTTTGAGGAACGGTCGGACGAGAGCGTCGTCGAGCCGCGCACGGATCGCGGCGTCGACGACGAAGGCGCGATTGCATCCGGTCACCACCCCACGCGCGGGCTTTCCGGAGAGCACGTTGTCGAGCGTGGGCCAGCGTGCTTCGAGGCGTTCGATCAACGCGCGCGCCGCGGGATCGTCGATGTTCCACGGGTCCCCGCCGAGGGTGATCTCGACCCCGCCTGCGGCGAGTGCGGTCTCGACATCGCCGCCCTTCGCGCGATGACCGCGCGGCACGTGGTCGCCCCCGAGCGTGCCCCACGTGATGCACGGGAACGCATCTGCGTCTGCGAACACGGGCAACCGCGCGACATCGACGACACCCTCGACGCTGCGCTGCTGCGACAGAAACCCACGCAGCGCGCGGCCGTACTCGACGGTCAACCACTTGTTCGGCGTGATCACGCAGTAGCGACCGCCGGGTCGCAGGATGCGATGTGCGAGCTCGAAGAAGTAGACGTAGAGATCGGCGACACCGGTCGCGGTCTGCCAGCCGGCGAGCTTGGCCTCGAGCTGCTCCTGTCGCACGTACGGCGGGTTGCCAACGACGATGTCGAACTGTCCCCAGTCGTGCGTCAGCGCATCGGCGACGACGAGGTTCGGGCAGCCGGTGAGCTCGCGGGCATGGTCGATCGCACGCGCGTCGATGTCAGCACCGTGGACGCAGCCAGCGGCGATTCGTCGCGCATCGCGCACCCCTGTGCGCTCGAGCGCGGCGGTGAGCTGCGCGATCACCTCGACGACGAACGCGCCCTCTCCGACGGAGAAATCGCAGATCCGCAGCTTGCTCGGATCGCCGAGGAACGGCGCGAGGACCTTGCGCACCATCGGTGCGACCACGCTCGCGGGCGTGTAGACCACCCCGAGCGACTCGCCTCGCTTGAGGATTGGCACTACTTGAGCGCGGCGAGCAGCTCGTCGATCGACGGACGATCGGACGGCTTGTCGCCGACCTTGCGATACGAGATCGCTCCACCGGGCTCGACGACGAACGTCGCGGGACGCGAGATGCCCGAGCCGTAATCCTCGACGCCCCAGCCCGTGATCATCGTCAGCTCGGCATCGGAGTAGAGCTCGAAGCCGAGGCCGAGCTTGTCGCGAAGCGCGGTGGCCGCCGCCGGATCCTCGTTGGACACCCCGACGACGATGGCCTCCGCATCGTTGAAGTCGCGATAGTGCTGCTGCAACTCGGCCATCTGCTTCTGGCAGTACGGGCACCAGCCGCCGCGATAGAACACGACCACGACCTTCTTGCCTCCGTCCTTCGCCCACAACGAGGCGAGATCGAACGGGGTGCCGTCACGCTTCTTGACGACCGCCACGGGAGCGACAGCGAGCGTGGTATCGCGATCGACCTCGGCGCGCCCACCACGCTTGGGTTGCTTGCCGGGGTTGAGCACGGGCGCGGGGGTACAAGCCACGAGCATCGCGACGACGATCATCAAAACGCGCACGGCCCGAGTATACCGTCCAGTGACGTGCGACCGGAGCCCATCCGACCTTCTCTCGAAAATCGTGCACGCCCACTGCAGGCAGGACTTTCCCGAGGACGAGCTCGCTGATCTGCGAACCAGATGCCTTGCAAGACGTGGTGTTGGGTACGGTCCCAGAGTCGGGGCTCTGTCCGCTATTCCTGCTGCTTCTGCGTCGAGGGCGTGTTCGTCGACTTCTGGTAGTCCTTGTACGCCTCGATCGTGCCGTCGGTGATCGTGCCTTGCGACACCTGATCGGCTCGCCACCACGTGCGCTCGCCGATCCGCGACAGCTTGATCGCGTCCTCGAGGGTCACCGCATAGCGGACCTCGCCCACTGGGGTGCGCACCCCATAGACCTTCGCGCCCGACGAGTTGGTGACGGCGAGGATCGTCGTGCTGAAGCGCGTCGTGATGTTTCGGTTCTGCAGGGACTGCTCGACGCCGTTGACCCTCATCTTCTCGAAGAACTTCGAGAACCCTTCACCGGCCGGCGAGTACGCCTCGATCTCGAGCTGCGTCGGATTGGTGTGCCCGTTGCTCGTCGCATCCTGCATCAGCACGGTGGCGTCCTCGATCTCGAGGTTCGAGTAGTTCCACGGATGAGTGGCCTTGGTGAAGGACGGATTCGGATCGAGCGACTGGTTCTGCATCGCGTAGGTTCGCGCGACGTCCTTCGACACCACGGGTCTCACGTACCCGTTCTCGTTGAGCAGCCGCATCGTCTCCTCGAAGGCGGTGTAGCGGCCGCGAACCGTGACGCTAGGCGCGATGATCGCGGGGTTGGACGCGATCGCCTCCTGCAGGCTCGCGAACGTCTTGCCCCACGACAGGTAGCGTACCGTGCCGTCGGGCAGCGTCACCGCCGTGACCGCGTGACCGAACCTCTGGGTGGTGGTGCCCGCGCCACTGGTGCCGAGCGAGGCATCGGTACTCGCGGACGTGGCCTCGCCGTCGATGATCACGATCTCGGCACTCCAGCCGCGCTTCTCGGCGGCGATCGCGTTCTGGATCGCGGCCCACGTGCACGAGCCGATCGAGCCGGCGCCCTCGTTGTGCGAGGCCTTCTCGGAGCGATCTGCGATCTGATCGAGCTCCTGCACCGGCGCGAGCGTGGCCTTCTCCGTGAGCGGCGTCGTCGGCTTGGGGATCGATGACTCGGTCTTCGTGGTCGTCGAGGTCGGCGTCGCCACTTCGGTGGTCGGCGTCTTCGCGACGTTGGTCGGCGAGGTCTCGGTCGTCGGCTTGGTCACCGAGGTCGGCTCGTCGATGCGCGTCGAGGGCTCCTGCGAGGACTTCGTCGTCGGATTCTCGAGCGTCATCGGGTTCTCGCCGGACTTGGTGCCGAGCACAGCACCCGACTTCGTCGTCTCGTCGAACCCGACGCCGAGCGGACCCTTCCAGTTCTTCGGCGTGTAGATCGGCTCGATGAAGTTCTGTCCGACCGAGCTGACCACTGCGAACTCGTTGAACGGGATGCCGGCTGGCAGCTTGTCGTACGACACCTTGATGATGTCGGCCTGACCGGCGAGGCCGAAGTCCTGCTGGCCCCCGAGCTCGAGGAGGCGCTTGGTCGGGATCGCGAGGGTGATCCCGTCGCCGTAGAACGGTGCGCCCTGCTTGAACCAGATCGCGTCGGCATTCGCACCCTGCCGGCCGAGTGCCTTGCCGGCGAGCAGGCCCTTGTCCATGATCTGCTGCAGCACGCTCGAATCGACCGTGGTGTACGAGACCTCGGGCAGCGACTGCGCGGGCTTCTTGTTCTGCGAGGCATTCGTGATCAACGCATCGCGATCGCCGTCGGAAAACTTTGCTTCGTTGGTCTGGTTCGCCTCGAGGATCTCGTTGGCGGTCATCGGCTTGTCAGCGGGCACGACGCTCTTGGTGACCGGCGTCTCCGTCGTGTTGCCACCGCTCTTCGAGATCCGGTTCTTCCACTGCGCGTCGATGTACTGGGCGCCCTTGACGTCGTCGCTGGCGAGCTTCGGGAACATCCTGCGCAGATCGTTCCCGAACTGCTCCTTGGTGAGCCCAGACACGCTGCCGATCACCTCGGTCTCGATCGTCATCACCTCGCCTTCATCGATCACCGCCGTCGGTGCGTCCTCGATCTGCTTGACCGTCGTGGTCTCGCCGGGCGTCTGTTGTGCATCGACGAGGTTCTGCTTCGACGTCGCGGATCTCGTCGCGAGCTCGTCGAGTCGCGCCGTCATCCGTTCGAGCTCGGCCTTCGGGGTGCCGGGCTTCTTGATCGCGGCCTGCAGCTGCGCGGTCTCCGTGTTGATCTCGCGCAGTGCCGCGACATGCTGTTGCAGCGCGTCCGCCACCTGCATCGCTTGCTGTTGCTGTTGCACGCGATCGGTGACCGCCTTCGCGTTGTCGTAGGTGAAGGTGTCACCAACCTCGTTCTTGCGATAGCCCGCCGGCATCGCGACCTTGCTGGCCGCCAGGTCCTTCGCCGCGATCGGCTCCTGGGCCTCGATCGCCATCATCACGCGCGCGCGCGCCTCGCGCTGACTCGCTTGCAGCGGCACTGCCTCGGTGTCCTTCTGGAGTGCGCGGTTCTCGGCGGTGAACAGGGCGGCGTCGCGTTGTGCTGGCTCGGCTTGCGTCGCGGTGAATTCGTCGCGCGTCAGCCGCACCGCATTCGGCGCCTTGGTGCTGCCGAGCGACTCGAGGCTACCGTCGGGCAACGCGCGATAGTAGGACTGCACGCCGTCGACCTCGGTGACGAAGTGGCGCGGCGCCGCGGTGGTCTCGTTCGCCTGCGTCGGTTGTTGCCGATACTGCGCGAGCTCGCCGGCGACCGACACCAACGAGTTCGCGGCGACGCGGCTCATGTTGACGTCCTTGAACGTCAGGTCCGCGGCCGTCCTCGCATCGCCACCCTCGGTGAGAACCTTGTAGCCGGCGGTGAAGTTCGACGACTGCACGACATCCGTCATGCCCGCCGCGAAGAACGTATAGACCAGCTTCGGAAGCAGGGTCTTGAAGCCGGCAGCGCCGCCGGGGAGCGCTCCGGTGATCGCGCTCTTCGCGATCGTGGCGCCATCCTTGTCTGCATTCGCGAGGACGTTCAGCCCACCACCGAGCCCGGCCGTCTGCGCGACCCGCATCGTCGTCGAGGTCGTCGTCGTGGCTGCTGTCGCACCTCGGCCGAGCAGGCCGATCAAGCCACCGGCCCCCGCGGTGAGCGCGGTCTGGATCAACGCACCCGTCCCGATCTGGATCAACGACGCGCCGAACTCGCCGAGCACCGACGCAGCGATCTGATGGTTCTTCGCGCTATCGGTCTCGAGTGCGGTCGCGGCATCGCGCAGGTTGGTCTGGATCAGGCCGCCCAGCGACTGCCCGAGGCCCGGCAGCGGCATGCTGGTGACGAGCCCGGTCGGCGTGTAGCCGTTGAGCTGCACCGCCCCGGCTGCCACGCGCAGGAAGAAGGCGCCGGTGTCCTCGGCACCCGCCCCGACCGCGCTCATGATCGCTTCGTCGGTGCCGACGAACTCGAACTTCTTGTTGTTCGCGCGCTCGACGTCGGAGATCACCTTCGGGGTGACGATCGCGAAGGGATTGCCGGCGAGCGCGTCGATCTCGTCGGCGAACTTCGCCTTGCCATCGGCGAACGTCTTCATCTCGGTCGACTTGCGTCCGAGGTCATCGAGCGTCGCGGCGCTATCGCCATAGCCGGCCGCGAGCCCCTGTCGATCGCCGGGCGTGATCGCCTGACGACTCTGGCCCTTCCAGTCCTCGTAGCGTGCGCGCGTCTTTCGGCTCTCCTCGTCGATCTTCGCGGCCTCCTCACGCGCTTGCTGCGCGAGCTGACGCAACCGGTCGCGCTCGGCAGCGAGCGTGGTCTCGCCGCTCGACACGCGCGTGCGCAACGTCTGGTACTCGGTGCGGCGCGCTTGCATCGCAAGGACGCGCAAGCGCCGCAGGTCGAACAGCTTCGTGTCGTTGGTCTTGTCGAGGAGGCCGGGCACGCTCGTCGTGGTGTTGTCGACGGTGCACGGCTCCAGGCTCGCCATCTCGATCTGACCGTCGAGCTCGCTGATCTGGTGATCGAGCATCGCGACATCGAACGCTCGCGGGTCCTTCGCGCTCGGCAGGATGACCTTGTCGAAGTAGTCGCGCGCCAGCGTGCACGACCACCCGCCCTCCGCGTTGACTGCATCGAAGACCTCGACCGAGGTCAGCTCGCGCTCGCCGATGCTGAGCACCAGGTTCGTCGACGCGAAGAAGCTCGCGACCGTCGCGGACATCTGCACCGGAGCGTCGGGGTGCTCCTTGTTGTACTGCTCGGCCGCGCCGTTGATCAGGCTCGCACCGATCGCGACCTTCGCCGTCTCGGGCGTCACGCCCGCGAGCTGAGCCTGGGTGAACTGGAACGGGCCGTAGCTCGGTCCCGCCACCGTCTTGCCGTCCTTCGACGTGGCCGTCGCGCTATTCGTGGCCGCGGGGACGTTGGTCTGCGTGGTGGTGGTGGTCGTGCTCGTGCTCGTGCTTGTTTGGTTGCGCTTGTCGGTGGTGGTCGCTCCGCTGGTTGTCCGCTTCAGCGCCGACGCGGAGAGCGTGTACGCCTCCTGTTGATCGCCGGTCAGCGACGCCATCAACTCGGCCTCGGTCAGCGGGATCCACTCGTCGGTGCCGCGGACCAGTTGCTCGATCTCGAGTACGTCGAGCCCCGCCTTGCGCAGCTCGACCAGCGCGTCGACGGCTGGCTTGGCATTCGCGGTACCGGCGGCGCGATAGCTGCGCGCGATCGCCGCGAGGGCATCGTGCTTGGTCTCCTTGGTCGCGGTCTTCTGGAGCTCCTTGATCGCCGAGGACAGGTTGCTGCCGAGCCGCTCCTGAAGGAGCGCCGAGTAGATGGCCGCGGCAGTCGCATCGAGCGCCTGCAGTGCGGGCAGCGCTTGGTCGACGCGAAACTTCGCGCCGAGCGTGCCGTTGTTCACGAAGGCTTCGATCTGCGCGATCTGCGTCGCGAGGTCGTGCAGGTTGCGACCGATCGCGATCGGCTTGATCAGCGTGATGCTGTTCGAGGGAGTCGCCTTGCCCATGCGGCGAAGCCCCGCGAACTGCCGGAGCATCGTCATCGCGTCGCTGCCGGTCTCGTCGGGCTGGCGGTCCGCCGTCTTGTCCGCGGTCAGCCACGCGTTCGATTGCTGATCGGCGGTGGCCTGGGTCTGCGGAGACGAGCGCTGCTGATCGTCGGTCTGGTCCTGCCGAACATCGACGTCGCGGTCGTTGCGAAGGTCCTTTTCTTTCCCCATTACCGGCGCTGACCCTTTCCGAGCACTCGACCCATCGCACGGTACTCGCCACGCGCGCCGCGAAGCAGATGCTCCTGTCCGATCGGGCTCTCCTCACCCGCGGCGAGGAACGCGCCTGCGAGCACCGCGTTGCGAATGTTCGCGCCCGACAGATCTTCGAACTCCGTCGCGAGCTCGTCG
>JBBQJJ010000441.1:0-7434 GCA_038325805.1 Haliangiales bacterium
CACCTCGAGCTGCGTCGGCCGTGGTGCGCCCGTCAGCCAGACGCCGCCGCGGATCTGCACCTTCGCGGACATCACCTCGGGACCGAGCGAGACGCCGGGCCCGACGGAGAGATGTGCGAGCGCACCGTCGGGTCGCGGGACCAGCGAGGCGAGCGCGCGCTCGCAGATCGAGCTGATCCGCGAGGTCACCTCGGTCCACGCCCTCGTGGTGGTCTTCGGGCGATCCCACGTGCGATCCGGCTCGAGCCGCGCGTCGTCGACGATCGCGAGGGTCGGCCACCTGCACGGATCGCTCGTCAGCGAGAACGGCACCATCTCGCGATGTGCGTACACGCCGCGCTGCTCGACGCCATGCGGGAGCAAGGGCGCGACGATGCCGCGGGGCGCGGTCGTGCCATCGCCCTCCATCACCACCTGCGCGAGGAACTGGCCGCGACCGACGGTCTCGAGCGAGGCGACGGGAGGCTTCGCGCGGTTGCGGCGTGCCTGCTGATCGAGATCGAGCTCGCCGGCGGCATCGATCACCGCGTAGTTGCCATGTCCCGTGGCGAGCTCGTCGGGCGTCATCACGAACACGGCGCGATCTGCGTCGAGCGGGGTCAGGTGGGTCGGCCGCGTCACCACCCACGCGGTGCCGAACCGCACGATCTGCTGCTCGAGCTCGTCGAGCGGGACCCACCTGCCGTCGGTGAGCTCGAAGACTGGCAGGGCGCCGATCATCGAGCGCTCGATTCGCTTCGCGAGGAGCCCTCGCCGGATGCTGCTCTTGATCTTGTCCGGGAGCTCGCAGCCGCTGGCGATCACCTCGCGAACGAGTGCGAGCGCGAGGTGCTGCGCATCGTTGGCGATCTGCGCCGACGCCGCGCGGGCAGGGCGCGCGGACAGATCGCGAAGGCGCGCGAGCTGATCGGCGACGTTTCCTGCGAGATCGAGCTCGCGGCTCGGTTCGGCCTGCTCGTCGAGCAGCTCGGGTGCCTCGACGGCGAGCTGGATCGCCGGCATCACGTCGATCTGGAAGCGTTGCCGCAGCGTGCCGTGATCGTGGATCAGCACGCTCGGGGTTTCGGCGACGAGCCCGATCTCGCCGTGGCCGAGCCGCACGCCGACCTCGCCGAGCTGCGACAGCTTGCGCTTGAGCTCCGCGGGCACGTTCGGCAGCGACGGGACCGGGATCAGGCCGCGCGCCATCCGTCGATTCGCCTGCAGCTTGCTGACCTCGTCGGTGACGTCGACCACGCGACCGGGATGCAGCTTCTCGAGGATCGTCGACAGCTGATGATCGTCCTCGAGGACGAACAACACGCCGTCCTCGAACGCCGATGGAGACTCGCCCTCGGCGGGGGCGAGCCATGCACCGCTCCACGCGCTGGTCCGGAGGATCAGGTTCGGCTGGGTCGCGTCGGTGATCGAGCTTCGCGTGCCTCCGAGCGTCGTGAACGCCGGCGCGGCGCACATCACGTCTCGCAACTTCGGAAGTGTCACCAGCGAGGAGTTTGCGAGCCACTTGTAGAGCAGCGTGCGCGCGAAGCCCGGTTCGCTCAGCGCGGTGGGTTTCTGTCGCGAGATCTTCGCGAACAGCGCCGGGAGCATCCGCTGCACGCACTCGATCAGCGCGGCGGTCACCAGCTCCGATAGCCCGATGAACTGATCGTCGACGTGCTTGATGTCGAGGTCGAGCACCGCGAACAGCGGCACACGCTCGCTGCGGATCAACGTGACGAACGGCCGGTTGGCGACGCGGATCTCGAGCTCGAACCGATTGCGCCCGACCCCCACGACACCCCGTACGGCGAGCTCGTCGGTGGTGACGAGCTCGACCTCGGGCTCGTCCAACGGAAAGGCCAGGCGGAGCTCCGGCTGCCCGAGATGCTTCGCGACGCGCGCGTTGCGCTCGGCGAGCTTGCGTTGCTTCGCGAGCTCGGCCTGGCCGTCGGCGACCGCGATCCCGGCGAGCCGGCCGATCACCTCGGCGACCTGCGCTGTCGCGACCATCGGTGCGAAGCCGTCGACCGGCGCAGACGTCGAATCGACGTAGAACAGCTTCGCGGGGAAGCGCGTTGCGAGCTCGTCGATCGAGATCAGCGTTCGCTCCCCGAGCACGTGGATCAGCGCCGCTGCCTTGACCCGTTTGATCAGTGCGTCGTCGAGCGTCGGATCGATCTCCCGAGGCGACTGGAAGGCGTGCAGCACGCCGAACGCCCACTGCACGAGCCAGCCATCGAGGCCCCTGATCGGCGAGCCGATCAGCTCGGGTGGCCGATCGCCGGCCAGCGTGCGCAGCGTCGCCCGGAGCAGCGCCACCTCCCACGAGCGGAAGTCTTGGTGATGCAGACCCGCGCTGTCCGCGGCCGTCTTCCAGTGGGCGTCGGGCACGATCGCGTCGCTATCGACCGCGAGGGTGCAGCCTCCGAGGATCCCGCGAAGCTCGCAGCGATCGAGGGGATTGCCGAGGTGGTGCAGGTGGACCAGGGACTTCGTGCGCGTGGGAGCGATCGCGCCGCGCAGGTCATCGTCGCCGAGGATCGCGAGTGCGAAGCCGTGCTCGATCGCGAGCTGCCTCGCGAGGTGATAGGGGACCTCTTCCGGCGAGATGCTGCCGCGTCGCTTGTCGTAGTCGACGAGCCTGGTGTTGGTAAGGAGCTTGCCGAGCAGCTGAGACCCACCGACGACGATGCGCCGCTTCGCGGGTCGTTGGAAGTTGAGCGTGGTCGCGGTGCCGATGACCCGCTCGCTGGCGACGGCGTGGAAATCGAGCCACTCACCATCGATCGTGGCCCACGCCTTGGCCTTCGACAGCAGCGACGATCGCGGCAGCTTCAAGTCGCGCGTGATGCCCATCGCCGTGCGGATCGTTCGCGCCTCGACCTCGCGATCCGACGCCGCGCCTTCGGTGATGCCGTCGGGAACCTCGAACGTTCCGCCGTCGAGCCGGGCCGCCATCACCTCGGCAGCGCAGATCAGCGCGGCTTGCAGTGCACGTAGGGCGATCGTGAAGTACGCGTCGCGCGCGACCGACTTGTAGTGATCGCCGGGTGTCAGGTCGTGCGCGTCGACGACGGCTTCGAAGCCGATCGGTGACGGCAACACGACGCGTTCGATCGGGCGACCCTGAAACAGCAACAGCACCTCGCCGTCGCCGCGGTCGCGCGAGATCGCGATCTCGCCAGCCACGTTGTCGAACCACGACGCCGGGACGCAGCCGGCCGCGAGCTTCGCACCGAGCCGGAGGCGCAGCCGCGGTGGGGTCGCCGGCGTCAGCTTCGCGTCGCGCGGTGCGTGCGCGAAGAATCGGCGGTGCGACTTGCGCTGCGCCTTGGCCCATTTGAGCCGGCGCTTGGTGTCGCGCGCATCGAACGTCGCACCGGCGACGATCGACGCGGCAGGATCACCGCGCGGGATCCACAGGATCGATGACACCCACGGCCCGAGCTCGGGCTCGAGGGGGGTGCTGCCGGTGTAGACGTGGCCGCTCCAGGCATGCCAGACGTGGCGTGGCGTCCCGGTGGCATCGCGCAACACCGCCGCCTTCCTCAGTGGTCCGAGCTCCTCGGTGAACGCGCGCGTCGACCACTCCGGGCCGGAGATCATCGAGGCGATCAGCGAGAGCGCCGCGTGTCGCTTGCGCGGATCGCACTCCGCCGTGTCGACGTCCTTCGCGAGTGCTTCGATCAGCGCGTCGACGATCGCGGGGGTGCGCTGCTCCGCCGTCGAGATCGGCGGCACTTCGCGGCGCACCTGCGAGCGCGACGCGTTGGTGGGCATCCGCTTCGCATCGACGAACACGCGCAGCGGCACCGGCCACTTCGGTGCCATCCCGTTGCAGACGGCGAGGGGAAGGGGATAGCGCGCGAGGACCACACCGCGCTCGGCGACCTCGAGCACGGCCTCGACCTGACCGGTCGGCAGCATCGCTGGATCGCGGAGCGCGACGAAGCCGTCGAGGTCGCCGCCCAACGCGATCCTCGCCAGGTCGTGGCTGTGGTCGCGAGAGAGGGTCTCTCGACCGATCGTGATCGGCACCGCGAGGTCGCGACACGCGGCCCGCGCGGTGGCCAGCTCTGGAGGTTCGCGGTGCCAGAACAGATACGTCACCATGCCGAGCGCGGCGCGCCGGCGCAGGTGCACGATCATCCCGGTCGCGTACGCGATCGCTGGCGGGGGCTCCGCGGGCTGCGCGGTGATCTTCCTCAGCGCCGAGTCCTCGATCTCGGCGGTCTCGATCAGGACGTCGGGCGTGTAGCGCGCCCGCAGCGTGCCCTCGGCCGACACGCTGTAGAGATCGACGAACGCGGGATCGATGCCGAGCGCGCTGTTGACCGCGGCGGCGAGCAACCGTAGGTGGTGGCGCTCCTCGGAAGGCTCCGGGCTGACCAGCTCGTCGAACAAGCGCGGCAGATCATCGGCGGACCACGGGATGCCTTCCCACGCGAGCCAGACATCGTTCGCGTCGCCGGTCAGGCTGATCGCCGTGCAGCCCGAGGCGACAGCTGCGCGGATCGCTTCGAGGACCCAGGCGGTGCGATCGACGAGCTGGTACTCGCGCAGCTTCGCGATCGCGCGCGCGGCATCGACCCGGAGTCGGCCGGTGGAGAGCTGCGGTCCCGGAGCCGCACGCGTACTCACGTCCGCACACCGATCTTGACGAGCAGATCGTCGAGCAGCGACGTCGAGCGTGCGGCGTCCAGCAAGCCATGCTCGTTGAGCAACACGCGAACGAGCAGCGACGCACCGGCGCGCGGATCAGCTCGGAGGGCTGCGCGGTAGTACGAGTGCCGCGCGGAGATCGCGAGGCCCTGCGTGCGCCGGCCGAACGGATTCTTCGACGCCTGGTCGTGCTCGATCAGCTGGGGCTGGTTACCTTCGCACGCGACCGCAAGCATCGACCGCAGATCGCCCTCGAGCTCCGCGGCGAACACCACCGCCGGTGCGCGATGGGCGAGGGCAAACAGCTCGTTCATCATCGCGAGCAGCGCCTCCTCAGCGTCGCTCTGGTCGGTGGGCTTGATCAACGTGAGGCGCTCGACGGGTCGCAGCCGGCACGATGCGACCGACTCGACGAGCCCGACGAAGAAGCCACGCTCGGTCGGGCGAGCGCTCAGCACGTGCTCGCCACGCTCGATCAGATGCGCCGTGATCTCGTCGGGCTCCCAGGCGACCCACGCCGTGCGACCGAGCCCAGTCGCCTGGAGCGCGAGCGCTTGTCCCGACGCGGCGAGGAGAGGGAACCACCAGCTCGAGCTCGGGAGCTCCACCTTCGCGTCGCGGATCGCTTCGGCGAGCTTCCACCACCGCGGATGATCGCTCTGCGCGGCCTGATGCAACGCGGTCGCGGCCGCGCGTGGCAACGCCTCGGCGATCACGTCGCGTGCGAAGGCGAGGGCGCGATCGAGGTTGGCATCGCGGCGCACGTCGTCACGGCTCAGCGTGTGCCCGAGCCGGCCATCCTGGATCTTCACCGCGATCCGGCCGAGCGGTGACTCGGTGGACTCGTGCAGCATCAGCCCGTGGTTGAAGAATCCGGTGTACGCGGTGGCTCCCGGTAGCAAGCCGGCGATCACGGTGAGCTTGCCCTCGTCGGTGGTCCGCGAGACCTCGACCAGCGCACCGTCGAGCCCTAGCGGCCGATCGATCCGCGCCTCGAGCTTGTCCCCGTCGGGTACCTCGGCGACGAACCTCACCGGGACGCTCGCGTGACGGCACCAGCGCGTCAGCGCCGCGATGCTGTCGCGTGCGAACTGCGCGACCTGATCGCCCCCCATCGCGAGATCGAGCTCGACCGTGGTGCCCGTCTGCGTGGCGGGGCCGGCGTCGAACAGCTGGTACGTCAGGTCGCGGTGCAGGTGTAGCGTGAGACGGCGGCCATCGCGCGACGTCTGCACCACGACGACCTCGGGGTTCGGCGACAGCACAGACGTGAAGCCGATGCCGAACTTACCGATCTTCGAAGCGTCCTTCTCCTTGGTCGAGCGGAACAGCACGAGCAGCTGGTTCTCGAGGATGTCGCGCGTCATCCCCTCGCCACGATCGCGGAGGGCGACACGCAGCACCGACGCGCTCGCGTCGTACTCGAGCTTGATGTCGACGCTCGGCGAGCCCGCGTCGATCGAGTTCTGGATCAGCTCGCGGTAGAACGCGAGTGGATCGGCGAACTGCGCGATGATGTCGCCGACGATCCCTTGGTCTCGCGGAACATCCGCGGTCGATGTCCGCGCGCTGTGATCGCTGCGGTAGGGATCCAAGCGTTCACGCCTTGGAGGATGGCCGAGCCGCAACGCGCGCGTGCCACGCCGCGAGGTGTGGATGGGTCTCTGCCTTGATGCGGATGTCGGAGACCTTGCCGAAGTCGATCGCACAGAGTGCGGTGATGTCGGCGACGGTGAACCGCTCACCGGCGAGGTATGGCCGGTTCGCGAGCTCGTGATCGAACCAGGCGAACCGCTCCCCGAGCATCTCGCGCATGATCAACGCGAAGTCGGGCGCTTGCTTGATCTTGCCGACCCAGAACGCGTGGGTGTTACGGAACACCTGAGAGATCGGGAACAACAGCTCGAGCTCGGCGTGGCGGTTCCACATCTCGATCTGTGCTCGCTCCCACGCGTCGGCTCCGAACAGGTTCGGCTCTGGGTTCAATTCTTCGATGTAGCGGCAGATCGCCATCGACTCGCGCAGGACCTTGCCGTCGGCGAGCTCGAGCACCGGCAACAACGCGAGCGGGTTCTTCTTCCGGAACTCGGGGGTCTGGTGTGCGGCCGCCGAGATCAACACCTCGATCGTGTCGTACGCCACGCTCTTCTCCGCCAGGAACACACGGACCCGTCGAGGATTCGGTGCTCGGGGATCGTGATAGAGCAGCATGCGCTGGACTGTACGACCAAAACTCCGCAGCCACGGCTGGGATCCCGTACAATCGTTTTGATGCGGCTCGTGGGTCTACTCCTTTGTTTGACGTCCGCGTTGGGGAGTGGGTGCAAGGACAAGGGCGATCTGAATGCGTCCCCGGATCCTGCCGCACTCAAGGCCCAGCAAGACCTGATGGCGCGTCGCGAGGCGCTCACCGCGGAGCGCAACAAGCTCGAGGAGCGGCGCCGAGCGATCGATGCGGAGAAGGCGGCGGCGAAGGGCGATCCGACGAAGCTCGCAGCTCTCGAAAAAGAAGAGTTCGAGATCGAGTCCAAGATCCAGAAGAGCACCAGCGACGAGTCCACGCTCGCGAACGAGCTCGGCAAGGTCGCCGCGGCCGCCGGTAACCTGGCCGGGCGCGAGGAGGCGCTCACCGCGCGGGAACGGGCTGTCGCGCTGCGCGAGAAGGAAGTCCAGAAGAACATCACGCTCCTCAGCGATGCCGCGAAGCAGTTCAAGGACTCGTGCAACGCCGGCGCGATCGCGCCGATGATCGTGCAGATGCCGGCACCGAAGAGCGGCAACTACTCGCGC
>JBBQJJ010000442.1:0-7421 GCA_038325805.1 Haliangiales bacterium
GTTAAGTCGCGGAGCGGACGGGACTCGAACCCGCGGCCTCCGGCGTGACAGGCCGGCGTTATAACCGACTTAACTACCGCTCCAGAACTTCAGTTTTCAGTGACTCAGTAGGCGAAGCAGGGTTCGAACCTGCGACCACCGCCGTGTAAAGGCGACGCTCTTCCGCTGAGCTATTCGCCCGCTTCGGAGAGCACGTTGTTTAGTCGGACCACGCGCCCGTGTCAAGGCACCGGATCGAGATCGTTGTCGATCGCAGCCACCTAAGACACGAGGCCCGCTCTGCACTTCGGAGGTCGCCGTTGACAGAGGCCCGCATGGCCCCTAGCTTCACGGTGGATTTTATGCGGCTCGAGTATTCGATGCTCTGCGTGTTTCCGGACCGTCAGTAGTCCGCGGCGAAGCTTTGCCTTCGTCGCGGCGGTGTCCTTGATGACCCGCGACGAGGGCCAGGTGGCCTTCGCTCGCTCTACGCACGTTTTGGAGCTTCCGTATGACACGAAGGATCGACATCGAACGCATCAGAAACATCGGCATCATCGCGCACGTCGATGCTGGCAAGACCACGCTCACCGAGTGGGTGCTGTTCCACACCGGACGCATTCACCGGATCGGCGACGTCCACACCGGCAACACGAGCACCGACTCGAACCCGATCGAGATCCGGCGGAAGATCACGATCTTGGCTGCGGCGGTCACCTGTGACTGGGCCGACCATCGCATCCATCTGATCGATACGCCGGGCCACGTCGATTTCACGATCGAGGTGGAGCGCAGCCTGCGCGTGCTCGATGGGGCCGTCGTCGTGCTCGATGGCGTTGCCGGCGTGGAGCCCCAGACCGAGACGGTGTGGCGGCAAGCCGATCGGCATCGCGTGCCCAGGTTGGTGTTCGTCAACAAGCTCGATCGCGCGGGCGCGGACTTCGCACGCTGCGTGAAAGAGGTGACGACCCGGCTCAAGGCGAGGGCCGTGCCCATCAACGTGCCGGTGTTTGAAGGCGACCGGATCGCCGGCGTCATCGACCTCGTCGGGATGAAACAGGTCATGTGGCCGGGCGACGAGCTCGTCACGCCTGTCATCACGGACCTCCAGCTCTCTGACAACTTGGTATCTGCTAGAGACGTCGTGCTCGAGGCGTGCGCCGACGAGGATCCCGAGATCCTCGCCGCCGTCGTCGAAGGGCGCAACGTCGACGAAGCTGCGATCTGGCGCGCGTTACGGCGTGGCACGATCGGCGGAAGGATCGTTCCCGTGCTCGCGGGCGCGGCGTATCGCTACAAGGGTGTGGAGCCATTGCTCGACGCTGTTGTCGCGCTGTTGCCATCGCCCGTCGATCGCGGCGCGGTCCTCGAGCGCGAACCGTCCAGCAAGGCCGAGCTCGCCGCACTGGCCTTCAAGGTCGTGTACGACGAGCACGGGCAGCTGACGTTCGTCCGCGTGTACTCGGGCAGCATCGCGAAGGGCCAGACGATCCTGGCGAGCCGCGCGGGGCGCAAGCTCCGCGTCGGTCGGATCGTGCAGCTCGTCGCCGAGAAGCGCGAGGATGTGGACCGGCTAGAGGCCGGCGAGATCGGAGCCCTCATCGGCTTGCCGTTGCAAAGCGGCGAGACGCTGTGCGCGCCGGAAGCGCCGATCGTCCTCGAGTCGATCCGTGTTCCGGAGCCCGTCGTGCGCGTGGCAGTCGAAGCGACGACTTCGACCGACCGCGAGAAGCTCGGCGTTGCTCTCGGACGCATGGTCGCCGCGGATCCTTCGCTGCGACTCGAGACCGATCTGGACACCGGGCAGTCGTTGCTCGCCGGCATGGGACAACTCCACCTCGAGATCTCGGTGGAGCGCCTGGCCACCGAGCACGGCGTGGTCGTGACGACCGGGCGACCGCTCGTCGCGTATCGCACGTCGCTGCGGCGTTCCGCACGGACCACCTATCGACACGTCAAGCAAGGCGGCGGCCCCGGCCAGTTCGCCCAGGTGACGATCGAAGTCGGTCCGGGCGAGCGCGGTAGCGGCATCGTGTTCGAGGACCGCATCAAGGGCGGCGCGATCCCACGCGAGTTCATCAAGGGCGTCGAGTCCGGCGTGCGCGCGGCCGCGAGCGAAGGCCTCCGGGAGTTCACCACGCACTCCGTGGCACCGGTGGTCGACGTCAAGGTCGCGTTGCTCGACGGCGCCACGCACGTCAATGACTCGAGCGAGCTCGCGTTCCACGTCGCCGGCATGTTCGCGTTCCGCGCAGCGTGTCGTGAGGCCGATCCGTGCATGCTCGAACCGTTGATGCTGCTCGAGGTCTCGTGCCTCGAGGAGCAGATCGGCGCGGTCGTCGGCGACATCGGCAAGCGACGCGGTCAGATCCTCGGCTTGGAATCGAGGATGGACGAACGCGTCGTCCGCGCCGAGGTTCCACTCGCCGAGTCGTTCGGTTATGCCGGCCAGCTCGGCGGACTGACCCACGGCCGCGGCCGGTTCACGATGGAACCGTCGCGTTACGAGCAGGTACCCAGGTAGACCCAGGCCCGACGGCAACGATGATCGTCGGGCCGTTTGTTTTTCTACAGCTCGTAGATCAGGAAGAACGCCGCCGCGGCCATCGTCAGCAGGATCAGGATCACGAGCGTCGCCGTCGCCGCCTTCGATGCCTGTGGTGGCGCCGGTGTGGGCTCGGACTTCTCGGGCTTCTCGGGCTCTGGTTCGAGCTTCGCGACCACGACCTTCGGAGCCTCGACCCGTTTGTCGCGTGCGGTCTTCGCGATCAGCGCGTCGTAACCGGGAGGTCGCTCGACCTTCGTCACGAGATCTTGATCGTCATCGTCATCGTCGTCTGTCAGCGAGCTCAGGGTGTCGCCGCGCTTGAGGTCGACCGCGTCGGGCTTTGCCGTCGGCTTTGCGTGGACGTCCTTCGTCTCGGGGAGGTCGGCATCGTCGGTCTTGACCACCGGAGAGGACGCGCGCCGCACCACGTTGGTCGCCGGGGGGACGGAGCGCTCGGTGAGCTTCTTCGCCATCTCGTCGGTGATCTCCGACGCCTTCGTCGACTGATCCGAGAACTCGTCGACGGCCTCGCGCGTGTCGTCATCGAGCTCCTCGCGTTTGATCGGTTGTGGCGATGACCTTGCCACCGGCTCGGGGGGCGACGCCTGCAGCTTCACCGGTTGTGCGCGGTCGTGCGCCGTCGATCGAATGCTCTTGGCCACCGCCGCCGACACGTTCGACGCGACCGTGGCCTGTCCTTTCTCGAACTCGTTGAGGCCGTCGTCCTCGTCCTCATCGAGCGCGAGCTCTTTGGTCGGTTCCTGGATCGGGATCCCGAGGCTGTCCGCGTCCAGCTTGACGAGCCGGATCACCAGACCCTTGCGGCCGTTGCGCACCGCCGGCATCGCGATCGCGTCACCGCGCACGCCGACATCACCGTTCAAGAACGGCGCCTCGATGCGCACGAACTTTCCGACCGGCTGATCGATCGCGACAAAGAAGTCGCCGCGAAACTGTTTCGCAGCGGCCTGCATGAAGTCTTCCGCAGTGTCGCCGGGCACTGCGATGCGAATGATGGGTTTGTCTCCCAACGGGTCTCGCAGTATAGCCAGCGACGGCGTCGGCTCGCCAATATCGGGACGAAATCCGCGCATTCTCTAGCGCGTCCTCTGGCGCGTTCTCAATCGCGGGCGAGCAGCGCCGTGACCGGATTGTGATCGGAGAGCCCCCGGCCGGGGAGCACTTCGACCTCGGTCGCCCGACAACCCGCCACGAACAGGTGGTCGATCACATCGTTCCTGCCGTCCGCGCGTGGACGCGTCGGTTTCTCGACAAGTGGGATCGCCGCGGCGAAGCCCGGGAGCTGCTCGCGGCAGATGGAGCGCTCCTCGTTGAAGTCACCGACGATCACCGCGGCGGCGTAGGAGCGCACGTACGACACCAGCTGCCCACACTGCGCGGCGTGATGGTCGCCGTAGCTGACGTGGGTGTTGACGATCGCGAGCCCATCGACGAGCTCGACGAGCAGGAACCCCTTGCCCTTGTCGGTCGGGTACGTCTCGCTCTGTGAACGCCGGGTGGGTACGCGATTCATGATCGTGACCAGCTGTTCATTCGGCTCTGCGAGTGGCGACGGACCCTCGGCGCGGTACAGCCGAGGGACCCGGGGATACGTGTGCACGTAGAACGTCGCGTCCGGCAATGCCGCGCGCAACGACGCGAGTTGATCTCCGCTGACTTCCTGTAGGCACACCGCGCCCGCATCGAATTCGATCACGCGCTTGGTGATCGCCGCGATCCGCGCAGCCTCGTCGGAATGCGGAGCGATCGCGGGCTCGCTCCAGTTCATCGCATGGATGCGATGGAGCACGTTCCAGGTGACGACCTTCAAGACGAGTTCCCTCTAGTGTGCGTCGCGGGGATCCGCGGGTGGCATCGTCTCGACGATTCGCCAATCGACGACGCTCGACGGCTCGCGCAGGAACTCCTCCGGCTGCGGATGGGCGAGGGCGTGGCGCAGCACCTCGTCCATGTGCTTGACCGGAATCACCGCGATCTGCTCGAGCACCTTCTCCGGGATCTCCTTGAGGTCCTTCGTGTTCTCCTCGGGGATCAGCACGGTGGTGATCCCCGCGCGATGCGCCGCGAGGATCTTCTCCTTGAGGCCCCCGATCGGCAGCACGCGGCCGCGCAGCGTGACCTCACCGGTCATCGCGATGTTCTGCCGCACCGGGATGCGGAGCAGCGCACTCGCCATCGCCGTGGCCATCACGATGCCCGCGCTCGGCCCGTCCTTCGGGATCGCGCCCTCGGGAAAGTGCACGTGGACGTCGACCTTGTTCTGGAAGTCATTCGACAGCCCGAACGTGCCGGCGCGCGAACGCAGGTAGCTCATCGCCGCCTGTGCGCTCTCCTGCATGACGTCGCCGAGCTTGCCGGTCAGCGTCAGCTTGCCCTTGCCGGGGACGATCGTGACCTCGGTGGTCAGCAAGTCGCCGCCGAAGATCGTGACGGCGAGCCCGTTCGCGAGCCCGATCTCGTCTTCCTTTTCACGCCGCGCCTCGCGGTACTTCTCGACGCCGAGCCACGTTCCCAGCTTGTCGGGCGTGACCTCGAACTTCGGGTTCTCGCGATTCGCCGACAGGTACGCCTTCGCGATCTTGCGACAGATCGTGGCGATCTCGCGCTCGAGGTTACGGACGCCCGCTTCCTTGGTGTAGCGATGGACGATCTGCGTCAGCGCCTCGTCGTCCCACGTGATCTCCAGCTCCTTGAGCCCGTTGGCCTCGACCTGCTTCGGGATCAGGTACTGCTTCGCGATCGCGATCTTCTCCCACTCGGTGTAGCCGGGCAGCTCGATGATCTCGAGGCGATCCTGGAGCGGCAGCGGGATCGCGTGCTGCTGGTTCGCGGTGGTCACGAACATCACGTCGGAGAGGTCGTAGTCGAGATCGAGATAGTGATCGTTGAACGCGTTGTTCTGCTCGGGGTCGAGGACCTCGAGTAGCGCGCTGGCCGGGTCGCCGCGGAAGTCCATCGACATCTTGTCGATCTCGTCGAGCAGGAACACCGGGTTCTGCGAGCCGACCTTCTTGAGCGACTGGATCAACTTGCCGGGCAACGCACCGATATAGGTGCGCCGATGACCGCGGATCTCGGCCTCGTCACGCGCACCACCGAGCGATTGCCGCACGAACTTGCGGTTCGTAGCGTTCGCGATCGAGCGCGCGAGCGACGTCTTGCCGACGCCGGGCGGGCCGACGAGACACAGGATCGGTCCCCGCTGCCGCGGCACGAGCGCCTGCACCGCGAGGTACTCGAGGATGCGTTCCTTGACCTTCTTGAGCCCGTAGTGCTCGGCCTCGAGGATCCGCTCTGCCTCGTTGATGTCGTGGCGATCCTCGGTCTTGTCCTCCCACGGCAGCGCGAGCACCCAGTCGAGGTAGTTGCGCACCACCGTCGCTTCGGCGCTCATCGGAGACATCTGCTTGAGCTTCTTGAGCTCCTTCACGCAGCGCTCCTTCGCCTCCTTCGACATCTTCTTCGTCTTGAGTTTTTGCTCGAGCTCGTTGAGCTCGTTCTTGAACTCGTCGCGTTCGCCACCACCCAGCTCCTTCTGGATGGCCTGCATCTGCTCGTTCAAGTAGAACTCTTTTTGCTGCTTCTCCATCTGCTTCTTGACGCGGGAGCGCAGCTTCTTCTCGACCTGGCGAATCTCGATCTCGCCGTGCATCAGCTCGCCGAGTCGCTCGAGGCGGCGCGACGGCGACGGGGTCTCGAGCAGCTCTTGCTTGTCCTTCAACTTGAGCGCGACGTGTGCGGCGATCGTGTCGGCGAGGCGCGACGGGTCGTCGATCGTTCGCACGCTGACCGCCATCTCGGCGTTGCGCGGGTTGAGCTTGACGTAGTCCTCGAACACATCCTGCACCGAGCGCATCAGCGCCTGGATCTCCGAGGTGTCGTCCTCGGTCTCGTCGACGTCATCCACATTCACAGTGAAGAACGGATCGATCTGAGCGAAGTCGCGGATCCGGGCGCGTGCGCGACCTTCGACGAGCACCTTCACCGGGCCCTTCGGAAACCGCAGCAGCTGGATGATGTGACCGACGGTGCCGATCGCGAAGATGTCTTCGGCGCTGGGGTCATCCGTCTTTGCGCGCCGCTGCGCAGCGAGGAGCAGCTGCTTGTCACCGGCCATCGCTTCTTCGAGGGCCTGCAATGACTTGTCGCGCCCGACGAACAGCGGCACGACCATGTGTGGGAACACGATGATGTCGCGCAACGGGAGAAGCGGCAGCTTGAAGCCACCTCCCTTGGGCTCGTCGGATTTCATAGGTTCGATACTTTAGGCGGAACACGTACTTGGGCAAGAATTCGTGACCGAACGAGGTGATTAAGCCGCAGTAATCGGGGTAAAAAAGCCGCAGTTTGCTGGTTCTGCGAAATCTTCAACCAACTCGATCCGTTGGCGATCGCTTCGAGATGGTAAGCGGCATTGCCTTTGCGGTTCGTGGCATCGTCGCTGCTGTCGTGAGGTGCTGAATGCAAGCTCGGACGACCTCCGCGCATATCTTCGAGGCGTATCTGATCCTCGAACAGCCTCGGCAGCGGCTCAGTCACTGGACCCAATCGCTCGCTCCGCTCGACGACGATCAGGCACCACCGCTCGCGGGGATCACTGCGTACTACGACCCCGACGCCGATCAGGCCTTGCTCGGGCTGCGCTACGACGAGCTCGCGCTCGGTCCCGACCGGCTGTCGTACGTCGTCGACGTCGCGCTGCTCGCCGAGATCGGAATGATCCAGCCGCACGCGCTGTCGGAAGGCGATCGCAAGCGCTTCCTGATCGATCGACTCGCGCGCTGTAGCTTCGCCGTCGCCGACAAGCGCACGGTGCTCGGCTCGTTCACCGAGCTGGTTCGCCAGATCCGCGAGCACAAGCTCAAGCAGCAGC
>JBBQJJ010000443.1:0-7395 GCA_038325805.1 Haliangiales bacterium
GGCTTCCTCGATGCCGGCAAGATCAGGGCGCGCCTGTTCGTCACCGTCGCACCGAAGCTGTTCGAGCTCGCGCCGATGCTCCGCGCGCTGACGTTTCCGGAGGCGTCGAACGAGCTGGTCGCGCTCGCCAGTTCGCCGTACCTCGCGCGCCTCGACGACATCGTGCTCCACGAGATGTGCAACTGCGGCAAGTGCAACATCGAGCTCGAGCTGCCGTCGTTGTTCAGCTCGGAGCACGCCACGAACCTCCGCCGCCTCGTGCTGTCGGCGTGCCGGATCGAGTCCGCGAACGCCGCGCTGCTGTTCGGATCCAAGCACCTCACGAAGCTTCGAGTTCTCGATCTCCACGACAACCGGATCACGGCTGCCGGGCTCGCGACGCTCGTCGATCGCCCGCACACGTACACGCGGCTGCTGCTCGCCGGAAATCCGCTCGGCGACGCGGGTGCGATCGCGCTCGCGAAGGCGCCGGAACTCTCGGTCGAGGAGCTCGATCTCAGTGACTGCGCGATCGATCACGAGGGTGCACGCGCCCTCGCGGAGGCGGCGTGGGGCGACGAGGTCGTCAAGCTCGGGCTGCGCGGCAACTCGATCGGCAAGGGTGCGGCGCGGGCCGCGTTGCGCGAGCGCTACGGCAATCGATTGGAGCTGTGATGGAGTGTGTCTGCGGATTTTCCAATGCCCCGGGTGCTGTCGAGTGTGCGAAGTGCCGCCGCACGTTGCTGGCGCTCCGTCCTGTGAACGAGATCGTGATGCGCAATCCTCCGTCGCCTCGCCGCGGTCCGCCACCGATGCCGCCACCGCGATGGCGCGCCGTGCTGTCGAAGATTCCGACGGAGCAGACGTTCCTCGTCGCGCTCCGCGCCAACCCGAATGATCGCGAGACCCGCGCGGTCTACGCCGACTGGTTGGAGCAGCAGGGCGATTCGCAACGCGCCACGTTCGTGCGCCACGAGGGCCGGCTCACCGATCGTGCACAGGTGCTCGGCACCGACGACGCCGAATGGCGGGCCGTCGTCGCGCGGACGAACGTCGAGTGTGGGCGGTCCAACTGCTGGGGCCGCTGGGACACGTTCGAGGCGCATCCGCTGGATGAACAGCTCCGGAAGTGTCCCAACTGCACGCTGACGGTGCGCTACTGCGCGAACCGCGCGGAGGTCGAGGCTGTCGGGTGGACGGAGGCTCCGTACGTGATCGATGCCGACCTCGATCCCGAGGAAGCCAGCAGCTGGCACGATCAGGCCGCGCTCACCAGCGCACGGTCTCGTACGTGGTGAATCTCTCGCAATCCTAGTTGTTCGTCGGGAAGCCGAGGTTGACGCCGCGATGCCGCGGATCGGGCCACCGCGACGTGATCGCCTTGGTGCGCGTGTAGAACCGCACGCCGTCGCGACCGTAGATGTGGTGGTCGCCGAACAGCGAGGCCTTCCAGCCGCCGAACGAGTAGTACGCCATCGGCACCGGAATCGGCACGTTGATGCCGACCATGCCAACCTCGACCTCGTGCTGGAACTTGCGCGCCGCCCCACCGTCGTTGGTGAAGATCGCGACGCCGTTCGCGTACGGGTTCGAGTTGATCAGCTTGATCGCTTCGTCGTAGGTGGCGACGCGCGTGGTGCCGAGCACCGGGCCGAAGATCTCGTCCTTGTAGATCGACATCCCTGGCTTGACGTTGTCGAACAGCGACGGGCCGAGGAAGAACCCGGCGGAGCGACCCGGCACCTGTAGCGTGCGACCGTCGGTGACGAGTGTCGCGCCTTCGGAGACGCCTGCATCGACATAGCCGCGCACCTTGTCGCGGTGCTGCTTGGTGATCAGCGGGCCCATCTCCATGCCGGCTTCGAGACCATCGCCGACCTTGAGCTTGCCGATCCGTTCCTTCATCAGCGGGATCAAGCGATCGGCCGCGTCGCCGACGCAGACCACGACGCTGATCGCCATGCAGCGCTCGCCGGCCGAGCCGTAACCCGCCGACACGGCCGCGTCCGCCGCGAGCTCCATGTCTGCATCGGGGAGCACGATCATGTGGTTCTTCGCACCACCGAGCGCCTGGACGCGCTTGCCGTTCTTGGTGCCGGTCTCGTAGATGTACTGCGCGATCGGGGTGGAGCCGACGAACGAGATGCCGGCGACCTTCGGGTGATTGAGCAGGCCATCGACCGCGACCTTGTCACCGTGGACGACGTTGAACACGCCCGGCGGTAGGCCGGCTTCGGCGAGCAGCTGGGCGGTGAAGTTCGCGCACGACGGATCGCGCTCCGATGGCTTGAGTACGAACGTGTTCCCGCACGCGATCGCGATCGGATACATCCACATCGGCACCATCGCCGGGAAGTTGAACGGCGTGATGCCGGCGACCACGCCGATCGGTTGGCGGATCGAGTACGAGTCGACCTCGGTCGAGACGTTCTCGCTGTACTCGCCCTTTGCGAGGTCGGCGATGCCGCACGCGAACTCGATCACCTCGAGGCCGCGGTTGACCTCACCGAGTGCGTCGGCGGTGACCTTGCCGTGTTCGAGGGTCAGCAGCCGCGCCATCTCGTGCTGGTGCTTGTCGATCAGGTTGCGAAACGAGAACAGGATCTTGGTGCGCTTCGCGATCGAGACCGACTTCCACGTCTGCAGCGCCTTGTGCGCCGACTCGACCGCCTCGTCGACGACGCTCGGCGTCGCGAACGCGACCTTGGCCTGCACCTCGCCGGTAGCAGGGTTGAAGACATCGCCCGTACGCTCGGAGGCGCGATCGAGCGCCTTGCCATCGATCCAGTGGTTGATCAGCTTCGTCATCGAGGCGAAAGCCGTACCACGCACGAGACTTTCGGTGGAGACATTTCCTAGCCTCGCCCGATGCATCCGTTTCGTGACCGCGCGCTCCTGTGTCCACGTTGCGGCAAGCCGCTCGCCAGCTATCCCGAACGCGACAAGTGGCGCTGCCGCGCCTGCAACGGCGTGCTGGTCGGTTCCGAGCAACTCGTCGTCGAGATCGGACCTCAGGCCGACGCCGTGCTCGAGAGCGAGGCCGACCCCGCGCGCCCCGCGATCCATCCGTGCCCGGGCTGCTCGTTCCCGATGACGCCGTACACCATCGCGGGCACGCCGTCCGTCGAGCTCGATCGCTGCGTCGGCGATGGGTTGGTGTGGTTCGACGGCGGCGAGATCGGGAAGGTCCGCGCGGGGATTCCCGCCGAGGATGACTCGCCACTGTTCACCAACGCGCTCGCGTTCCTGGCGACGGCGCGTGCCGAGGAGACCGCGCTGAAGGAGGGCCGGTACGACGAGATTCCGCTCGTCGACTGGCCGCTGGATCCGCAGACGGCGGTGCAGTGGAATAGCCGCAAGCTGTGCAGCGATGGCAGCTGTAACGGCGTGATCGAGGGCGGCAAATGCAGCGTCTGCGGGAAGCCGGCTACTTCGAGCGGATCTCTGTAAGGCGCACGCCCGCACCCAATCCGAGACCAGAAGCGTTCGCGACCACGCGCACGCGCACCTGGTCGAGCGCCCCGACGTCGCCGACCTGCGTGGCGCCCACCGTCTGGAACGTCTCGCCATCGCCGACCTCGAAGATCAGCCGGTCGTTGTCGGTCCCCGAGACGCGCCACACCGAGCTCGCGCCGAACTGGCTGGCGCCGAACGGGACCTCCCCGACGGAGCGTTCGGCGCCCGGTGCGTCGACGGTCGCGCGCAGCACACCTGCGGGGACGTCGAGCCGCATGCGCCCGCGCGACGTGCGCGTCTCGACCTCGAATTCGACCCGCATGGCGACCGACATTGCTGGAACCACCTCCGCGATTTCGATCTCGACCTGGTGCCTGCGCAGGTCGTAGAGCGTGCTGGTGTGGATGACGCAGTCGTGGACGGCATCGCCATCGCTGAAGTTCATCCGCCGATCGCCTCCCGCGTCGACGGCGATCTCGCAATCGCCGTTCTCCGCGACGCGCTGCCACTCGGGCGACAGATCCGGTTCGAACGTCTCTTTGATCGTCGACGCGGGACAGGCCTTGCCTTCCGGCGCCGCTGCCGTATTGAAGTCGCGCGCGATGTAGTTATTGATCCCGATCGTCGACTTGAAGCGAAGGATCGGTCGCATGTACGCGATCTACTCGAGCGGAGCCAGATCGGTGATGAACCTCTGGACCGGATCCGACGCGAGAAAGGTCGTGACCGCGCCTTCGTGGCGGATCACGAGCTCGATGGGATGAGGCGATCGAGCGTCGCTCGATCGCCTGGTTGCGGGTTGCCGGCGAAGTGCGCCATCGACACCGAGTACGCGGTCTCGCGAAGGTCGAGGTACGGCTCCGCGACGACATCCAGCGTGCCGGCTTGGATCTGGAAATTGACACCGTCGCCCAGTTCCGTCGCCATCAAGGCCTCCAGCCCATCTCGACTAACAAAACTCCACGGTCGTCCGAGTGGACCCAGATCCGTGAAGCCATCGCTGAGCAGGGAGGCGGGCGAGCAGCCGACCGGACGCGGACCTTGCACATCTTCGAGCGGGAACACGATCTGGCACCCGGTACATCCGACGGCAACGGCCGCTATCCACCCGCGCATCGCGGCGATTGTACGAGCAGCCAGGGGCGGGCGATAGCTGTCGTGAGATGCCAGTTGGACCAGCTCTGACGCTATATTAGCCAGCCGTTTCTGTTCCTACTCGACCCCTTGGAGGCGACGTGACCGCTGATCTTTCCATCACCGTCAATGGCATGAAGTTCGAGAACCCGTTCGTCTTGGGCTCGGGTCCTCCGGGCACCAACGGAAAAGTGATCGCGCGGTCGTTCGATCTCGGCTGGGGCGGCATGGTCGCGAAGACGTTCTCGCTCGACGCCAGCAAGGTCATCAACACCGCGCCGCGCTACGCGAAGCACAAGAGCCGCGAGAACGGCGAGGTCATCGGCTTCCAGAACATCGAGCTGATCAGCGACCGTCCGTACGAGGACTGGATCGACGACTGCAAGCAGCTCAAGAAGAACTACCCCAAGAAGATGCTGATCGCGTCGATCATGGAGGAGTACAACAAGGCCGCGTGGCAGCGGATCGTCCGCGAGGTCCAGGAGACCGGCGTCGACGGCTTCGAGCTCAACCTGTCGTGCCCGCATGGCTTGCCCGAGCGCAAGATGGGCATGGCGATGGGCGAGAACCCCGACATCGTCGAGGAGGTCGTCGGCTGGGTGAAGGAAGTCGCGCGCATTCCGGTGTGGGCGAAGATGACGCCAAACGTCGGTAACCCCACGGTGCCGGCCGGCGCTGCGCTGCGCGCGGGTGCCGATGGCATCGCGATGATCAACACGATCCTGTCGGTCACCGGCATCGATCTGAAGACGTTCCGCCCGCTGCCCACCGTCGAGGGTCACTCGGTTCCGGGTGGCTACTCCGGTCAGGCCGTTCGCCCGATCGCGCTTCGTCAGGTGATGGAAGTGGCGCGCGCGAACCCCGGCGTCGAGATCTCCGGCATCGGCGGCATCGAGACCGGCACGGACGCAGCGCAGTTCATCCTGCTCGGCGCGTCGACGGTCCAGATCTGCACCGGCGCGATGCTGCGCGGCTACGAGATCATCGACGAGCTCAAGGAGCAGCTGTCGAAGTTCATGGTCGACAGCAAGTTCACCAACATCCGCGAGTTCGTCGGCAAGTCGCTCGGCTACTTCACCACGCACATGGATCTGGTGGAGCGCCAGAAGTCGGCGCGCGAGGCCAAGGAAGCCGCCCGCGCGAGCTCGGTGGGTGGTAAGGCCCAGGCGCGCGACGTCGAGACCTGGAAGGGCGACATCGCAAAGGAAACCTCGGGGCTGGTCACGAACTGATGGCGCGCACGGTGGTGTCGGGCCTGATCCAGGCCAGCAATCCGATCAACGACGAGACCAAGTCGGTCGCCGAGATCCAGGCGGCGATGCTCGAGAAGCATCTGCCGATGATCCACGACGCCGGCAAGCAGGGCGTCCAGATCCTCTGCCTGCAGGAGATCTTCAACGGTCCGTACTTCTGCCCCGGTCAGGACAAGCGCTGGTACGACGCGGCGGAAGAAGTTCCCGGCCCGACGGTGGCGCGGCTCGCACCGATCGCGAAGCAGTACGGGATGGCGATGGTCGTGCCGATCTACGAGCGCGAGAAGGCCGGCGTCTACTACAACACCGCTGCGATCCTCGACGCGGATGGCTCGTACCTCGGCAAGTACCGCAAGACGCACATCCCGCAGACCAGCGGCTTCTGGGAGAAGTACTTCTTCCGTCCGGGCAACCTCGGCTATCCGGTGTTCCAGACGCGCTATGCGAAGATCGGCGCGTACATCTGTTACGACCGCCACTTCCCCGAGGGGGCGCGCGCGCTGGGCTTGAACGGCGCGGAGATCGTCTACAACCCGTCGGCGACGGTCGCTGGACTTTCGGAGCACCTCTGGAAGATCGAGCAGCCCGCGCACGCGGTGGCGAACGGCTACTACGTCGGCGCGATCAATCGCGTCGGCACCGAGGCGCCGTGGAACATCGGCGAGTTCTATGGCCAGTCATACTTCGTGAACCCGCGCGGTCAGTTCGTCGCGATCGCGTCGCGTGACAAAGATGAAGTGTTGGTCGCGGAGCTCGACCTCGATCTGATCGAGGAAGTGCGCCGCACCTGGCAGTTCTATCGCGATCGCCGTCCCGACTCGTACGGCGACCTGACCGAAGACAAATAGGACACGATCGACAGGAGGCTCCGATGAGGACGCTGATCAAGAACGGCACCGTGGTGACCGCGTCGGATATGTACGCCGCGGACATCTGGATCGAGGACGGCAAGATCGTCGCGCACACCAAGCCCGGCCAGCCGGGGCAGGCCGACGAGACGATCGACGCGACGGGGCAGTACGTGATCCCCGGCGGCATCGACTGCCACACGCACATGTCGCTGCCGTTCGGCGGCACGACGGCGAGCGATGACTTCGACACCGGCACGTACGCCGCCGCGCACGGCGGCACGACGACGATCGTCGACTTCGCGATCCAGTCGAAGGGCAGCTCGATGCGTGCCGGGCTCGACGCGTGGCACGCGAAGGCCGAGGGCAAGGCCGCGATCGACTACGGCTTCCACATGATCATGACGGAGGCGAACCCGCAGACGCTCGCCGAGATGAGCGACATGATCCGCGAGGGCGTGACGTCGTTCAAGATGTTCATGGCCTATCCGGGCGTGTTCCTCGTCGACGATCAGCAGATCTTTCGCGCCATGCTCCGCGCGGGAGAGCTCGGCGCGTTGATCACCATGCACGCGGAGATCGGCCTGCCGATCGACGTGCTGGTGCAGCGCGCGCTCGACCAGGGCCACACCGCGCCGGTCTATCACGCGCTGACGCGTCCCGAGGCGGCCGAGGCCACCGGCACCGAGCGTGCGATCGCGCTCGCCGAGATGGCGGGCGTGCCG
>JBBQJJ010000444.1:0-7373 GCA_038325805.1 Haliangiales bacterium
ACCGTCGAATATCCGGAGACTGCCCAGTACCGCTGGAACGAGAGCCCTCCCGCAAGCCGTGTGCGGGAAATCCGCACGCACGGTTTCCACGGGGGTCGTACGGAAACTCTTAAAGAGGGAAAGTAGATCTACCAATGCGCAGACTCGCAATCCTCGGGCTCCTGCTCGGTGCAGATCACGCGCGCGCCGATGCGGTCGCGTTCGGGTGCACCGCGGCCGGTAACGTCAAGCCGATCACCGAGAAGGGCGCGTGCGTCGGCTTCATCGCGCACGACGCCAACGGCAAGGTCGTTCAACGTGTCGACCAGGGCTACCAGATCAGTGGATCGATCCACGCAACACCCGATGGCTCGACGGTGATGATGCTCCATTCGAACCCGTACACGAACAAGCCGTTCGACAGTCAGCCGGCGCTCGTGGTCTTCCGCAACGGCAAGGAGGTCGCGAAGTATTCGATGACCGATCTCGTCGTGCGGATGAATCTCGTCACACGATCGACCTCGCATCACCGCTGGCTGACGACGTATCCCGATCTGGTCCTCGGCAAGACGCTCGAGCTCGCCACGACGTCGCAGCGCGTCTACCGCTTCGACGTCGCGACCGGCAAGCAGAGCTCGGCCGACGACACTGCCGATTGGAAGAACTGTGACCTGATCGTCTACCTGGGGGAGCGCCCACAGATCGCTTCCGGCGACCTCTATCATGTGGCGAAGCCATGGCTCGCGAAGGGCGCGATGACGTTCTCCTCCGGGCTGACGGTGCGCGCGGCTCGGAACGTGCGGATCGATTCGGGCGCGACGATCTGCGTGACGCCAGACAAGGGCGGCTGGTACGCGACGAAGAACCTCGACGTGATGTTCAACCTGCTGCCGAAGTGAGCCCTCCTCGATGAGCTCCGCGTCGACCGAGATGACCCAGATCGACGTGCGGCCACTCGCGCTCGAAGGCTGGTTGCCAACCTGGGACATCGAACGCAGACACGTCGCGGTCGACGAGGTGGTCGCGTGGACGCTCGCGCAGCTGCGTGCGTGGGGAGTCGCCGCCGCGTCGTTGTCGGCGATCGACGTGAGCGGCCTACGCGCCCTGGAGCTCGCCGGTAGGTTGACGCGCGAGAGCATCTCGCCCGCGGTCCGCCGCCCGCTGCACGCGGCGCTGCGTGAGCTGCTGCCGGAGTTGCCGTGGGAGCACGTCCTGGTTCAGACCTACGCGCACTTTCGCATCCTCGTCCCCGCCGACGAGATCGGGCCAGTCCCGCCGCACGTGGACTACGGGTTTGGACACGCGCTCGACGAACGCAACGTCTGGCTCGCGCTCACGGATGCGAGCGGGGATGCCGCGCTTCACGTGTGCTCTCTCGCCGATTCCCTGACCCACCTCACGACCACGGGTGTCGTCGAAGGAGTGCTCTCGATGCCACCGTCGTTGCGGCCCGTGCCGGTACGGAGGGGGGACGCGCTGTTGTTCACGCCGTTGCACGTGCACGCCGCGCGACCACCCGTGGGTGCCTCGCGTGTCAGCGTCGATGTCCGCATCGTGCCGACCGGCAGCGTCGCGTCGGGCCCCTCGTTCTCTCCTCCACTGAAGCTCGTCGAATGACGCGACCATTCGTGCCCGCTCGCATCGTCGGTGGCTCCGTGATCGCTGAACGCGACCCGTTCGCCTTCGAGTCCACCGCGTTCTACCGCGGCGCCGAGGTGTTCGAGGAGCCACTCCATGCGCGCCGTGTTGTCGTGCGGGAGCCCCACGAGCACACGCGGTCCGAACAGCACTTCCTCGATGGATTCCAGGACACGGTTGCTCAGATGCTCGCGCTCGCGGGCACGGCGGCGCCGCAGGTCTTGCACGTGCTCGGCCGCGATGGCCGCGCATACGCGCTGGTCGAGGAGCACGTGTCCGGGATCTCCATGCAGGCCGTGTTGCACGAGTTGCGCGAGCGGCAGCACCAGCTCCCGATCGAGGTCGCGGTCGCGATCGCGGCTGCGCTCGTCGGGCTCTGGCGAGCTCCGAACGAACGTGGGTTCCAGGTCCCGCTGTTCCTCGGGCCTGGCGAGATTTTCGTCACCGAGGCCGGATCCATCCGCGCGACGCCGCAGCTCGCCAGCGACCGCGCACGGCAGGTCGTCGGAGCGGTCGCGCTTGCGATCGATCCCCAGATCGCCTACGTGTCGCCGGAGCAGGTCGAGGGAGGGTACGGCTGCGAGAGCGGGATGTTCACCCTCGGCCTACTGCTGTTCGAGCTGCTCGCCTCCGCTCATCCGGTTGCCGACATCCACAACAGGTCGATGATGGAGACCCTGTCGAGTCTGCGAAACGACGACATGCCCTCGATCCTCGAGCGTCGCCGTGTTCCACCGCAGCTCGCAGCGTTTCTCGCGCGTGCGACCGCCCGCGAGCCACGCGCACGATTCGAATCCTGGGACGAGCTGATGGTCGAGCTCGACGCGGTCCTCGGCGAGTTGCCACCCTGCGGACAGGCCGACATCCTCGTTGCGGTCCCGATCCGTCCAACCACCCCGCCCGCGCTCGCAGTGCCCGACCTCGGGGGGTGGCGCACGCTGCCACACGAAGGCCATCAACCGATCACCGTCGGGCTCGTCCCTCCCGTACGTCCCGAGGTCTCGGTGCGACCGGTCCTGGCGAGCGACTACATCTATGGCCGCCGCGATGGTCGCCCGATGCTGTTGCAAGGCGACCTGCTCGTCGATGTTCGCCCGGTCTCGGCTGCCGAGTTTGCACGCTTCGCGCTGGACACCCGCCGCGGTTCGTTCGTCCCCCGCACGGGTGAAGCAGCAGCGACCGGCGTGTCGTTCGACGATGCCTGCGCCTACGCGGCGTGGGCCGGCAAGCGACTGCCGTCAGAGTCCGAGTGGGCGATGGCGATCGCGGCGCTCGGCGCGCATCGGCTTGGCACCGGCGTCGTGTGGGAGTGGACGACGACGCCCGAGCGTGATGGGCACGTGGTGAGGGGAGGCCGCTGGCGCAACGCTCCCGAGCGTCCGCCGCACCCCGACCACCGGTCCTACGAGACCCGGCCCGCACCCGACGTCGGGTTTCGTTGCGTCGCGCATCGCGAGCGCGATGGCACCTTCACTGCCGAGCTCGTTTCTGAGGCCCGGTGATTCGAGGTTCACGAAGTGCTGCGAGCTAGCGAGTGCCGAGATGCCCATCGTCGACGCGCCTACGCATCACGCACGACGTGCGTGGAGCCGCGGTTTCGCCGCAGGAATTGCAGCGTGCACGACAAAAAGCGAGACAGGCGCAAGCGATGCGGTGGCGTGGAACGAGCATCATCGCCATCCCATGACGATGCAGCGCGCGATCGACGGATTTCACCAGGACGATGCCGGCGACTGGGTGGCCGAGCTGCGATGCGGACACGGCCAGCACGTGCGTCACCATCCGCCGTTCTGGTCTCGGCCCTGGGTGCTCACCCCGGAGGGACGCGCCGAGAAGCTTGGTCTCGAACTGCCGTGCGTCTACTGCGATCGGTTCGAGTTGCCCGGCGGCTACGCGCCTTACAAACGTACGCGCGAGTTCGACCAGCTCTCGATCCCGGAGGCGCTGCGGAAGGATCATTCGACGAAGCCCGGCGTCTGGGGCGTGATCCACGTGCTCGCCGGTCGATTGCGTTACGTGATCGAGGCCCCGCTCGCGAGCGAGCGAATCCTGGAGCCCGCCGTGCTCGGGATCGTGGTCCCCGAGGTGCTTCATCGGGTGGAGCCCGAGGGGGAGGTCCGGTTCTTCGTCGAATTTCATCGCGCGAGCGCCGGTGCGCGCGCTTTGGAAACGAAGCCGAGCTCGACCTGAAGCGGATCGAAGCGCGGCCGATTCTGCTTGGTGTGTGTGGACCGGGTCTTGATCGAATCAAGAGCTCAAGGGCGCACGGAGTTCGGGCGAACCAGCAGATGACAACCTGCACACGTCGAGAGCAGCTCCCCGTAGATCTGCGCGCGCGCGTCCTGCTCCTTGGCTTGCCCGGCGGTCGTTGCCAGCTCGCGCACGCGCTTGGCCAGCGCCGGCACATCTCCGCGTGGAGCACCACTACCGCTCGCGGCGATCGCATCGAGGTTCGAGGTTGCCAGCACGAGCGCACCCTCGCGCCATAGCTCGTCGGAGGGCCCGACCAACCCATCCCACAGCCGGGCCGCTGCCCATTGGTGCCGCTTCATCTGTGCCGGTAGATCGGGTGCATCGGCGGGGGCCTCCTCCCACGCAAACGTGACGACCGCGTTCATTGCTTCGTGGCAGCGACTACACGCGCGCCCCAGCCTGGACGCCACAGCCGCCGCGCTCGGCAGGTCGCGCGCGCCGGCGACCTCACGTGCGGCAACCTTCATCTCGTCGACGAACGGCTTCCACGGGGCCAGTTGTTGGGCCTCCTCGTGCTCCGCGATCCAGCGTGCGTCTTGCTTGGCATCTTCGAAATAGCCGCGAGCGATCGCGCGCTGGAGATCGGAGACGGCGGCGAAGTGCTCGCGCATGTGTTGCTTGAGAGTCGTGGCATCGGCGGGAGACGCGATCGCCACAGGACCGTCATCCGTGCCGGCCGAGCTTCCCGTCTGGCCGGTCGCGGTCCCGCTGCCCGGGGGGCGATCGCTCGAGCTCGAGCAGGCGACCATCGCGGTCATGGCGAGGGTGGACAGGATCTTCTTCATGGCGTGCCTCCGAGCTTGCCGGGCGGGCACCCCCGGGCATCCCAGCAGCTCTCGTATGGACCTGCGTTCGGCGCATTCGTCTTCAAGAACACGAACGGCAGGACCGCAGAGGTGAAGCCTCTCCGCACCGGGAAGCTCCACGACCGTGAACGTTCTCGCAAGCAGGCATCGAGACGAGCCTGCCATCGCTTGTTGACGCCTGGGGCCATGAACCCGAAGCGAAAGATCGAGCCGTCACGGTGGATCACGAGTTCGAGCCGCAGCTCGCCCGTGGCTTCCTTGTTCTTCGCGTTGGCCAGGTAGCAGGTCCGTACACCGGGCTGGTACGGGGTGAAGGCGGCGGTGATCTCTTTGGCAGTCAACGTGAGCGTATCGAGTTTGTCTGGACCTCCCCAGACGTCTGGGGGGCGGGCCAACGTGAGCGCGATCGAGGTCACCAACATCCAGCGCATGGTGGCTGCTGGAGCACGGAGCGCACCAGCACAGGCGGCCGAGACAACGCAACGGCTGCGTAGGAACCGGGGACTTCCTGCAACGCGCGCAATTTCTTCGCGAACGAGCGCTCGCTTCGGCGACAGGTCTTGGAAGTATTAGAGTGTCGCGACCAGTCTCGCGAAGTCGAAGCCGGTGACGATGCCTACTGCCTCGCGGTCCGAGCACGGCAGCACACGCCGCACGTCGAGCCGGCGCGCCTGCTCGGCGGCCCGAAAGATCTTCGTCGACGTCGGGAGGCACAGCATCGCCGGGTCGAACACCTCTTCGACACGGGTGTCGCGTGGCAGGTCGCGTGACTGCATTGCTTCGAGCTGGGTGAACAGGCCAACCGGGAGCTCGTTCTCGACCACCACGAGCCCAGTCACGCGCGCTGCCGCGAGCCGCTCGACGGCAGCGCTGACCGGCTGGTGTGCTTCGATGGTGAACAGAGGCTTCGACATGATCTCGATGATCGGCGTTTCGATCCGGGCGTCGCGCACCGCCGTCATCATGTCGAAGGTGCTGACGACACCGGACACCCGGCCGTCATCGACCACGAACAGGCGGTGGATCCGCTCGTCACCGATCAGCCGGGCGGCTTCACGAAGGGTTGCCTTCGACGCGATCGTGACCGGCTTGCGCGTGCTGTCACCTACGAGATCGCCGGCGGTCTTCTGCGGCAACGTGATGACGTTGCCCTTGCGATGCGCTCCGGCCTGGATCCGACCGACACGCAACAGGTCGGTGCGGGACACCACGCCGACGATGGCTCCAGTTGCATCGACGACCGGGACCGCCGAGATCCGCTTCTCGTCGAACAACCCCGAGATGGCCGTGAGCGAAGTGTCGGTGCCGACCGTGGTGACATCCGAGGTCATGAACTCTGAGACTGGCTTGTTGAACAACATTGCGACGGACCAGTGCAGGTGACAGGCCACCGCCAAGCAGGATCTCAGCGCGAAGTTTGCGTCTCGCGACAAGACCGCACCTTGAAGCGCATATCTTGCGTGCACGAGCGAGCGAACGCGCCTGACGTTTGGCGAGCCGAGTAGGGGAGGTTCTCTCAGATCGCGCCAGCTGGCGCACGCGCGTCACTTCGAGCTGTGCACGTACATCACGAACTGAAACCGCCCGCGCAGCCAGAACAGAGACTGCGCATCGTCTACCTTCGCCGTGATCTGCTCGTCGACGACGTGCGCGCAGCTCCCATGGAGGCGGGTGACCTCCTGCCGGATCCTGGTCTCTGCCTGTTCCAGCAGCAACGGGTAGCACTTGCTCCACATCAGCTGTCGATCGCCGACCTCGTAGTGCAGATGCGGACTCTCGGCCTCGAGATCGTGTATGCCTTCGATCTGCTCGCTGAGAGGGGGTAGCTCGCGTCTCCAATAAACGACCTGGCTCATGACCTGATGACGAAGCATCGAACATGCCAGGCGTCAGAGACGTCGTCCCAGTCGCTCGAGCGCGAAGCAGCAGCTCGAGGTCAGCGACGCAAGATCCTGCCGCCCTGTGCGATCCCTTCGCTTTCGGGGATGGGGCCGTCGCCCACGATCATCGTGAGCAGGTCGTGCGTGGTGATGATCCCGATGACCTGCGCGCCACTCACGATCGGGAGGCAGCTGATGACGTGGTCGCGCATGAGCTTGGCCGCATCGCGAATACTGGTGTCCGCTGATCCGACGACCACCTTGGTTGTCATCAGCTCGCGGACGGAACGGCGCGCGAGCGTCAACGTCTCGTGCGCCATGAGATCGCGATCCGAGATGACACCCACCAATGCATCGTCGGCGCCGAACACGACGAGGTGTCGGATGCCAGCCTTCCGCATGTGGTGCCACGCGGCCTCGGCGTCGACATCTGCGACGCATGCGTGAACGTCCTTGTTCATGATCTCGCCGACCTGGCGAGCAGCGTTGTCGATGATCTTCGAGGGCATCGTCTTCGTACCGTCAGGCGATCTTACGCGTGGGCGCGCCTTCGCGGAGGGATTTCGCGCTAGCTCGTCGAAACGGTCGTATTTGACACCTTTAACGGAGAACCGGCCGTGCGTACGCGGCAGATCCCGTCGTCCAGGGTCAGCAGGGCGAGCTACCTCACGCCGAAGTGATACCGGCACTGCTCGAACATATTACCGGGGGGACGTGTTCTACACGCACTCGACGAAACGCAGGACCATGGTGTCGGGCAACACGACACAACAGCCGATGGTGTCCTCGAGTCCGAAGGTCCCGGTGCACGTGACAT
>JBBQJJ010000445.1:0-7251 GCA_038325805.1 Haliangiales bacterium
CGCGACGTATACGGTGATGGGCGACTTCCCCGAGCTCAAGCACATCGTCGCGTTCCAGTACGACGCCGGTCGGTTCGTCAACGAGCGCGACATCGCCGAGCAGCGCAAGGTCGCCGTGATCGGCAAGGCCGTGCGCGAGCAACTGTTCGAGCCAACCGACAACCCGATCGGCAAGTACATCAAGGTCGGCGGCGTCTACTTCCAGGTCGTCGGGGTGATCGGCACGCTGCGCAGTGGCCAGCAAGGCGATCGCGACGCGAACACGGTCTTCCTGCCGTTCACCACGATGAAGAACGCCTTCAACATGGGCAACCGCGTCAGCTTCTTCGCGCTCACCGCCAGGGCCGGCACCGATGGGCCCGAGCTCGAGCGCCAGGTGCGCGAGGCGCTGTTCCAGCACCACAAGATCGCGCCGACGGATCAGCTCGCCGTCGGCTCGTTCAACATGTTCGTGATGTTCGGCAAGATCGACGGCTTCTTCTTGGTGCTCCAGCTGATCAGCTGGCTGGTCGGCGGCGCCACGCTGTTCGCCGGCGTGGTCGGGGTCTCGAACATCATGCTGATCACCGTCAAGGAGCGCACCAAGGAGATCGGGGTGCGCAAGGCGCTCGGCGCCACGCCGTTCTCGATCATCTCGATGGTGATGAAGGAGTCAGTGGTGCTCACCGCGATCGCCGGGCTGCTCGGCATCGCTGCCGGCGTCGGCCTGCTCGCGGCCGCCGAGGCCGTGCTCTCGATGATGCCCGACTCCCCGCTCGGTCCCCCTATCGTCGGTCTAGGGACGGTGCTCCAGGCCGTCGTCGTGCTCGTGGTCGCCGGTGCCTTTGCCGGCATCATGCCCGCCTCTCATGCTGCCTCGATCCGTCCGATCGAGGCGCTGCGAGCGGAGTGAGGTCTGTATGAAGAGAGTCCTTGGCTGGTTTTTCGGCTTGCTCCTGGTGCTATTGATCCTCCTCGCGTTCTTCACGTTGTGGAGGAAGTCGCAGGCGAAGGTCACCCTCTACGAGACCGAGAGCGCCGAGGTCACGGACATCGTCAAGAAGACGGTGGCGACCGGCTCGATCGTGCCCCGCAAGGAGGTCGAGGTGAAGCCGAAGGTCACGGGCGTGCTCGCCGAGCTCACCGCGAAGCCCGGCGACATCGTCAAGGCCGGCGACTCGCTCGGCAAGATCAAGATCGTGCCCGACGCGATGCAGATCAACCAGGCCGAGTCCGCGGTGCGGAGCGCGCAGATCGCGTACGACAACGCGAAGCGCGAGCTCGATCGCAACGAGGAGCTGGCGAAGAAGGGCGTGGTCGCCGACGCCGAGCTGCAGCGGTTCCGTACCGAGTTCGCGCTCCGCAAGCAGGAGATGTCGGCGGCTGGCTCGAACCTCCAGCTGGTCAAGGAGGGCGCGACACGAGGGATGGGCAAGGCCTCGACGCTGATCATCACCGCCGAGGTCGGCGGCAAGATCCTCGACGTGCCCGTCAAGGAGGGCAACTCGGTGATCCAGGCGAACAACTTCAACCCGGGCACCACCGTCGCCGTGATCGCCGACATGACCGACATCATCTTCGAGGGCCGCGTCGACGAGTCGGAGGTCGGCAAGATCAAGGAAGGGCTGACTCTCCAGATCAAGGTCGGCGCGATCGAGAACGAGAAGCTCGAGGGCACGCTCGAGTACATCGCGCCCAAGGGCAAGCTGGTCGATGGCGCGATCCAGTTCGAGATCAAGGCGAAGGTGAAGCCGGGCAAGGACTCGCAGATCCGCGCGAACTACAGCGCGAACGCCGACATCGTGCTCGCCGAGAAGAAGCAGGTCTTGGCGATTCGCGAGGCGCTGGTGCAGTACGACAATGACAAGCCGTACGTCGAGATCGAGACTGCGCCCCAGACGTTCGTCCGCAAGGACGTCAAGCTCGGGCTGTCCGACGGCATCAAGGTCGAGGTCCTCGAGGGCGTGACGAAGACCGACAAGATCAAGATTCCCGATAATGCCGGTCCAGCGAACCCGATGATGGGGTCCGGCAAACCGGGCAAGCCGTCCGGACCTCCGAAGCGCTAACGAGATCTCGCAGACGTGCCCCTCGGGCGATCTGCGTCGGCCGCGTGCTAGTTTGCCCTCGATGGCACCCTTGCGCCTCGGCGCGATCGATGCGGGCTCGAACGCGATCCGCGTCGTGATCGCAGAGCTGACGCCCACAGATCTGATCCGGATCGAAGCCGAGCGCGTCCCCGTGCGGCTCGGCCACGGCGCGTTCACACGCGGAGAGCTCGACAAGCAAACCGTCGAGCAAGCGGTCGGGGCGTTCATCCACTTTCGCGAACGCTTCGATTTTCACGGCGTGACCATCTATCGCGCGGTCGCCACCTCCGCGGTGCGCACCGTGTCGAACCGCGAGCACCTGCTCCACCGCCTCTATCACGAGGCCGGGATCGAGCTCGAGGTGATCGAGGGCGAGGAAGAAGCCCGCCTCGTCCGCAAGGCCACGATGTCCGCGCTCGGCGGCAACACGCTGTCGAAGTCCACCACCGATGCGTCGCTGCGCGCGATCCTGGATCTGGGCGGCGGCAGCCTCGAGGTCAACGTCAAGCAGGGCGGCAACTGGCGCGGCTACTCGCTCCCGGTCGGCACGGTGCGGCTGATGGAGACGTTCGGGCTCGATGGCCCGATCGGGGATGCCGAGGCCGGCATGGTGCGGCGCTACACCGCGACCCTGATGCAGTCGGTCCCCAAGGGCGCTGGCGGTGCCGGTGTGATCGCCGCGCTCGGGGGCAACGCCGAGGCGCTCGCGAAGATCGTCGGCGATGGTGCCACTCCACCGGGGATCGATCTGGTCGCCCTCGAAAGGGCGCTGCCCGAGATCGTCGGCGCTACTGTCGAGGAGCGGATGGAGAAGTACCAGGTCAAGAAGGACCGCGCGGAGGTCCTCGGCATCGCGGCGCTGGTGTTTGCCACGGCCGCACGACAGCTCGGGATCCCGAAGCTGGTGGCGCCGGGTGTCGGCATCCGCGAGGCGGTGCTGCTCGAGCTGGCCGAGACCGCGCGCGAGGAGCAGTTCCACGCCGAGGGCGCACACGACAAGGCGCTGCTGACGGCGGCGCGCAGCTTCGCGAACCGCGTCGATCACGACACCACGCACGGCGAGCACGTGCGGCTGCTCGCGCGCGCGCTGTTTCATCAGCTGCGCGATGTCCACGGCGTGCCCGACGACAAGGGCGTGCTGCTCGAGGTCGCCGCCCTTCTCCACGACATCGGCGAGGTGGTGAACGTGCAGGGTCACCACAAGCACAGCGAGTACATGATCCGGTGGGCTCGCCTGCCCGGCCTCGACGAGACCGCGAGAGAGATCGTCGCGCTGCTGGCGCGGACCAACCGCAAGGACGGCGCGCGCGCGAAGCAGATCATCAACGAGTCACCACTGCCCAAGGATCTGCGCAAGCAGACCCTCAAGATGTCCGCGCTGCTCCGGGTGGCCGACAGCTTGGACACCCAGCACCGCCAGCGCGTCGAGCAGGTCGTCGCGACCCGGATGGGCGATGCGATCGTGCTCGATCTGGTGGTCCGCGATGGGCCGAGCCGCGACGACGCCGCGCTGATCCGCAAGGCGGATCTGTTCCGCGACGAGTTCGGGATGGAGCTCCGGGTCACCGTCGCGCGCCCGGTCGATCCGGCAGCCAGCGGCTCGCATCGCTCGCCCTCGTAAATCTCGGCCCGCACGAATCCCGTCACACTCGTTTCGCTCGGGCTGTGTTATCGACGGTCCATGCGGACCTCGATGATGGCGATGCTGGCACTGGCGGCATGTGGTCACGGCGATCCGGTCGGACCCACGGGTCCGATCACGGCGCGCGTCACCCACTACGATCTCGCGTTCGATGTCGACACCCGTGCCGCGCACGCGACGATCACCGCGGAGATCGAGGTCGCAGGCGACTGCTTGAAGCTGCCGTTCCGCGGCAGCGAGGTCGACGTGCCCACCCTGAAGGTCAACGGCGAGCCGGCGCGCACCGTCGCGATCGATGTCGTCACGCAGACGATCGAGCTGTGCGGCGCAGGCTTCGATGCCGGCGAGCAGGTCGCGTTCGAGGTCGATCACGTGATCCCGCTGGAGACGCTCTCGACCAGCCAGGTCGGCTACTCGATCACCGACGACGCCGAGGGCAACACGTTCTATTACCTGGTCAGCTGGGTCGGCGGCTGCGATCGGTTCGCGCCGTGTGACAACCGCCCCGATCAATTCGCGACGTACACGTTCCACGTCACCCATCCCTCCGGCTTCCTCGCGCGCTGCGCGGGCGACATCACCGAGGTCTCGGCGACCGAGACCCTGTGCGACTTCACCGCGCCCGGCGGTCCGACGTACTCGACGTTTGGCGTCGCCGTGTATCCGGCGTGGACGCAGACGTCGAAGGGCAAGTGGGGCTCGGTCGACGTCACGCTCTACGACCGCACCGCCACGGGCATCGATGCCAAGCTCGACAGCGCGTACCACGCGGGCTTCATCTCCTTTATGGAGAGCAACTTCGGGCCGTTCCCGTTCGGCAGCGAGCTCCGCATCCTCACCGCGCCCACCTACTGGAGCGGCTTCGAGCACCCGGGCAACATCGTCCTCGACGACAAGCTCGCGGGCCCGTCGAGCTACGCCGATCCGGTCGCGCACGTCACCGACCACGAGATCGCGCATCAATGGGCCGGCGATCAGACGACGATCGCGGATACCTACGACTTCGTGTGGAAGGAAGCGATGGCGGAGTATCTCGCGTACGTCTACGAGGACTCGGTCGATCCGGTGATCGCGAACAAGACGGCGCGGGCGTGGCGCAGCTTCTCGAACGGCGCACGGTTCTTCCCCGTGCCCGCGGACAAGCCCGAGCTGTTCGAGTACTACGGCGACGTCTACGGCCCCGGCCCGATGGTGCTGTTCCGCCAACTCGAGGTGATGTCGTCGCGCGAGGCCGTGATCAACGCACTCAAGACGGTGCTCGGCTCACCGCGCGCGCTGTCCGTCGACGAGCTCGTCACGGCGCTCGCCGCGTCGACCGGGCTCGATCTCACCGCGTACGCGGCGGCGTGGATCCACGGTAGTGGCAAGCCGGCCTGGCCAGAAGCGAAGCTGACGTTCACGTCCGCACCGACCACGAGCACGCTGCGCGTCCAGATCCTCAAGGGCGGCGAGCGCCGCTGCAAGTTCGCCGTCGGGCTGATCGGCGCGGGCGTCGGCGAGCGCGTCGATGTCGACGTCAACACGTTCACCGGCGGGATCGATCAAACGATCGACGTTCCGACGCCCGCCTTCCCGATCACCGCGACCCAGCTCGATTCACGCGCCGAGTGCTTGGTGTTCCCAGCAAATGGTGCGGTGGCCGCTCCACGTCCACAACACCCATGGGTCTCGGGGCACATCGCCCCGTAGCGCTCTCCGCGGAAAATGAGACGCCTGTTTTTCGGGCGTGCTATCGCGACCGGCGCGTGGGTTTTTGATATCCACATCGCCGGATCGGCGTCCATCGACGTCCCGCAATTTGAGGAGCTTCAGAAGATGATCAAATACTCGAAATCCCTGCTCGTGGTGGCGTCGCTGTTTGCAACTGCAGCGTTGGCGGCGTGCCCCGGTGGCAAGGGAATGCCCGGCAAGCCGAACATTCCTGGTGGTGGCAAGGTTCCGGGCGGAGTTCCGGGCGTCGGCCCCGACGCAGCGCTTGATCCGAGCGCCTGCGGCAACTACTCGTCGAATGACGCCGGCCGCAAGCTGAAGGCGTTCCTCGAGGCCACCGCGGCGGTCGAGAAGGCCACGCTCGAGACGGTCGAGATCGTCAAGAACAGCTGCATCATCATCGGCAACGAGATCGGCATGACCGAGGCCGACTACAAGGGCGAGACCAAGGACATCTGCGCCGCGGTCTACGGTCGGATCGACAAGAACCTCAACGGCGTCGCCGTGAAGTCGAAGGCCGCGCTCAAGATCAAGTTCAAGCCGGCTGTCTGCACGGTCGACGCGAAGGTCGCGGCTTCGGCCGCCGCATCGTGCGAAGGCAAGGCCTCGGCCGACATCAAGGCGAAGTGCAGCGGTAACTGCCAGGGCACCTGCTCGGGCAAGAACACCAATGGCAAGTGCGATGGTGTCTGCGAAGGCAAGTGCGATGGGTACGCCGACGTCGATGCCTCGGCGCAGTGCAAGGCGAACGCGGAAGTCAAGGCGGCGGTCGACGTCCAGTGCTCGGAGCCCGAGCTCTCGATCGAGCTCGACGCGAAGCTCGTCGTCGACAAGAAGCTCGCGGAGCAGACGGTCAAGGGCCTCAAGGCCGGCCTCCCCAAGATCTTCATGGTGCGCGCGCGCCTCGTGCCGCTCAAGCACGCGGTCCAGGGCTGGGTGAAGTCGGCCGCCGAGCTGAAGAGCAGCGCTCTCCAGATCGCGAACAGCTTCAAGGATCAGGCAGCCTGTATCTCGGGCCAGATCTACGCAGCCGCGAAGATGTCCGCCAACATCCAGGCCAACGTTTCGGTGTCGGTCGAAGTCTCGGCTTCGGCGAGCGGCTCGGTCGGCCAGTAAGCCACCCCGCTGAATGACGGCAAAGGGCTGACCTCCGGGTCGGCCCTTCGCAGTTTCGGCCTTTGCCAAGGTCGCAGGCGGCTCCTCGCCGAGCCGGTTGCGTTTACGTTTGCGTTTGCGTTTACGTCCTTAGCTGGGACTGGCGCGTCAACGGAGATTGGTGTAGCAAGCCACTCCTATGAAGACGCTGACCGAGTTCTCCACGTTGACCCTGCGCAAAGCCGCAGCCGCTCGCTCCGCCGCACGGAGCGGCCGCACGGTCACCGAAGGCGAGCTCGCGCAGGCAGCGTCAGACGATGCCGCCAACAAGGCCGCTGTTGCCAAGGCCGACGCCGAGGGCGATGCGGCTGCTGACGCACCCGCCGAGGGTGGCGAGGCAGCCCCTGAGGGCTCCGAGGCGGCCGCCGAGACAACCGCCGAGACAGCCGCCGAAGCACCGGCGGAACCATCCGCCGAAGCGCCGGCCGAGGCACAGGCCGCCGAGGGCGAGGCACCCGCAGCGGAAGCAGCGGAAGCAGCGCCGGATCCGACGATCGGCGCGGTCGCCGAAGCGCTCGGCCTGCCGCCCGAGAAGGCGCAGCGCCTGCTCGAGGCGCTCGACGTCGTCGGTGGCTCGATCGATCAGGTTCGCCTCGTCCGCGTGTTCCAGGGGGAGAAGGGTCCGCACGGCGCGGTGACGCGCGGCGAGTTCCACTACGTCATCGATCGCGTGGC
>JBBQJJ010000446.1:0-7220 GCA_038325805.1 Haliangiales bacterium
GATCCGGTCCTGCGCAGGCTCCTGGCGAAGCGTCCCGCAGATCGACCGTCGACGATCGAGGAGGCGATGGCGCAGCTCAGCGCCGCGGCTCACGCAGGCGTGCCGCGCCGTCGCCGCCGCCTGATCGCGGTGGTGGTCGCGCCAATCGCGGTCCTCGCTGCCGTGGTTGGTGTGAAGATGCAGTCGGTCAGCCTGGAGGCGCGGCCGGCCTTCGTCGCACCCAGGCTCGAGTCGATCGACCAGCTCGAGTCGAGCCCCGCGATCCCCTCCACGACCCCCGACGCAGCGATCGCCCTCGAAGACGCCGGCGCGAGCCCGCCGCTTCCTCCAAAGCCCGTTTCGAAGGGGCAGAAGCCCACGCTCGCGACACCCGACCGCGACCAGCCCGAGATCCCGTCCGACTACGCAACTCCCTGAGGAACTATGAAGAACCTTGTTCTAGTCAGCCTGCTGGCAGCCGCGTGCGGCGATCTCGACAGCGTGCCCGGCGGCGTCTGCGGCAACCTCGTCGTCGACGAGGGCGAGCAATGCGATGGCCAGGACACCTGCGGCACGACTGGACCGGCGGCGTGCAGGTTCACCTGTGAACGTGAAGCTCGCGAGTGTCCCGGCGCGCTCGGATGCTCCGTGGACGGGTTCTGCGTGGCGAGCGCCGAGCGGTTCGTCGCCTATCAAGACGCCTCGCACTTCGAGATGCCGGCCGATCAGCTGGTCGCGGGTGACCTCGATGGCGATGGCCGCGATGACGTGATCGGGGTGGGAGATTCGTTGCGCGCGCGGTTCGGCGCCGCCGAACGGCCACTCTTCGAGTCCTACGAGAAGCGGATCCGGCCGCCGACGGGCGCCGCGACCATCGGCCAGCTCGATGGCGTGGCCGGGCTCGACATCGTGTTCCCGACCGCGGACGGCATCTTCACGCTGGTCGCGCGCGGCCGCGAGCTCGATGCGGTGCCCTATGCGAGTGCGACGGCGTTGCCCGATGACGGCGTGCGCGGTTGCGCACCCTCGCCGGGATGGGCGAGCTGTCGGACGATCGATCTCAACGGCGATGGCCGACTCGATCGGGTGGGCTTCGTCGCGGACCGCGACAACGTCGAGCTCGAGCTCGGGCGTCCCTCGGGTGGGCCGCTGCTGGTCACCCTCGACACCATCGACATCCTCACCGACGTCACGGTCGGTGATCTCGATGGCGATGGCTTCGGCGACCTCGCGTACGCGACGAGGTCCGCGAACGGCGTGGCAACCGATGCCGTCTACGTGGTCTACGGCGCGCCTCAGCCCGAGGCCTTCGCGACCACGCAGCTGCTCGCGGCACCGAGCGTCGCCGGGGTCGCGGCCGCCGATCTCAGCGTCCCGCCCGATGGTGTCGACGATCTCGCCGTCGCTCGCACGATCGGCGGCATCGACGGAGTCGCGATTCACCTCGGGGACACCGCCCGTGATCTGTCCGCTCCCTTCGCGCTGCGCGGCGAACGCCCGCAGCTCGATCAGCCCTACGCCGTGGTCGCCGGCGAGTTCGTCGGAGGAGTCGGCTCGGGCATCGATGTGATGGCGTACGCGCGCAACCCCGCCGTGCCGGACCAGGCCTTCCTGTGGTGGTTGCGAGGGCTCGGCGAGGCGCAGTTGACCGTCGGTGCGGTCGACCCGGTCGACACGAGCTCGCTCGCGTTCCTCGACGGCACCTGGCAAGTCGGCGACCTGGTGCGGGATCTCTCGGTCAACTCGAACGGACCTGACGAGGTCATCGGCCTGTCTCCCACGTCGGAGGACTGTGACGGTCCCGCGCTGACGGTCGCCGTGCCGAGTGCACGCTTCACGGCGACGGACCTCCTCCGCACGGTGTGCCTGGTCGTCGACGGTGCCGGTTGGCAACCCAGTACGCTCGGCCTGCTCGGCGGAGCGTCGCCTCGCGCGATCGGCGTGGCGACGCGCGAGGGTGCGTGGTGGCTCGGAGAGACGATCGACCTCGATGCCGCGACGACCTCGCGATTCTTGGAGGGTACGGAGCTCGCGCTCCCCTCACAGTGCCGCGGGCCACAGTTGTGGCGCCAGCTCCCCGACGCAGGCACTCGGTTGTCGTGGGAGTGCGACGACGGTGACCAGACCACGATCGAAGGTCTAGTCCTGACGCCCGACGGCCAGCGTACGACGACGCTGGCGACGGTCCCTCGGGGAAGCACGCATGTCGTCGGCGACTTCAACGGCGATGGCCTGACCGACCTGGCGATCCGTCGCGGCCGCGAGCTCACCGTCCTCCTCCAGTGCTCGCTGGATCTGGTGGGCAGCGAGGGTTGTTGATGCGCCTGCTCGCGGCCGTCGCGCTCGTCGCCGTGCCCTCGATCGCCTCGGCGGATGCCGAGGCCAAGGAAGCGTTTCGAGTCGGCCTGCAAGCGTTTCGCGCGAACGAGTTCGACACCGCCGCGCGCTCGTTCGAGGAGGCCCACGCCCGCGATCCGCGGCCCGAGACGGCGTTCTCGATCGCGCAGGCGAACCGGCTGCAGTACGTCCGCGATCGGATGCCCTGGCGGCTCGCGCGCGCCGTCCAGCTCTACCGCGACTACCTCGACGCGCTCCCCAAGGGGCCACGCGCGAAGGACGCCTCCGACCGCGTGCTGGAGCTCGAGGCGATCCTCAAGGAGCTGCGCCAGCGCGGCGAGCTCACGCCGTATGCACCGCCGCTCCGCACCGAGATCGTCGTTGGCGCCGACGTCGACACCGCACAGGTCACGATCGATGGAGCGCCGTCCCAGCTGTGGAACCCGGTCGCGGTGACGCCTGGCGCCCACGAGATCGTCGTCGCGGCGCCGGGCTTCGAGATCGTGCGACGGCGGGTGCAGATCACCGAGGGGCGCTTCCTGCCGGTGGACGTCGCGCTGGTCGCGAAGCCGGGCACGCTCGGGGTTCGCGGCAGTCGCGAGGCCACGCTCTACATCGACGGACGCGCGATCGGCGAGCTGCCGGAGCAAGCGCGGATCGAGGCCGGATCGCACTTCGTGAGTGTCACCGCGCGCGGTCGGAAGACCTGGAATCGCGAGATCGTGATCGGCCGCGATCAAGCGTTGACGCTCGCACCCAGCCTCGAGCCCACCACGCAGCGTCGGGCGTCGACCTGGGTGTTCATCGGTGCGGGTGTGGTCGCCGCGACGGCAGGCATCGCCGGGGTATCGGCATACGCCGCGCACCGCGACGCCGATCGCCTCGATGCCAAGCGCCTCGCCCTCGAGGCGACGCCCGCCGATCTCGCCGCGTACAACGGACGGATCGAGGATGTCGACCGCCGCACGACCCTCGGTCTCGGCCTCGGCCTCGGCGCGCTCGCGATCGGCATGGTCGGCGCGGGACTCTACTGGTTCGATCGGCCCAGCCCGGGCGCGCGCATCACGCCAGTGATCTCGACGCAGACCGCCGGCGTCGCGGTCCGCTTCTGAGTCACTTCGTGCGCAGCACCACCTGCCTGCGATCGGAGACCACCGCACCCGTCGGCGCTTCGCGGGTGACCCAGAAGCTGGTCGCACGCTCGATCTGGACGCGGGGGCGAATCTCGATGATCTCCTCCTCGGGCCCCGTGACGTCGAACACGCCCCCGTCCACGGGATACCGCTCGTCGCGAGACTGATCGAAGATCCAGATCTGGTAGCGCTCGCGACGAGGGTCGTTGCTCGCGAGGCCAGCGATCTGCAACACGCCACGCTGCCGTCGTGCACTCCACATGACGGTTCCAGAGACGCCGGACTCCACCGTCGAGAAGCGCGCGACGTCCTCGGTCGCCGCGAGCTCGGCTCGGACGGCCGCGGGTGAGACGTCCTCGCTCGCGGGTTGCGGTCGCGAGCGCCACAGCCAGAGCGCGGCGGTGGCAGCGAGCGCGGCGACTCCCCAGCCCGCCCACGTCCAGGGCGACGCTCGCGTACGCGGCGAGGGTAGCGGCGTCACGGCGGCGAGCGCGGCGCCGGTGAACTTGGGAACCGCGGGAACGGAAGGTGCGGTCGCGCTGGCGGATCGCGTCGCGGCGGCGAAGATCTTGTCGGCGAGCCCGGCGGGGAGCGGCTCCCTCGGGAGGGTGACGAGGTCGATCATGACCGCCGCCTGGTCAAATCCATCGGTCGTGTCGCCCAGGCGTTCGAGCTCGGCGGCGTCAGCGTCGTCGAGCCCTTGCGTGGCTCGGGTCGCGAGCAGCTCCTGGATCCGTGCGGTCTCGAGATCGCTTCGCGTCATGGGTTGCCCTCCGACCGCTCGATCGCTGTGCGAACGGCCAGCAGCCCACGGCGCACGTGTGCCTTGACGGTGCCCAGCGGCATCTGCAGGAGCTGCGAGATCTCGGAGTGCGAATGGCCGTAACACACGGAGAGCAGCACGACCTCTCGTTGTTCCGGGCTCAGCTTATCGAGCGCGCGCGCAGCCTGCCCCGCCTCGACCGCGATATCGGGCCGCGGGGCCTCGTCCACGACCACGGGCATCGCATCACGCTTGGTGTCGATCTGCGCGTTGCGTTTCCGGGTCCGGTCGATCAACCGGCGCCGCGCGATCATCATCACGAAGGTGGTCTCCTTCGCCACCGCAGGATCGAAGCGAGCCGCGTTCTTCCACAGGTCGAGGAAGATCTCCTGCACCGCATCCTCGGCCTCCTGATGGATGAAGCGCCGCGCCATCGAGAAGACGAGCCCGCCGTAGGTGTCGATCACCCGGCGGAACGCCTCGACCTCGCCTGCCGCGACCAGCGGCAATAGCGGCGCAGGCGATGAAGCGTGCGTCGAGGAGGCCGCCATGCGCGGACCGTACTCCACAACGAGCTCCGTTGGCTGCTTCCACACGGCCAGCGCTGCGCTCATGTTCCGGTGTTCGTAACTGATGCAGAACTGGATGCAGGGGATCGCGGTGCACGGACCGCGACCTTCGTTGGCTGCGACCGCTCACGGTCGAGGAGCAGGCGGCGGACTCACTGGGTGATCGGCGGCGGCGTGCGGCAGCAACCGGACCTCGGCGACCAGGGGCCGGTGATCGCTGGCGCGCCGGGCGAGATCCGAGTCGCAGCGCGACAAGGTCAGGAAGTCGACCGTGCCGCGCACGAAGATCCCGTCGAGCGGACGCAGCGGGCCCCAGGCGGGGAACGTCAGCGGCCGGCGGTCGAACCCGCGGAACCCGGCCGGCGCGAGCAGCTGCTTCAACCCGCCGTAGACATCGTTGAGATCGCCACCGACCACGACCGGCGTCTCCGCGTGGAGGTTCGCGAACGGATGCGAATCGAGGAACTTCTGGAGCTGGATGCGGCGCTCGAACCGCGCGAGCCCGAGGTGCATGTTGAACACGTGCACGGTGCGATCGACATCCTCGTGCCGCACGCGCAACACGCCGTGCAGCACGCTGCGCTTCTTCTTCCACTTGATCGTCAGATCGATGTTGGTGGATTCGATCACCGGATAACGCGACAGGATCGCGTTGCCGTAATGACCGCCGCCGCGCACTGCGACGTTCGGGTGCCACGTGCGGTGCGGCATCCCGAGCGCCTCGCCGAGGACCTCGGTCTGGCGATCACCGCGCGATCGGGAGACGCCGGCATCCACCTCCTGCAGCATCACGACGTCGCAATCGAGCTTCTGGATCACTTCGACGATCCGCGATGGATCGTACTTGCGATCGACCCCGCCGATGCACTTGTGGATGTTGTACGAGAGGACGCGCAGCCTCATGACGCCACCTGCGCGACGACGATGGTCTCGTCGTCGATCAAGGCGCTGCCCGCGCGATGGGTGGCGACGCTGGCGAGCACCACGTCGTGCAACGCGGTCGGTGATCGTTGCGTGCGGTCGAGCTTCTTGAGCAGCTGCTGGAGCCGGCGATCGCCGAAGGTCCTACCCGCGGGGTCGAGCGCGTCGATCACTCCATCGGTGTACCAGAGAACCAAGTCGCCAGCTTCGAGTGACCTGTGTTGAACCTTGGGTGCGACGGGAACGCTTGCTCCGAGCAGGTTGCCGCGAGCGACCAGCGCCGAGATCTCGACAGCGCCCGTCGCGCCTTGGCGACACAGATACGGCGCCGGGTGTCCGCAGGACACGAAGCGGATCTCCTTGGCCGCCGGATCGAGGATCGCCGCGAAGCACGTCATGTTGAGCTCGCCACCGCCGACCCGGCGGACTGCGGCATCGAGCGCGCCGATCAGCTCGGCGAGATCGACATTCGCGGCACGCCGCACCCAGACATCGAACGCACCTGCCACGCCTGCGGTCACCATCGCGGAGGCGACGCCGTGCCCGGTGACATCGGCGATCGCGACGAGGACGCGGTCGCCGGCGAGCGGATAGACGCCCCAGAAATCCCCGGCGCAGCGCGTCGCCGGCTTCCACGATCCGACGACGGTGACCGCACCGTGGACCTGCGGTTCGCGACCGGGCAACAGCTCGCTCTGCACCGTTGCCGCGAGCTCGACCTCGCGCGCGAGCACGGCTCGCTGCGCCGCACGCCGCACCATCCGCGCGTGCAAGAGCGCCTCGGCGAGCCGCTCCGACAACCGGGCGAGGAACTCGAGCTGACTGCCGCGGAGGCGACGCAACGATCGAGGGATCGCGATCAGCGCGATCAGCTCGTCACCCGACCGCGTGATCAAGAACGCGCGTGCGCGATGACGCTCGAGCAACACGCGCACCGAGTCCTGCAGATCGGCCGGCACCGACTCGAGATCGTCGGAGAAGATCATCCACCACTCGCGCTCCTCGGCGAGCCAGCTGACGATCAGCGGATCGGGCACGAGCTCGTCGGCGAGCGGCTCACCTGTCTGCGTGGTGAAACCCCAATCGTCCTCGGAGGCGAGCAGGATCTGCGGCCGCGCCCCGATCCCGAGATCGATGACGTCGACGGCGAGCGCCGCGATCGCCGGTGCCTCGGTGAGCACGCGCGTTCTCGTCACCAGCTGACCGAGCAGCCGCTCCAGCGGGTTGTTGCTGGTCCGTGCACCGCGATCCATCAGCGCGAACGTGGTGATCAACAGGCGCGTCCCGACCAGCGAGACGGTGAGCACGATCGCGTTCATCCACCACGGTGCGGTCTCGGGCAGCAGCGACAGCGTGACCCAGCCGAGTAGCGCGCCACCGGCGAAGTGGAAGACGAGCATCGGTGCCGTCGTGTCGATCGCGCGGACACGCAGCAGATCCTCGACGATCAGCGCGCGCACCACGAGCAAGCTGCCGATCCCCGAGAGCAACCAACCCAGCGGGAAGATGCCGACGCCG
>JBBQJJ010000447.1:0-7209 GCA_038325805.1 Haliangiales bacterium
TGGGAGGTCGATCGCCCGGGCTACGTCTACGTCGGTGGCACGTGGAGCAACAGCGGCGGTCGACGCACCTGGGTCCGCGGTGGCTGGCAGTACGACGATGGCCGCGCCGAGTGGGGCGTCTACCGCCGTCGGCATTACCGCTAACCGGCGTCGACTCGAGGTTTGCTTTTAACTCCAGAGTTCGCCTGTGTCGATCCTTCGACCAGGCTCGTTCCTCGAGCCGGGGACCCCGAATACAATCGACCGGGTGAGCGCGATAGCGCGAACTCCTACTTCCAGAGCTCAGCCTGGAGGACAGAGTCTTCCGGCGAAGCCGGAAGATCGAGAACCGAGGTGAGCTCTGGGGTTAGGTGGAACCACGCGAGGCACGATCGCTGCACGGGGTCGCGCCATGAGGATCCTGTGCGTACTTGCACTCGCCGCGGCGTGCACCGATGACATCGACGACGACGACATCGACGACGACGACATCTTGGTCGATACGTCGGTCTCCGAGGTCCGGACGTTTCCCGGCGTCAACGGCGAGTGGTGCGTCGAGAGCCCGTACAACTGCCGGTTCCGTGCACCCGGCATCAGCCAGCGCGTGGTCACCGCGAGTGGGCTCGAGAGCTGGGGCATCGATCCGAGTGCCTCGCTCCGCGACGGTCACGGCGACGTGCTCGGACCGATCACGAACACGCGGCTGACGTTCAACTACGGCCAGACGCGGCTGCTCGCCGGCAAGGCGCACGCACTCGCCCTCGGGACCTCGAACGGCAGCGCAGGTTGGTATCCGATCGATCACATCCTCGGCGAGGACTCGTTTCGCGCGCGTGTCGGCGACGTCACCGCGCACGATCCGCACGACGGCCGGATGGCCTGCTACGAGATCCGCGATTCGCATGACTCCTCGATCGAGCTGCGCAAGGTGGTCTACGACAGCCACGCCACCCACGAGCGCGCCGGCGACTATCTCTCGCTCGAGCGCGACAACGGGCGCCGCTCCGCGAATCTGATCTTCATGGTGCCGGGGTTTGGCCTCGGCGGTGCGACCACGGATCACTTCCCCTCCGGTTCGAAGTTCCATCGCGTCGACGTACCGACGAACAGCGGGCGCCCGTCGATCACGATCCCGCTGTGGGTCAAGGACGGTGCCGGCCGCTATCGCAAGCAGCAGGGCACGATGACGTTCCTCTACGGCTTCATCGTCGGAAACGGCGTGAAGAGGTTCGGCTGGATGGCGCGTGAAGCCCTGCGCGTCTCCGACTGCTAGCGACCACGAGGGAGGAGCTTGTCGAGCTCCGCGAGCTCGTCGGGGCCCGACTTCGCGGCATCCGCGCGTGCCGTCGCCATCTCCCGAGCTCCGCGCGCACGGTCGCGTGCCGTGCGGATCAACGCCGCGCCGTGAAGATAGCGGATGGCGATGAGCTCGGACGCTGCGCGCGGCGGAGCCGTGAGTGCGAGCGCGGTGTCGAGGTGCCGGAGCGCGTCTTCGGGCTTGCCGAGCACCAGCTCGCAGGTGGCCACGGCGCGCAGCGCGTAGAGGTTGTAGTAGTCGCGGGCGCCGCGGTACTCGGTGAACAGCGCGAGCGAGCGTTCGAAATCCACGAGCGCCGCGCGACAGTCACCCTTGGTGCGCGCGATGTTCCCGCGGTTCAACAGCGAGATCGGAACGTTGACGTTGTGGGCGCCGCTGCGCTCGCCGATCTCGATCGCGGAGGAATACATGTCGCGCGCACGGTCGACGTTCCCAGCGGCCTCGAACACCACCGCGGAGCCGAGCGTGATCGTGATCAGCTGCGGATCATTCTTCGACATGAACTGGAGGCCCATCGCGTACGCCTCCTCGGCCTGGTCGACGAGCTTCTCGGGGTGCTTGGTCTGCAGCGCGGCCTCCGCGTGAACACTGATCGCCCACGCGAGTGCCGGGCTCGGTCCGAGCCGCGCTCGACGGATCTTCAAGGCCTCGGCATACGCGGCGAGGGCGTCCTCGGGGCGACCGAGGTTGCGGTAGCACACCCCGCTGTTGATGTACGAATAGGCGATTTTCGGGTGCCCGACGCCGTAGGTCTCTTCGATCACTCGGCGGGACTTGGTGAACGCCTCGATCGCCTTCTCGTAGTTGCCGGCGCGAGCCAGGGTGTGACCGCGGGTCTCCTCGACCTCGCCGATCCGATCGTGCAACGGAGAGCTCACCGCATCTGCCCCTGCACGGATCAAGCGCTGGTGCGCGTCATCGATGGCGCGAAGCGCGTCCGGGATCCGATCGACCTCCGAGTACACCTCGGCCGTCTGCAGGAGATACAACACGCGGAGCTTCACGGGATCGCCGGCGCGGATGACCGCAGCCTCCGCCGCCGGCAACATCGCGAGCGCCTCGGAGGTCTTGCCCTCGTCGAAGGCGGTGAGCCGGAGCAGGTTGCACCACGCCCACGCAGCCGCGTCATCGTCGGGAGCCCGGGCTGCCACCACGGTGAGCTCGCGCATCAAGGCCGTCGCCGAGGACGAGCTCGTGAAGTCCGATGCGACATGGGCGACGGCGAACAGGGCACGCGCGGTCGTCGGCGCGTGATCGAGGGCGCGCGCTCGCTCGAGCACGCGGATGCCTCGCTGCCTGAGCCCCTCCATCTTGCCGGAGAGCCGGTCGAGCTCGAGCGTTCGGGTCGCCTCCGCGATCGCCGCCGCCTCGCTGCGACCTTGCGGGCTGGGTGGCATGGTGAACGACGCGAGGGTGCGGGCGTCCGCGCAGCTGGATGGCGTTGGCAGGTCGGCGAGCGCCGGGATGACCTTGTCGAGGTCCGCGATCGTCGCCGCGTCCCGCAGCCGCTGGACAAGTCCGGTGCCGAACGCGAGGCGCTCGTCGAGGCATGCCTCGCGTTGGAGGACGAGCGTGTCGGTGGCGCTGGTCGTCGCACGGCAGGTCTCGACCTGACCACGCTGCCATTCGTCGACGAAGGGATCGAGGGTGCGGACGATCGCCGCGATGTGCGCTTCCGCGTGCGTGGGATCGGTGCTGCGGATCTTGGCCAGTAGCCCGTCACGACCGTCAACACCCCACACACTCGTGGCGCGCGCGACGGGAAGTGGGCAGCTATCCTCGGGCGAGGACTGCCCGCGCAACGCGATCACCGCGACCGTGGTTGCGAGCGCCGTCACCGCGACGCCGCTCGCGATCAACAGTCGTTGCGGCGCGCGGACGAACCGCTGGAGCTCCGCGATCAGCGCGTGCATCGAGGGCCAGCGACCAGCGCCGTTCGGCGCGAAGCCGCGCTCGATCACGCGGACGAGCGCGCGAGGCACGGAGTGGTTCGACGGCGGTGGTTGGTGGCGTCCGGCGCAGATCTCGTCACGCATCTCCATCGCCGTCTCGCCGAGGAAGGGACGCTCGCCAAACAGCGCCTCCCAGAGCGAGACGCAGAAGGCGAACTGATCAGCGGGAGGCCCCACTCTGTCGCCTCTCCACTGCTCCCGGGACATGTAGGGAGGCGTCCCGACCCAGCGGTTGTTCGACAGCGCCTGCTCGCTGTCGGGTTCGGCCGGCGCGTGATCGCTCACCAGACCGAAGTCGGAGACTCGCGGACGCAGGTCTGCGCCGAGCAGCACGTTGTCGGGCTTGAAGTCGCGGTGGACGAGCCCGGCGTCATGCGCGGCTGCGAGCCCACGACCCGCCTCGATGTAGATCGAGACCACCACGCGCCACGGCCTAGGCGCTGCGGTTTGCCACGCGCGCAGGGTCTGGCCATCCACCAGCTCCATCGCGATGAACGGGTGGCCGTCGACTTCTCCGACCTCGAACACCGTGACCACGTTCGGGTGGCCGAGCCTGGCCATCCCACGGGCTTCGCGTTCGAAGCGCGCGCGGCCCTCCACACTCGTGAGTCGCTCGGGAATCAGCTTGATCGCGACAGTGCGAGCAAGCGTCGGATCTCGCCCCGCGAGCACGACGCCGAACCCACCGCGACCGACGACGCCGGTGATCTCGAAGCGGCCGATCGTCGCGGGGATGGCAGCCCCGTCCGCGCGGTCGTCGGGGTACTCCATCGTCGACAGCAGGGCCGGTGGCACCTCGTCAGTCACTGCACCAGCGTATCGCGGCTAGCGCCAGTCAGGCATCGTCGAACCGGCGCAGCAGACGAGCAGGATCGACCACGGGACTTGACGTGTGGGCGTTCCGATTGGTGACTCCGAGGCATATGCGCAACCTGACGAAGCGGTGGCTCGTTCGCGTACGATCGAGTAATGCGTAGCTTCCTCGTGATCGCGGTGTTCGGAGCGTGTGGCGGCGGCACCGCGGAGGGGCTCGACTGCGAGTACCTCGCGAGTGACGAGAATTGCTTCAAGGTCACCGCGAGCGCGGCCGCGAGCTGCTTGCCACCGGAGACCGAGCTCGGTGTGCTTGCCGTCGACAACGCGAGCTGCACGTACTCGACCGGCCACGTCGTCACGTTCTCTCCGGCGCTGGTGTTGCCGCTCGACAACAACCATCGCTGGGACTTCGAGGTCACGAGCCCCGACGGACCATGCCTCGCGTATCAAGACGATGAGGACGGCTTCCAGCTCACCGTGCTCGGCGAGGTGGTGAGCGAACAGCTCGTCGGGCGGGGCCTCGAGCTGAGCTGTCCCGATGGCTCCGTGGTCGGGACCTCCAACGCGATCGAGCTGCTGAGCTGCCCTGACAGCAACTTCGGTGATCTGCCGGGCAACACGTCTTCGTCAGGAGTCGACAGCGTGTTCTTCGGCCTGATCAACACCGGCAGCGAGGAGACCCTGAAGGTGTTCGACTGTCAGTGACCTCGCGAGTGCCTACCCTCGAGGCAGTCGCAAGTGCTCGTTCAGCTCGACGAGTTGTTCGCGCAGCGCCACCAGCGCCTTGATCGACATTCCGCTGCGTTCGAGGATGCACGCTGGGACGTCCTCCGCACGCTTGCGGAGCTTCTTTCCTCCAGGCGTCAGGAAGATCTCGACGACGCGTTCATCCTCGGTGCTGCGCCTACGCTCGATCCATCCTGCGTGTTCGAGACGCTTGAGCAGCGGCGTCAAGGTGGCCGAATCGAGCTGGAGCCGTTCACCGATCTCCGACACCCGCGCTCCGTCCTTCTCCCACAGCACCAGCATCGCGAGGTACTGCGGATAGGTCAGCTCGAGCTTCGCGAGGATCGGGCCGTATGCGTTGGTCATCGCGCGCGACGCCGCATACAGCGCGAAGCACAGCTGGTCGTCGAGGTGCAGGTGATCGGCCATCGAACCTCCTAGGCAATTGCCAGGTCGACGACGATGTTGCCACGCGTGGCGTTCGAGTACGGGCAGACCTCGTGCGCGGCCTTGACCAGCGACTCGGTTTGCTCGCGCGGCAGATTGGGGATGTGGACGGTCAGCGTGGCGGCGAGCCCGAACACGCCGTGCGTGGGGCCGATCGAGACCTTTGCCGTGACCTCGACCGGGCCCGTCTCGATCTTCTGTGCACGCGCGACATGGCCGAGCGCGCTGGCGAAGCACGCCGAGTAGCCGGCGGCGAACAGCTGCTCTGGGTTGGAGCCGGGGCCACCGGGACCACCGAGGCCCTTGGGCATCGCGAGGGCGAGCTCGAGGGTCTTGTCGTCGGAGGTCACCTTGCCATCGCGACCTCCGATCGCGGTGACGGTGGCGGTGTAGAGCGTCTTGTCCAGCGTGCGGAGCGTGTTCGACATGCCGCAACCTAGGCAGCGATCATATCGTGCACAAGTGTATCGTTGACGATTTAATTTCTAGCGATGAATATCGCGGTCTTGCCAGCTCGGCGTGCCGGGTGGTGCGACGTCCACGAGCTGCTTGGTCGGCTGCAGCCCGAACAACCGACCGTGCGGCGCGGCCTCGTGACACCCCATGCAGCTCTCCACGCGACCCGCGCTGGTGACCTCACCGGCCGGCGTGACGGTGCCGTAGATCCAACCCTCGTCGGTGCCCTCCGTACGACCGACCTTCTTCATCACGTACAACCCGACTGGCGCACCCGCGTACAGCGTGCCGTGGTCGGTTCCGACCCAGCGCACCGGCGGTGGCACCTTGCCGTCGAAGCCCACGACGGTGGTGTCGGCGATCGGTGCCGGAGCCACCGTCGTCGCGGCGAATGACTCCTTGACGATCGTGAAGCCATCTTCGATCGGGAGCTGCGGCAGCACTCGGTACGCGCGTTGCGAGGCCCACAGATAGTAGAGCTTGGTGCCGTGCGGTCCGTCGGGGGCCTTCGACTGCCGGACGTGGCTCGCCAGACCGTAGTCCTCGCGCATCGGGAACCGGCACAGCCCGGGCGCGATGTTCGGCGCCTCGTCGACGCGACCCCACGGCTGATAGGAGGTCCCCGCTCTCGCGATCTCGTCGACGAAGCGCTCGTCTCGCAGCTCGCGTGCGACCGGCGCGAGCGGTGGTGAGAGGGTGGAGGAGGTACACGCGGTCAGGAGCATCAGCACACACCGAGAGATCGACACGTCTCCAGCCTACCGAGCATCGCGCGGGTTCGGCGTAAGCCTCCTGTAAGCTCGCGTGGATGGAACCCGTGGTCCTGAAGGGCACCTGTCTGTGCGGTGCGGTGACGTGGAGCTTCGAGGGCATGCCGGAGAGCGCGACCGCATGCAACTGCACCGCGTGTCGGAAAGATCCTCGCCGCGCTCGATGCGTGTGGTGGCAATCAGAGCCGCGCCGCGAAGCAGCTCGGCATCTCGCGCGCCACGCTGGTGCGCCGGCTCGACGACTTCGAGATCACGCGTCCGCGGAAGCCTTGAACGCCTCGGCGGCGGTGGACAGCGCGGCACCGAACAGGATGAGGTCCTTCAGCAAGAAGCCGGTCGGCGCGTTGGGCGTGGTGAACAGGAACGACAGCGTGACGAGGAACGTGGCCGCCGCGGCGAGGCTGCCGTAGCCGGAGACGCGTGGGAACCACCGGCGGGTCAGCATCATGCCGCCGATGATCAGCTCGGAGATGCCGATCAGCGCGGAGGCGCCGCGCAGGCCGAACAGGTCGATCATCCAGCTCATCAGCGGGCTGTTCTCGACCAGCGGGCGGATCGCGATCGCCTCGAACTCGAAGAACTTCATGATCCCGATCGCGACGAGCAGGAACACCAACCCGTAGCGGAGGATGAACAGGCCCGTCGGAGCCAGCCGGCGCTGGTCGGTCGAGATCGCGTCGAGCATGGGGTACCTACGCGGACTCGGCTGCACGGTTACACCTCGTGCAGAACGGCCAGATCGCGT
>JBBQJJ010000448.1:0-7207 GCA_038325805.1 Haliangiales bacterium
GGCGGGTGAGGGCGTGATCAAGCGCGCGATCGCGGAGCCGGTGACGAGCTCGCTCATGTCGACGCGCACCAGCCGGTCGGCGTCGCCGAACAGGAACCGCGCGAGCTGCTTCGCGAGCTCGGTCTTGCCGACACCGGTCGGGCCCGCGAACAGCAGCGTGCCGACGGGGCGCTGCGGATCGTCGAGACCTGCCTTCAACCGCGCGATCGTGCGACCCGCGATCGCGCACGCGTGGTCCTGGCCGATCACGCCCTGCTGGAGCGCGCTCGCGATCGCGGCGGTGTCGAGCGCTTGCTCGGGCGCGAGCAGCTGCACGGGCAAGCCCGACCACTGCGCGAAGGCGTCGGTGATCTCGGCGACGCCGAGGTTCGAGTGCTTCGCGCGCGTCGAGAGATAATCGACGAAGGCCAGCGCCTTGCCCGGGAACGCGGTGTCGCGACGAAACGCGGCGAGGAGCTCGACGAGCCGGCGCGCACCTTCATGCGAAAAGGTCACATCCGGATCGAGGCGCTGCCCGTACGGCTCGAGGAGCGCGATGGTCAGGGCCGGCGTCGACTCGGGGACGCGCACCACGCGCAGCGCATCGACGAGCGCGGGGTACTTCTGGCGGGCACGCACGAGCTCGAGCTCGTCGCACTCGGCGATCATCGTCAGCTGACCGCCGATCACCGCGGGTGCGAGCAGATCGGCGATCGAGGCACCGTCGCTCGACGGCGTCAGGATATCGGCGAGGCGATCGACGTAGAGGATGTCGGTGGTGTCGGCCAGCTCGCGCACCATGTCGAGGCAGCGCTGTTGCCACATGCCGAGATAGACCATCCCGGCGACGATCCGATCCGCACTTGTCGACCACAGGCGTCGGCGCCGCCCGGCGCGCCCTCGGCTCTGCTCGAGTAGCCCGCGCGCGAACCGGCGGACGATCGTCGACTTGCCGCAGCCGCGCGGACCGACGAGCAACAGCGACGGTAGCCTCGGTTGCTCGACGAGGGGTTCGGGGCCCGAATCGCGAGAAGACGCGAGCTGATCGTACGTCGGATCGATGCCGACCGTGGAGCGGAGCCGGTTCGCACGGGCGAGCGCGACCATGTCCTCGGCGACCGCTTCGAGCGTGGGAGCCGGGTTGGGCTCGGAGTCATCCTTCTTGCGCGCGCGGACCGGGGCGTCGATCGGCTTCCACTCGATGATCTGCTCCTCGACCTCGCGCCGCAGATCGTAGAGCGACGCGGGCGAATCGCCGACCAGCGCCGCGAACACCAGCGAGCGGATCGTATCGGGCACGGTCTCGAGCGATTCGGTGACGAACGTGAAGTCGAAGCGCGGCACGATCACGCGCCACAACGGCGCGCCATCGAGCTTCCCGGCGGCGTAGCCGAGCCGGATCGGAACGAGTGAGCTGCCGATCACGTAGCCGCGGGGATCCGGCCGGCCGGGATGGATCTCGATCGAGACCTGGCGAAGCTCGAGCGCCTCGGTCCAGACGTAGCGGTCGATCGAGCCGTCATCCTCGTCGGAGAGCAGGGCGGCCTGTGGTGCGAGCCGGCGGAGCGCGGTCTCGACATCGGGTGCCATCGCCGCGGGTGGCGGGGTGTCGAACGCGATGCGATGGCGGCGCAACATCACCGCGGACCAGATCATCCCCACAGACCCGGGGCCGTGGTGCCTGGTGAGAAACACGCGAAACGAGGGCTTCGCCATCAGGTCCGCCTGCTCCACGCGAGGTGCCAGGCGCGACGGATCGCGATGCCGAGGTCGCGCGCGCTACCGCGATCGACCCAGCCGGTGCCGAAGTCCTCGATCTCGACGTGATAGGACTCGCCGGGGCGCGGCGGAGGCCGGTACGTGATCGTGCGCGCGACGGACAGCAGCACGTCGGGATTCGGCGGTAGTGCACCGCCTTGCTCGAGCACGCGCTCCAACTCCTCGCGACCCGAGACGGTGGCCTTGAGGATCACGGGCGGCTTCGCCGGAGCACCGGCTCGCACCTCGACGCGTACGATGTCGGGCTCCGACGCCGCGGCCCGGATCATCCAGACGCCGTGCTCGTTCTCGAGGGCGGCGTGGACGAACAACCCGCGCAACACCAGCACGACATCGCGCGCCGAGCTCAGGTTTCCGGCGCGCTTCGCTTTCGCATCGCCGAGCGGATAGATCTCGTGCGCTGCATCCATGAACGCGCCCTCGTCGAGCCAGCCCGGCTGGGCGAGCGCCGAGGTGACGATGCCGATCCCGCCGGCATCGGCGGTGGGGCCGACGCGCGAGATCAACACCGTGATCGCGTGTGCCTCGGGTTGTAGGAGATCTGGCAACGCCCGATCGATCAACATCGTCTCGGCGATGCCCGCGACCAGCGCATCGCGACTCGCCGGTGGGCGGGTCGGGTGACTGCTGTTGCCGCGCATGCGCAGCCGGCGCTGGTAGGAGAGCTCTGGTTGCCGTGGGATGAAGCGCGGCCGGTACTGCGGCTCGTCATCATCGCGATGCTCGTCGGCGTCGACCTCGGCGGCGGGCTCTCGCGTGCGCTCGGGGATGCCGAACAGCTCGCGCAGTGCCGTCAGCCGCTGGCCGAGCTCGTCGACGTAGTAGCGAAGCTCGCCCTCGGCGTCACGCCGCGCGCGGGCGTACACCGGCGATGCCGCGATCCGCGCGAGCGCTGCGCCAGCTTCGGAGATCATCGGCTCGAGGGCGGAGGTGGCGACGTCGAGCGAGCTCTCGAGCAGGTACGGGCCGGGCAGCGCGGGCTTCTCGATCATCGGCTCGAGCGCGGCGACGATCTTGCCGTCGTCCTCGGACAGCCGCACGACACGCAGTCTCGCGGGTGGAGCCGCGGCGAGCAGGTCGGTGAGCGCCCCGCCGATCTGATCTTCGAGCCATCGCTTCACGGTGCGCGCGCCATACCGCGGATCGAACGCATCCGCGACGGCGCGGCGACGCACGGCCGAGCCGGCATAGACGAACGTGTTGCGCTCGCGGAGGCCGCGGCGCGCGAGCAGCTTCGCGAGCTCCTTGTCGACGACCTTGGCCGCCACTTCGTGGGTCAGCGGCTGGAACGCGACGACCTCGTCGATCCGGTTGAACAGCTCGATCGGGAAGAAGTCGCGCACCGCCTTCGCGACGTCTGCGAGGATTCGATCGCGGGTGTCGCCGAAGCCGATCGGCGCGGCGTTTCGGGATCCCAGGTTCGACGTCATGATCACGACCGCGCTCGCGAACGACGCGACGTCGCCGGCGGCATCGGTGAGGCGACCCTCGTCGAACAGCTGCAGCAGCAGGTGCAGCGCCTGTGGATGCGCTTTCTCGATCTCGTCGAGCAACACCACCGAGAACGGCTGCGCGCGGATCCGCGAGGTCAGCAGGCCTTCCGGGTTCCAGCGATCACCGATCAGGCGCGACACCGCGTCGGGCCCGGAGAGCTCGCCCATGTCGATCCGCAGCAGGCGCTCCCCTGCGCCGTAGAGGTACTCGGCGATCGCGGTCGCGAGCTCGGTCTTGCCGGTGCCCGTCGGGCCGGTGAACAGCATCACGTGGATCGGTCGGTTCGGATCGGCGAGGCCAGCGCGCACCTTGAGGATCACGTCGGCGGCTGCGCGGGTCGCGCGGGGTTGCCCGATCACGCGCGCGGCGAAGGTCTGTTCGACGTCATCCGCGTCGAGGGGTGCGTCGAGGGAGATCAACGTGGGCGACAGCCCGGTGGTCCGCGCGAGGTGCTCGAGGACGTCGCGCGGTGCGAGCTCGCGGGTCACTCCGCTGGCTGCGCCGAGCTCGGCGACGCGGCGCACGATCTCGATCGCGACGCCGGGCCGCGCACGCCACGGGAACAGCGACGCACCGAGCTCGAGTGCGGTGCGCGGGACGAACGGATGCAGCGCCACCGGCAGCCGCATCTCGATCGCGCGGACCTCGTGGAGCAACAGGTGCGCCGTCTCCGCGGCGGACGCCGCCGGAACCATCACCGGAGTCAGCGCCTCGGCGAGACCCGGCGAGTCGCGTTCGAGGCGCGCGAACTGCTCCGGTGTCATTTCCGCGACGATCGCGAGATCGCCGCGACGCACCGGACCGCGGAAGAAATCCGCGAAGCTGCGCTCGCTCTGGCGCGATTGCCCGAGGCGTCCCCACAGGTGGAGATCCTCGATCCACAAAATGCCCCTGCGCGTGCTCGCCTCGGCGAGGAGCGCGAGGCAACGCTCTTCCCACTGCCCGAGGTGAGACATCCCGGCGATCATCCGCTTGCCCGTCAATCGCCAGACGTGGAAGCAGCGATCCAGGTTGCGGTGCAGCGTGAAGCCGTCCTCGACCAGTCGATCGTGGATCCACTGCGCGATCAGCGTGGTCTTGCCGCAGCCCGGTGGTCCGATCACCGCCACGCTGCGCGGCCGCGGGCCGCCGAGCAAGTACGTCAACCGCTCGCGATACGGCGAGCGCGGCACCCCGAGCATCGCGTTCGCGGGTGGACCGCTGAGTCGATGGGTCTCGTCGACGGCGATCTGCTGCAGCACCTGACCGGGGCGCGCGGCAAACGCAGCAGTCCTGCTGTCCTTCTTGCGCGACGGCAGCATGTCGAGCAACGACTTCGCCTCCGTCGAGAATGCGATCTGGATCAAGCGGTCCCGCCCGTTGGACAGCAGGCCCTTGACGGAGTCGTCGTCCAGGTCCTTCCAGTAGTGGCGGAAGAACGTGGCTGCGAGCGCAGGAACATCGGCGCGGTCGTCGGCGAGGAACCACTCGCTGCGGCGCTCCGGGTGGTAGCAGAACAGGATCTGCTTGTCGGGGTTGACCCATCGCGGCTCGATGATCAGGGGCACCACGCCGGTGACGCGGCCGTCATCGAGCTTGAGATCGAACGGCAGGCGCTCGAGCTCGGTGCCGAGTGGGAGTTGATAGAGCTCCTGATGTTGCGGCGGTGCCTCGCGGAGCACCTGGCGCAGTCGATCGACCATGCGCTCGCGCAGCTTGGTCTCGCCTTGCCCGGATTGATACGCGTACTGCGTCACCGGGATCAGGGCGGTCCACTCCTCGAGGCCTTCCTTCTTGGACTGGTAGACGCCGACCGTGAAATGGATCATCACGGCGCTGTGCCTGCCTTCTGCTTTGCGAGCAGCTCCTCGATCGCTTGCAGCGGACGCTCCCAGACCCAGAGCTTGTCGAGGCCATCGGGCTTCGCGAACGCCGGGAGCAGGCGGGTGATCGCAGCCTCGGCGAGCCGCGGCCCGAGGTCGGCGAAGGGCACGTCGAGCTCTTCGCCTTCGACGATCACGTGATCGCCGGTGACCACCGCTTCGCGCATCGGTGCGCCGCGGGGACCACGCGCCGACGGCGGTCCGGGCAGGGCCATCCATTCCTGATCGACGAATTCGGCGCGCGACTCGAGCAGATCGACCCACGCATGACACGCATCCCCTGCGAGCCCGTGGAAGCGATGCAGCCCGTGCTCGAGGCCGAGCAGCAAGTCCGCACCTTGCCCGACCACGCGGAGCAGCGCCGACACCGGCGCCACCGACGCCAAGCTGGCCTCGGCCCACGCGAGATCGTGGGGCGGGCCCCAGCCGGGTCGGTCCTTCGTGCAGTGCTTCCATCCCGCCTGGATCTCGCCCCACAGGTGCACGCTCGCGCGCCACCCACTGGCTGCCGCGGCGCGCATCGCGATCCTCACCCACGCCGCGGTCGCGGCGCGCGCATCCGGTGAGTGCACGAGCAGCGTCGCGCCCGGGCGGGTCGGTCGCAGCGAGGTGACGAGCCAGAACAGATCGCGACGGAACTGATGGCGCTGCGTGATCGCGGCGTCGATCAGATCGATCGCGTCGATGTCGCGTGCGAGCGCCTCGAGGCAGAGCTCTTCGGCGGTGCGCAGCTCGCCCTGCGCTGTGACACACTTGGTCCAGCGGTCGAGCAACCTGGCGTGCTCCGTCGAGATCCGCGCGATCTCGGCGCCCGACATCGCCTTCGCATCCGTGGTCGACTTGCGCAGCGCGGTCGCGAGCGTGGCCTCGTGCTCCGCGAGCTTCTCTTTCACCGCGACCGCCTGCGGCGAGGCGAGCTCGCGATCCGTGTCGCGACGCAAGCCACCGAGCGCGAGGGCCGAACGCACGAGGCGCCGTCCGGTGGACGCGGCGCGCCGCCACAGCGTCACCGAGACATCGCCAACCTCCTCGCCGATCCGCGAACCGGCGGGCTTCACCACCGTCTCGTCGGCGGTCCGGACGGTGAGCGTTCCCCCGTGACCATCGGCACCCGCGCGAGCGAGCAACCGGGCAGCGGGGGCCAGCACCTCGGCTTCGAGGTGGCGCCGCAGCGCACGAGCACCGAGCTCGGGCGAGAACCCGCGGTCGGCGAGCTGCTCGAGCGACGCGCGCGAGATGTCGAGGATCGCGCCGCTCTGGGTGAACCCACGCCGCTCGGCGAGCCTACCCACCGCGATCTCGGCGATCCGCGTGATCTCGTCGGCGTCGAGCGGATGGAACACCACGATCTGATCGAGGCGGTTGATCAGCTCGGGACGGAACGCACCGAGCACCGCATCGCGATACCGGCGGTCTTCTTCCTTGTCCTCGTCGCCCGAGGTGCGAACGCCGAGCTTTCCTTTCGCGCCACGGGTGCCGAGGTTCGAGGTCAGGACGATGATCGAGTTGTGGAAGAACGTCGTGCGCCCACGCCCATCCGTGAGCCGCGCTTCGCCGAGCACTTGCAGCAGGAGATCGAACACCGACGGGTGGGCCTTCTCGATCTCGTCGAGCAGCACCACCCCGAACGGCTGACTGCGCACCGCGGAGGTCAGGCGACCGTCGTCGTTGGTATCCGCGCCGAACAACCGCTCCGCCGCCCACGGATCCGTGTACTCGCTCATGTCGAGCCGCACCATCCGGTCGGGTGCACCGAACAGGTACGCGGCCACGCTGCGCGCGAGCTCGGTCTTGCCCGTGCCTGTCGGGCCGACGAACAACAAGGACGCTAATGGCTTGTCTGCCGGTGCGAGCCGCGCCTTCGCGACCGAGATCGCATCCGCGACACGGCTCACCGCGGGCGCCTGACCGACCATCCGGCGGCGCAGCGCGGCGATCACGTCCTCGCGAGACAGCGCCTTGTCGTCGGAGAGTAGTGCCTGCGGGATGCCGGTGGACTGCGAGAACGCGTCGAACAGCTCCGCCTCGCCGAGCTGCGGTCCGACGCCGCGCGAATCGCGGCCGGCATCGTGCGCGACGCGCAGCTCCTCGAG
>JBBQJJ010000449.1:0-7204 GCA_038325805.1 Haliangiales bacterium
CGAAAGTACGCGATCGACATCACGCAGGGTGAGGTCGAGCTCTATGCCTCCGTGCTCGGCGCCGATCTGGTGTCGACGGATCACCTCAACTTCTCGCACTCGCACTTCGTCGAAGGCACCGCGGACATCCGCGGCATCGCAGCCGGCGAGAACGCGATCCTGACCTGGATCGACGAACGCCACGGCGGCAGCGTGATCGAGCCGCACCCCGAGGTCTATCTCGAGACGGTCTGGCAGTAACGCGGTAACGCTGCTGTAACTGCCTGATCCGGCCAGGACTTTGCTCTACCCTCGAGGACTGCATGCGGTCCTCGCCCAAGCTGTTGATCGGAACGGTGTTGGCCTCGTCCCTGTGGGGACTCGAGGCCCGCGCCGAGGAACCGGCAGCCTCCAGCGAGGGTCCGACCGTCACCGCCACGACCCAGGAGCTGACCGACGAGGAGCTGCTGAAGCTCGCCGGGCAAGAGGTGGTCGAGGTGTTCGCCGAGCGTGCCGACAAGCCCTTCGATCGGGACACCGAGGTGCGACTGACGGGGGAGCAGCTCGCCGCCCGCGGCGTCGTCGATCTCGGCCAAGCGCTCTCGCTACTCACCGATGTCGTGGTGCGCGATGCCGGCCGCGGCGGCTTCAACATCGACGTACGTGGCGCGCGCAAAGGCGCGGTCTCGATCTTCATCGACGGCGTACTCGTCAGTGATCCGTACTACGGCACCTTCGATGTCTCGTCGATCCCGATCACCGACATCGTCCAGATCCGGGTGTCGACCACGCCGCAATCGCCGATCGACGGAGCGGGCGGACCGGGCGGCGTCGTCGAGGTGCACACGCGCGACGCGATCGGCTCGCAGGTGGTGGTCGCCCGCGTCACCGGTGATTCGCTGCCGAGCGTCGGCATGTCGGGTACCGCGCGTGCTGCGCTGTCGAAGCACACCGCGATCCGGATCGCCGCGTCGGGACTGATGGGCGCGCGGGATCTGGAAGCACCGATGACGAATGCGGTGTTCAACGAGGGACGCCGCTCCGCCACCGGCTCGAGTCGCCTCGAGTATCGCAACGGCGCGCGCCGCATCGCCGTCGATGGCTTCCTCGACGATCGCCACTACATCGCACCGCCCGGTGACACGGGCCTGGTCCTGATGATCGATCGCGAGACCTCGATGCGCGGGGCGGTCAAGCTCGACGACAAGCTCGGCAAGGTGCAGGTGCAGGCGCACGGCTTCGCGCAGCGGCTCGATCGCCGCTCGCGGTTCTTCCTCGACCAGACGTTCACCAGCGAGCTCAACTTCGAGGAGCTCTCGGCCATCCGTGTCGGTGCCTCGGCGCTCGCGACTGCACCGATCGCCAAGGAGTTTCGGTGGGCTGCGTCGGCGTCGTTCTCGCGCGAGGACGCGCGCGTCGAGACGATGAACAACCAGGTCAGCAAGGGCGACCTCTCGATCACCGAGCTCGCGCTCGATGGTCAGTACGAGCACGGGCAGTTCCGCTTCGACCTCGCCGGCGGCGTCGCGATCCCGGTGGGCGTCGGTGCCGATCCGTGGCCCGAGGGCAAGGCCGTGGCGAAATACAAGCTCCTCCAGGATCTCGAGCTGACCGCGACGGCTGGCTACAAGGGCCGCGTGCCCTCGCTGCGCGAGCGCTTCGATTCGGCGACCGGCAACCCCGAGCTGGGACCCGAGCTCGCGAAGCACGCCGAGATCCGCGCGATCTGGGACGGCATGCGGACCGCGAAGCTCGCCGGCGCCGGTGAGGATCCGCAGCCGCGGGTGCATGTCGAGTGGGCGCCCTATGCGCGCAAGACCACCGGCACGGCGCGCGTCTGCCCGGCGCAAGAGCAGTGCCCGGATGACACGGTCGGCAAGCTTGCCGCGCTCGACGATGCCCTGTTTTACGGCGTCGATCTCCAGGCCCGGGTGAAGCTCGTGCGGCAGGTCGAGGTCGGCGGCTCGTACAACTACATCAAGGCGTGCGAGCTCGGCTCGGCGGAGGGCTGTGATGTGGCTGGCGCCAACATGGGTGGTGCGGATCCGCTCGATAGGCTCCCTCGTCACCGAGGCGATGTGTGGGTCCAGGTCTCCCCGCACCGCATGATCTCCGGGCTGGTTCGCGCGCGCTATCAAGGCAAGGCGATCGACAAGGCGATGCCCACCGAGGCGTATACGCTCGTCGAGGCGAACCTCACCGCGCAGCTGTCTCGCGAGTACCTCGCAGTCCTTCGCATCGACGATGCGCTCGACGTTCGCCCGGAGACGCGCACGGGCTTCCGCACCGCGGGGCGCGTCGTCACGTTCGTGTTCCAAGGCACGTGGCAGTAAGCCACCTGACGATCTGCATCGACCCCGGCACGCGGCTCGCATTTCGTTCGATCGATGTCGACCGCTTCCACCATGGTCTCGGTGCCCGCATACCTCGACCGCACACGCCCGCCGATCACGGTGGGCGGCGATCCGGTGTGCGTGGCGCGACGCGGTGACTCGCTGCTGATCGCCGATGGCTACTCGGGCGCGATCATCGGCGTGACCGGCGAACACCAACGCAAGATCGCGACCGTCGACTCTGGTGGGACGCTCACCGCGAACCGCGTCGGTGGGCTCGCGATCGGAGAAGGCGGCACGTTCTACGCGGCGCGCGTCGGCGAAGGTCAGGTCGGCGCCATCCTCGCGTTCGATGCCGAGGGCCGACCGAGTGCACTCGCGAACGTGCCGGCGAAGGTCTGGCAAGGCGCACTCGCGTTCGACGCTTCGCACCAGCGGCTCTACGCCACGCAGTACATGAGATCGCGCAGCGGCGCGCACGACGGCTGTGTGGTCGAGGTCGATCAGGTCACCGGCACCTGCTCGAGCGTGATCGATGGGTTTCTCCATCCGACGGGGATCGCGGCGCTCGGCAACGTCCTGGTGGTCGCAGATGCTCGCCGGCGTGCGGTGTTTCGCGTCGATGTCTCGGGAGGCCGCGGGGTGTTCCGCCTCCAGCTGTCGGCGGACGTCGAGCGGCCCGAAGCGGTCTGCGCGTGTGGGGACGACGCGGTGCTCGTGACTTCGACCGAGGACGAGACCGGCATCGGCTGGGTTCGCCTGATCAAGCTCGACGGCTCGTCGAAGGTCCTCGCGCAGGGTTCGTGGGAGCCGCGCGGCGTGTGCTGCGCGGATGGCATCGCGTACGTCGCGACCCGGCGCAACGGCGTGCTCAGCTTCGAGCTCTGAGAAGATCGAGACGCTCGAGCACCCAGCAGCGACCGCGATGCTCGCCGGGATGCTGGCAGTGATCGAGCATCTCGCGATCCGTGCAGCCCGCAGCCTCGAGCGCGTCGCCCAGCACGGGTAGATCGTCGAACGCGTTCTCGCGCGCGATCCGATCCGCGAGCTCGGCGATCGCGCCGGTCCGGAAGCTCGCGTCGAGGCCGAGCAAGCGCGAGGGATAGATCGTGCCGTCGTCGAACCTGACGAACGTCTTCGCCGTGGGATGGAACCGGGTAGGGGACTCGCCGGTGTCGGCATGCAGTCGTGTGCCGCGCTCGATGTTCCACACCGCCGCTCCGGACTCGGCGAGGGAGAACAACACGCGATCGAACACGAGATCGCCGCGCGGCCCCGCGAACCACCGCACCTGGCTGCCGGCGACGGCGTCGAAGATCCGCACGGCGGGGATCAGCGTCTGGTCCTGCCCGTAGCCCCAGATCGCGACGTGCGTGTCGTCGATCCAGCACAGCGGTCGATCCCACTCTCCGCGCCACAGCAGCTGCTTGCGCGATCCGCCGTCCTCCGACTCCCAGACATTCTTCGTCAACCAGTCGTCGACGCACCACGCGACGATCACTCCGTCGGGTTGCCAGACCCAGCCGTTGTCGACGATCAACCGCTGGTCCGGTGAGACCGCCAGCCCGCAGTGGAAGTAGTCGAGGTAGTGCGGTGGTTGCTCCTCGTCGCGGCGATAGGACGTCGGGCCGCGCGCGGTGAGCAGCGCCCCGGTCCTCGGCTCGTAGACGTCGAGGCGGTTCCAATCGCTCGCGTGAACGAGCAGGGTGCGCCCGTCGTGCTCGACGAACGCGAGGGAGTGCTTGCTGTGCTCGCAACAATAGGCGTCGCGCAACAGCTCCATCAGCTGCGCGCCCGTCGCGAGATCGACGATCACCGCGCGCTGGCCGTGGCCCTCCTGGACGATCGCGGCGAGCGTACCGTCCGCCGAGAGATGGAGGCTGAGCGGGGTCGGCTCGTCCGGCGACTCGGCCTCGGAGCCCGGCTGCTGCGCTCCGACCACGTTCAGATCGTGGGGCAGGTGGGCGAGGACGGTGAGCTCGACGAGCCCGTCGCGGTCGCCGCGATCGAGATCGATCTCGACCAGCCGACGATCCGTGGTGACACCCACCCAGCGATCCCGATCGCCCCCCGGGCGCGGGCGAAGGTCGTGGAGTCCGCTGATCGGTAGCTGCCGTGGTGGGAGGTGCTCGAAGCGCACGGCCGACGGCTCGTCGACGATGCCGGGCTCGCCGACGAATCCCTCGTTGTGACTCGCTTCGCGCGCGCGATCGCGACACGCGACGCACACCTCGTCGATCTCGATCCCCGGCGCGCTGCAGGTCGTACAGACCAGGTCACAGTCGATACCGCGACCGAGGAAGCGTTCTCGATAGGCTTCACCGGCGCGCACGTGAGCGCAGACCCCGGACGTCCCGGCCGCATCGTCGTGGCCACACGCCAGCATGTGCTCACTGTACTGCGCACCTTAGAAAGCCGGGGAGGTCGCAAGCCGGCGTGATAGGTTCGAACGCGATGCGGGCCCTCACGACTGGAATCGTCTGTCTCACGTTGTTTGCTGCAGCCTGTGGCGCTCCGAGCCGCGGTGACGATGACGACGATGACAACCCCACCGGCGACGGCGGCCAGCCGCCCCCCGATGGCTGCTCGGCCGAGGCCAAGCTGATCTACGTCGTCGACGTCAACAACCAGCTCTCCACGTACGACCCGATCAGCCGATCGTTCAACGACAAGGGCGCGCTCGTGTGCCCGGCCAGCAACGGCGCCACACCGTTCTCGATGGGCATCGACCGCAACGCCAACGCCTACGTGTTGTTCAGCTCCGGCGAGCTGTTCAAGGTCGACACCACGACACTCAACTGCCAGGCCACGGCGTGGCAGCCCGGCGGCACGTCGGGGCAGCTGCAGGTGTTCGGCATGGGCTTCTCCACCGACGCCGCGGGTGGCACGACCGACAAGCTCTACATCGCTGGTGGCTTCGGTCCGAACATCGAGACCACCTCGAGACTCAACACGCTCGACGTCAGCACGATGGCTCCCACGCCGATCGGCACCGTCCAGGAATGGCCCGAGCTGACGGGCACCGGCGATGCCGAGCTGTGGGGGTTCTTCCCGTCGGAGACTGCGCCTCGCATCGAACAGCTCGACAAGACGAGCGGCTCGGCGTTGAAGACGTTTAACCTCGGCACGCTGACCGGCTTGCCGATGTCGTGGGCGTTCGCCTTCTTCGGCGGCAACTTCCACGTCTTCCTCCAGCGCGAGAACCAGACCGCGACCACCGTGTTCGAGGTCAACGGCCAGACCGGTGCGATCAGCAACACGCTGCCCACCAACACGCGCTCGATCGTCGGGGCAGGCGTCTCGACCTGCGCGCCGACCGTGATCCTCTAGGCTCCTAGACCAGCACGAGCGCGCTGCCGAAGGCGTGCAGCAGTCGCTTCTGCAGGCTCGCCGACAGCGTGGAGTGCCGGAGCTCGAGTCGCTCGAGCCGCGGATAGCGCGAGCGATCCGCGAGTAACAGCTCCATGCAGCGCGCGTCGATCCGAGCGTGGCGAAACGCCAGGTGGCGCACGCCACGAGCGATCGGTGCATCGGGTAGCTCGCGCATCAACCACAGTTGCATCTCGGCGGTGGGGAGCGCGAGCGAGAGAGCTTCGAGGTGGGGAAACCGACGGTGGAGCAACGGGCCGAAGCACGCGGCGACGTTGTCGACATCGCGCGGGTAGAAGCCGAGCTCGAGATCGACGAGCCGCGGCAGCTCGGCGGCGACGATCCGGCGCGCATCGTCGGGTGCGAGGCGCGTGGCCAACAAGCGCCGCAGGTTGGGCAGCACGATGTCGCCGAGCTCGATCCGAGCGCCGTCGAGCTCGAGGAGCTCGAGTGCCGGGTACGCGGCGTAGAGCGGGCTGACGTCACGCAGCGCGAGCGGGCCATCGACCCACGGGTTGCCCGCGTCGAGGTCGACGCCGACCACGACGTCCGTCAGCCGCGAGAACTGGGGAGCGAGCCGCGCGAGCGTCGCGAACGTGGGCCCGAGGTCGCCCTGACCGTCGTATTCGAGCCCGTGGATCTCGATGCGGCGCAGCAGGCGCGCATCGGGGCGCATCGCGAGGATGGGAAACACGAGCTCGATCTGCTGGTCGCCGGTGTGCTGGAACGAGGCGCTGTCGAGAAAGCCGCGGCGCCAGCGATATGTACCCGGGCGCCCGAGGGCTCGGGTCAGCTCACGAATGCGCTCGGCGATCAACGCGTCCTCGCGACGCGAGCGCTCGGGGGTGTCGTGACGCAGGCGATCGGTCGCGACGACGATCAGCTCGCCGAGCGGATCGCCGCGCAGGATCAGCTGATCCGCATAGACACGCAGCAGCTCGAGCTCCGCGTCGACGGGGCCGGCCGCGATCCGATCCAGAAGCTCGTCCACGTCGTCGAGCGTAGTTGATCACGAGGTAGGACACTGTGCGCGCAAGCTCCTGTGATCGCTCGCGAGTTGTGCGGGCGCAAGAAACGGAAGACGATGCCACTCATGATCAGGGCATCTCTGCTCGTCGGCGTTCTGTCGATCCTTGGCTGCGGACCGAAGGTCGTCGATGGCGATCCAGTTCCGGACGGCGACACCACGATTCCCGAGTGTGAACCTGGCGCGAGCGAGGCTTGCTACAGCGGTGCGCCAGGCACGCAAGGCATCGGCCCGTGCGTCGCCGGATCGCGCGTGTGTGGTGGCGACGGACTGTGGGGCGGCTGCAGTGGCGAGGTCGCGCCGGTCGGCGAGGCGTGCTCGAACGGCGTCGATGACAACTGCAACGGTGCCGTCGACGAAGAGATCGACGAGGATGGCGACGGCTTCACCAACTGCGGCGGCGATTGCTGTGACGCGGCAGGTGCCGGTTGCACGAACCCCGAGCTCGTCAACCCCGGCGCGTTCGAGGCCGAGGGCAACATGGTCGACGACGATT